>DASTGF010000207.1:0-2185 GCA_035719255.1 Microlunatus sp. | reverse complement strand
TTTCGGTAGTGCTGTCAGCGATCAAGTCCCAATAGCACTCGTTCGTGGCTTCAGTCTTGCAGGCAGAAGTGCCGTTCTGACCCGCCCCGCTCGCACGATCCGGAACTAGCCATCGGACACTTCGCGCTAGCTTCGACACCCGTCTTGCCGGTTCTTCGTTCCGCGCGACGGAGCTCGAGATCGGTGTTGCGCCGCAGAGCCGTGATTGGGAGACACTGACTCCGTTGACTCTTCCCGGCGCAGGGGGCGGGTCTCCTATCCTGCGGGGGTGGGGGTCTGTGAAGCGTGTGGGACGGCCTACGAGGGGTCGCCCAAGTTCTGCTCGGAGTGCGCCGCTCCTCTGGGTGCGGAGCGGGCCGTGTCCGAAGAGCGCAAGGTCGTCACGGCGTTGTTCTGCGACCTGGTGGGCTTCACGGCCCTGTCGGAGTCAGCGGACCCAGAGGACGTCGACCGGATGCTGACCCGCTACTTCGCGATGGCTCGATCCGCGATCGAGGCGTTCGGCGGCGTGGTGGAGAAGTTCATCGGCGATGCGGTCGTGGGGGTGTTCGGCGTTCCTGCGGCGCATGAGGACGACCCAGAGCGGGCGATCCGTGCAGGATTGCGGATCGCGGAGGAGGCCGAGCACCTCACGTCTCTGGATGGTGGGCCGTTGCGGTTGCGGGTCGGGATCAACACCGGCGAGACCCTGGTGCGCCTGTGGGTCGTACCAGGGTCCGGTGAGCGGTTCCTGGCCGGGGACGCGATCAACACCGCATCACGGATCCAGTCGGTCGCCCCGCTGATGGGCGTCGCGGTCGGGCAGTCGACCTACGACGCGACCCGGGCCGTGTTCGAGTACGCCGATCTCCCGCCGGCCGTCCTCAAGGGCAAGACGAAGCCGGTGCCTGTGTTCCACGCCATCGCCCCGCGGGCCCGGCTGGGCACGGACGTGACCCGTGTCCATGACGGCCCGTTCGTGGGTCGGGAGATCGACCTGGCGCTGCTCAAAGGTGTCTTCGACAAGACCGTCGCGGCCTCGACGGTGCAGCTGGTCACCATCGTCGGCGAGCCGGGGATGGGCAAGTCCCGGCTGGTCGCCGAGCTGAGCCGCTACGTCGACAGCAGGCCCGAGCTGGTCACCTGGCGGCAGGGCCGCTGCCTGGCCTACGGGGACGGGATCACGTTCTGGGCGCTGTCGGAGGTGGTCAAGGCCCACGCCGGGATCCTGGACTCCGATGATTCCGAGCAGGCCAGTGCGAAGCTCGAGGCGGTGCTGCCCGACACCCAGCGGGCCTGGTATCGGCAGCGGATGCTCCCGCTGATCGGTGTTGCGGCGGCCTCGACCGCGGAGCGGGAGGAGCTGTTCGCCGCGTGGACCGGGTTCCTCGAGCACGTCGCGGACGACGGGCCCACCGTGATCGTGCTCGAGGACCTGCACTGGGCCGACGAGCCCATGCTCGACTTCCTCGAGCACCTGGCCGACCATGCCACGGGCGTGCCGCTGCTCGTGGTCGGCACGGCCCGCCCGGAGCTGTTCGAGCGCCACTCCAGTTACGGGTCGGGCCTGCGCACCGCGACCAGCATCACGCTGGCCCCGCTGTCCGACGACGAGACGTCACGGCTCATCTCCGGCCTGCTCGATGCCGTGGCGGTGCCCGCCGAGGTGCAGGTTGACGTGCTGGAACGAGCTGGGGGCAACCCGCTGTTCGCCGAGGAGTACCTCCGGCTGCTGCGTGACCGTGGCCTGCTGGTGCTGGCCGGGACGAGCTGGGCGCTCACCCCGGATGCCGACGTCCCGCTCCCGTCGACGGTTCAGGCCCTGCTGGCCGCCCGCATCGACACCTTGACCCCGGACGCCAAGGCGCTGGTCGCCGACGCCGCCGTCGTTGGCAAGGTCTTCTGGGACGGCGCACTCACCGCCATGTCCGGCACCGACGCCGCCACCGTGACCGCCGCGCTGCGCGAACTCACCCGCAAGCAGCTCGTCCGACCGGCCCGCCGCTCGTCGATCGCCGACCAGCACGAGTACGCCTTCTGGCACGTTCTGACCCGCGACGTCGCCTACGCCCAGCTGCCTCGCACTGCCCGCGCCACCAAGCACCTCGCCGCGGCTGACTGGATCGAGCAGACCTCGCTCGACCGTGTCGAGGACGTGGCCGACGTCCTCGCCTACCACGCAACGTCAGCCCTCGACGCTGCGATC
>DASTGF010000206.1:0-3864 GCA_035719255.1 Microlunatus sp. | reverse complement strand
CAGTGCACCGGGGATAGCGTTGAAGGTGATGGTGCCGCCGTAGATGTCGATGGTGTCGACGAACGTGACCTGTGGCAGGTGCAACGTGATCGTGGGCCGGGCGCGGCTCCCGGCGAAGAAGAGGTGCGACTCGGTCGGCGTCGTACCGATCACGCCGTCGTTGAGGGTTCCCGAGCCGCCGGTATAGGTGGCCAGGGTCGCACCCTGTACCGGATCCGTGCCGGTGGGTGTGATGGTGCCGGTGTAGGTGTGGGCCCAGCCGCCGGACCCGGAGATGGGTGTATCGACGATGTCGTATCCGCTGATGCTGATGGTTGCGGCTTGGGCCGGGGAGGTGGCTGCGACACCAAGGACGGCGAGCATTGTCGCCGACATCGTGAGCTGTCGTAGCGTCAATAGGACCCGGCGGCGGAGTGGGTTGGTGGTGGTCCGGGGAGCGGTTATCGGGTCATCGTGACCTGACATGTCGGCTCCGAAACTCTGCGAACGTTGGCCGAGGACTTGTTGGGCTCGGGCGGGACGGGTGCGGGAAAGTCATCGGGTGGGCATCACGTCTATGTCGTAGGTCAGGTGGGTCTGGCCACCGGCGATGTCGGTGAGGTCCACGGTGATGTGGTGTGGGCCTGGCGGGAGTCGGAGTTCGGCTTTCCATCCGCAGAAGCTGGCAGCCAGCGTTCCAGGATGTCCAAGGTTGACCGAGTCTTGCCAAAGGGCGCCGGCAGAGGGGCGAATCCGGCTGGTGATGGGCGCGGTGGCGACCTGTATCCCGGTGATCGGGTGGTTGTCGATGATGGCTGGAGCGGGCGCGGGGAGGAGTCGTAGCACGTCGTCGCAGATCTGCTCGAGATTGTCCCGGCTGAAGGTGAGGTCGTAGCCATCGACTGTTGTCCAGGTGCTTCCGCTGGCGTCTTCGGTGACGACATAGCCGCCCAGGTCGACCAGCACGCGCTGGGTGTGGAGCCGGCAAGTAAACCGAACGTCGCCGGGGTTGAAGCTCAGGGTGGGTAACAAGAAGACGCCTTGTGTGCCGTGTGCGCTCTGTCCCTCGCTGCACACGGTTGGTGAAGCTGTTTGACCCTCGCTGTAACGGCTGAGGAGCAGTGCGGTCTGTTGACTGGCAAGTTGTTGGATCGCCGGCGGTCCGGTGGATGCATCTGCGACGGTGGTGGCTGCGGTGAGGATGCCGGTCGTGAGGATGCTAGTGGTGAGGATGCAACTGAGGATCGAACCGCGACGGGTCCCCATGATGAACTCCCTCTGCTCTCATCTGGTGATGCCAGTTCGCGCGATTCGCTGGACCAGACGCACGGGGTGGTGATCGAGTTGTGGACTGCACGCGGAGCATGTGGGTGGAGCCCGCATGCTTTCCTGCGCCACAACCCCCTGTTGGGCGTCACGTTAATCAGGGCCCTGCCGTTGGGCCTCGGTCATATGTCCAGGTTTGGGAATGCACCGTCATGTCGCGTATGTCGGTCTGAACTACTCTGGGCCTCCATCCGTGAGGGATGTCAAGGTCAGCGAGCTTCCTGCGTGGTGATGCGGAGCTGGTCGTTAGGGGTGATGGTTGCGGAGTCGGTAGGGCATCGCCGTCGAGGCATCGGTGTGGTCGGCGAGCACCCTTGAGCAGAGTCCCATCGACGAGCGGCCCGGCGCGCCGATGCAGTGCCCCCGGATTGCGCCCTTCGGGCTGGACTCCCACACATAACAGGCTCGATGGCTAATCGCCTATAGGTTGGTTCCTCCGCCACGTTGCGGACCGAACCGGCGTTCACTCACCACCGGACCATAGACGCGATCTCTTGGCGTGCCTCGCGTTCTGCACGTCGGCGGTCGTGGCCAGCCTCGAGAGGTCTTGATGGCGCTTGCTATGGACGGACGGAACCCAGCGATTTGACCGAGGCGCCAGTAGGCTGGCCCGCTCTATGGTTCGAGGTGAAGCATTCGAGTCTCGGCAGGTCGCAACCAGGGTGGCGAGTTTGTCGCATCTGACTAGTTGGAACTGGGCCCTCGATCGAATCCAAGAGGCCGATCATGGACATCGCGCCAGGCGAGATAGGTCCTGCGGCGGTGGTTGCGTAGCGCCTTGAATTGCTGGTAATGCGGGTGGTCGGGGAGGGGATAGTGGTGCGACCGAGGATTGACGTCGGGATGACGGTGAACGCGAAGCCGCCGCTTGATTTGGTGGAGCGGGACCTGGCCGCTGCGCGGGAGTTGGGTCTGGACGCGGTGATGGTATGGGATCACGTCCAGGACTTCTATCCGAGCGCGCTGTGGGACCAGGGGTTCGGGTTGTACGCCGACGAGCACGCGTCGCCGCACACCTGGTTCGACTACCAGACGCTGTTGGGCTATCTGTCGGCGCACGCCGGCGAGTTGCGGGTCGGGGTGGGGGTTACGGAGCCGTTCCGGCGCCACCCGATCGTCATCGCCCAGGCGGCCGCGACGCTGGCGCACCTGAGCGACCGGCCGCCGATCCTCGGGATCGGGGCTGGGGAGCGGGAGAACACCGACCCCTACGGGCTCCCGTTCGACCGCCCGGTGGGCCGGCTGGAGGAGGCGCTGCAGATCATCCGCACTGCTTTCACATCTCAGGGACCGTTCGACTTCCATGGCCGCCACTACCAGCTCGACGGGGCGGTTCTGGACCTCCAGCCGCCGCCGGGGCGAACCCCGCAGATCTGGATCGCGGCGCACGGGCCGCGGATGCTCCGCCTCACCGGGCGCTACGGGGACGGGTGGTATCCGTTCGCCATCGGCTCGCCGGACGACTACGCCGCCCGCTTGGGCGTGATCCGCGCGGCCGCGGCCGACGCGGGGCGAGACCCGGAGGCGATCATCCCGTCGTGGACGTGCCTGACCGTCATCGGGCGCACGGAGGCCGAAGCGCGGTCCATGCTGGACACCAACCCGGTCCGCTTCTGGGGTCTGCTGTTCTCCGCCGACATCTGGCGCCTGTTCGGCGTAAAGCACCCGTTCGGGGAGCAGTTTCGGGGCTACCTGGACATCCTCCCCGAGCAGTGCCGGGACCGCGATGCGCTCGATGCGGCCATCGCCGCCGTCCCCCAGGGTTTGATCGAGTTGGCCATTTGGGGGACGCCGGCACAGATCGTGGAGAAGCTACAGGCGTTCGGGGAGGCCGGGCTGCGCCACGTCGTCCCATGGGTGCCGTCCGCGTTGGTCTCTCCCGACGCCGCCGACTACACCCGCCAGGCGCTGGGGGAGATCGCCCAGGCGCTGCGGAGCGATGTGTCGCGACAGAGACGACCCGCAGGCACGTTGGCTGCTGTGCAGCCCGCCTGAGCGTCCCGTCACACAAGCCCTGAAGTGGGCGTACAGCTGCGAACAGGCGCGATCGATACGTTGTGCGGACAGCGTGCCGGATCGACGTCAAAAGGGAGGGAACGATGCCGCGCATTATCGGAGTGCACGAGATCGAACTGCGGCCCGGCGTAGACCCGGCCGAATTCGAGCGGGTGGCCGCCGAGGTCGTCTCGCTGCCGATGATGGCAGGTTGGACGACGCGGTTGCTCAAGGGTGAGCGCGGTGCGCGGGCCGGCAGATACCTGCTGGTGTTCGAGATCACCAGCCCCGCTGCCCGTGACCGGTATTTCCCGGCCGAGAATCAGGTCTCGGAGGAGGAGATGGGTCGCTTCGACGAGCAGAACCCGCAGGCGGCCGAGGCATGGGAACGGCTGCACGCTATGAGAACTGACACCGACGTGGCAACCGACTACGTCGTAGTCGCCGAATAGCGGCTACACCTCGACAACGTGGGCTCCCGGGACGAGCGACGATCCTGTTGTGCGTCGCGGACTCACCCGCGACATTGCCGCGACGTTTGTCGTCTTCGCCGCGAACGGGGCT
>DASTGF010000205.1:0-20432 GCA_035719255.1 Microlunatus sp. | reverse complement strand
GGTCAGGATGTGGTGCGCGGGTGGCGGTAGCCGCAGCTCGTAGCGGCCGTCCGCACCGGCGGCTGTGGTGGCCTGGACCTCACCTGTGGTCGCACTGAGGGTGAGTAATGCACCGTGAACCGGCTCACCCTGACGGCGGACGGTGCCGGTCAGCAGGAGGGGACCACCCAGCCGGACCACCGGTTCGGCGGCGGTGGCGGCGAAGTCGACCACGCCGGAACGGGGTGTCCAGCCGTCCGCGTTGGCGATCACGAGGTAGCGATCGCGTCCGGGCAGGGCCAAGGAGAAGGCACCCTCGTTGTCGGCGCGGCTCCAGTCGAGCGGTTCACCGCTGAGCCGGACGGCCGTCACCACGGCGTGCGGGTGCGGGTGGTCGTCGGGTCGCAACACCCGGCCCCGGACCACGACCTCGGCGCTCTCGCCGGCCTGGGCGACGGCGGACGGTTCGCCGCTCGGCACCGGCACGGTGCGCCGCGGCACCAGCCAGACCACCCCGCAGGCGAGCAGCGAGCCGGCGGCAGCCACCGCGTACGTCACAGCGAAGGCCACCGGGTCGGTCACCTGACGCCCGTCGACGGTGATGGTGATGCCGGTGAGCAGGGCCGCGATCACCGCACTTGCGGTGGAGGTGCCGAGCGCGCGGAGGAGCGCGTTCAGCCCGTTGGCCGAGGCGGTCTCAGTGATCGGGACGTTGGCCATGATCAGACTGGGCATGGCCGCGTACGCGATCGCCGAGCCGACGCTGACCACCGTCGACCCGACGATGACCGAGATCAGTGAGTGGTCGAGGAAGATGCGCCCGGCGTACGCGACGCCCATCACCGCGCAGCCGGTCAGCAGGGTGATCCGGCCGCCGAAGACGTTGATCATCCGGCCGGAGACCGGGGAGAACACGACCATGGCCAGACCGCCCGGCACCATGGCCAGTCCGGCGGCGAGGGCGCTGAGGCCGTAGCCCCCGGCGACCTCGGGCAGCTGGAGCTGCTGGGTACTGACCAGGATGTTCGCCATCAGGGCGAAGCCGACGAGGATCGAGGCGAGGTTGGTCAGCAGCACCGGCCGGCGGGCCGACGTCCGCAGATCGACCAGCGGCTGGCTGACCCGCAACGAGTAGGGCACCCAGATAGTCAGCGTGACCACGGTAGTGGACAGCAGCAGCGCGACCAGATCGCCGCTCCACCGGCCGCCCTTGGAGATGACCAGCAGAAGGCAGGTCAGCGCGGTCGAGAGCAGCAGGGCGCCGACGAGATCGAAGCGGCCGCGGGTCTTGACCCCGGACTCCGGCACGACGAGGAGGACCGCGACACCGATCGCGATGCCCACCAGGACTGACAGCCAGAAGACCGACGACCAGCCGAGCTGGGCGTACATCAGCCCACCCAGCGGCAGCCCGAGCGCGCCGCCGATGCCCAGGGTGGCGCTCATCAGCGCGATCGAGGAAGCGACCCGCTCGCGGGGCAGCTCGTCGCGCAGGATGCTGATGCCGACCGGGATCAGGGCTGAGGAGAAGCCCTGCAGCGCCCGCCCGACGATGAGCACGACGAAGCTGCCCGCACTGAGCGCAGCGATCAAGGAGCCGGACACCATCAGGGCGATGCAGACCAGCATCATCAACCGCTTGCCGTACATGTCGGCCAGCCGGGCCACCACCGGGGTCGCGACCGCACTGGTCAACAGGGTCGCGGTGATCAACCAGGAGACGTCGTCACCGGAGACGCCGAGCTGCTGGGCGAAGCTCGGCAGGAGCGCGACCACGAGGGTCTGCTGGAGCGACACCGTGGTGCCGGCCAGACTCAGCACCGCGATGATGGCCCCGGTCGGCCGGCGGGTCCGACCGACACTGGAGGCCATGAGCGCATCCTAGGGAGTCGTCCCGGCCGAGTTGTCAGGGTGTCGGAGGGCTATGACCCACCGACACCCTGACAACTCGGGAGTGGGACCGTCAGGCGGGGTCGTCGGCGTACGGCCCCCAAGCGTCGGTCCGCTGGGTCGACGGCTTCTTGCCGAGCTTGCCGACCTTGATCATGGACGCGAGCGAGTCGAGGATCACCCGCGCCGACAGAAGCGAGGTCTGTTCGGCCCAGTCGTACGGCGGAGAGCACTCCACCACCTCCATGCCGCTGATGCCGCCCTCGGAGACCAGCCGGACCAGACCGAGCGCCTCGCGAGGTAGCAGGCCGCCCGGCTCTGGCCAGCCGGTGCCCGGCACGAATCCCGAGTCGATCACGTCGATGTCGAAGGAGAGGTACACCGCCTTGGCACCCTGCCAGGCCAGCTCGAGTGCGGTCTCCGCGATCTTCTCGATGCCCACCCGCTCCACGTCGGACACCGTCATCACCGTCGTCCCGCGGGCGCGACCCACCTTGACCCCGGCGCGCGGCGCCTGCCAGCCGCCGATCCCGATCTGGACCAAGTTGGTCGGCGGGGCGTTCTTGATGTCGGTGGCGTGGAACCACGGCGTGGTGTGCATCCGCTCGTCGAGGTCCAGTTCCTGGGTGTCCACGTGCCGGTCGAAGTGGATGATCCCGATGTTGCCGTCCATGTGCGGCGCCAGCCCGCGGATCGTCGGATAGCCGATCGAGTGGTCACCGCCCAGCACCACCGGGAAGACGCCCTTGCCGACCACGTGGCTCATCGCCTTGCTGATCTGATCGAACGACTTCTCCAGGTTGCCCGGGATGGTGCACACGTCACCGATGTCGACCATGTTGAGCTGCTCGCGGAGGTCGACGCCCATCTCGAAGTTGTACGTCCCGAACAGGTTGGTCGCCCGCCGGATGCCCTGCGGTCCGAACCGCGTTCCCGGCCGGTACGTCGTCCCCGCGTCCAGCGGGGCGCCGAAGATGGCAACCTCCGCGTCGCCGACCTCGTGCACGTTCTCGAGGTAGGGGCACTTCATGAACGTGCCGCGCTCGCCGGCGAAGTGGGGAATCTCTCCGCGGGCGAAGGTCGGCAGGGTCCGGTCGGTGATCGAGTCGGCCGCCTCGAGCCCGTAACTGAGACCGCGATCGATCTCCTCGCGATGGCGCCGGTCCGAAAGCCTGGCTTCCGCCTGCTGGGCCCAGTGACCCTCGCGGTCCGGCCGGTCGGCGTCCTCGAGCGACTCCTCGGAACTGTTCATGATCGGAATTCCTCCTCAGCGCAGGTCTGCCGGGTCGGTAGGGGCCCATCGAACCACACCACCGCGCCCGGCCGACCTGCGCCGGAGAGGCCGGTCGGACCTGCGCCGGGAGAGGTCGGTCGGACCTGCGCCGGAGAGGCCGGTCGGACCTCTGCCGCAACGGGTTGGTGCCGGCGGCGACCGTGAGGAGATCGACACGGAGGTGTTACGTGCTCGTCGCTTTCGTTCCGCGCCGTTAACACGCGCCGGAGGCCGGCGTAACCGCGGTCGACTGGAATGAGTGCCGACCCGTCCGGCGCGACGGGGCGTGACTAGGGTTCCGTCGCTCCGCACGGGCGAGTCTGGACCGAGAGTTGCAGGCAGCCGACCGGGAATGGCCGGCTGCTCCACGGCGGGACAAAAACCCGGGAGGCCATCAGGGCCCATACCGCGCGCCTCGGGCTCTGAACCGGACACGAAGGAGCCCCAGCATGACTGCCGCCGCACCCAGCATCGGGCTG
Source organism: Microlunatus sp. (assembly GCA_035719255.1). Classification (GTDB taxonomy): domain Bacteria; phylum Actinomycetota; class Actinomycetes; order Propionibacteriales; family Propionibacteriaceae; genus Microlunatus. Next base: position 16,811 of record DASTGF010000205.1, on the reverse strand, counting down.
ACCGACCACGACGTCACGGCCGCCCACGACCTCAGCGAGTTCGGCTATGGCCAGGAACTGCATCGCTCGATCGGGACGTACGCGTCCTTCGCCGCTGGCTTCTCGTTCGTCTCGATCCTGACCACCGTCTTCCAGTTGTTCGGGCTCGGCTACAGCTTCGCCGGACCGGTCTTCTTCTGGACCTGGCCGGCGGTGTTCGCCGGCCAGATCCTGGTCGCGCTCTGCTTCGCCGAGCTGGCCGGTCGTTATCCGATCTCGGGTGCGATCTACCAGTGGTCGCGCCGACTGGGTGGTCACATCGTGGGCTGGTTCGCCGGCTGGACGATGATCATCGCGCAGATCGTCACCGTGGCTGCGGCGGCGATCGCCATGCAGGCGGTGCTGCCGGCCATCTGGAGCGGGTTCCAGCTGGTCGGCGGCGATCCGTCGATCACCAGCGTCACCGGCGCCACCAACGCCATCGTGCTCGGACTGATCGTGCTCACCGTGACCACGTTGATCAACTCCGTCGCGATCCGGGTGATGGCCGTGGTGAACGCCCTCGGCGTCACGCTGGAGCTGGTCGGCGCGGCGCTGTTGATCATCGCCTTGTTCTCCCACGCCCAGCGCGGCCCGGGCATCGTCTTGAACACCGACGGGCTGACCGGCGGGTTCGGCGCATTGCTGGCGGCATCGCTGATGGCCGCATACGTCCTGGTCGGATTCGACTCGGCCGGTGAGCTCTCCGAAGAGACCCACAACCCGCGCAGGACCGCGCCCAAGACGATCTTGCGGGCCCTCATCGCGTCCGGGATCGGCGGTGGGTTGATCATCCTCGGCGCGCTGATGGCCGCCCCGGCGATCAGTCCGGAGATCGGCACCGGCGGGCTCGCCTTCATCGTCACCGCCCGCCTCGGCGACGTCTGGGGCCGGGTCTTCCTGTGCATCGTGGTGATCGCCGCGTTCGTCTGCACGCTGGCCATCCAGACCGCGACCACCCGGATGATCTACTCGATGTCTCGCGACGAGGTCCTGCCGTTCGCCAAGCACCTGCGTAAGGTCTCGCGGCGGGGAGCCACGGTCCAGGCCAGCCTTCTGGTCGGCGTGCTCGCCGCGGTCATGCTGTTGATCAACCTCGGCCACGCCGGCGTCTTCACCGCGCTGACCAGCACCTGCATCGTGCTGCTCTACATCGCCTACCTCTGCGTCACCGCCCCGATGCTGTACCGCCGGCTGAAGGGCTGGCCCCACAACCTCGGCCCGCAGAAGGACGAGGACGGCAAGCCGGTCTTCAGTCTCGGACGGTGGGGCCTCCCGATCAACGCCCTCGCGGTCGTCTGGGGGATCTTCATGACGATCAACCTCGCCTGGCCGCGCCCGGAGATCTACGACCCCGAGGGCACCAGCGTGGTGCTGCAGTACTTCGCATTGATCGTGGTGGCGGTCGCGGGTATCGGCGGCGTCATCGCGTACACGGTGAAGAAGAACGACTACCGCCGCGCCATCGGTGTGCTGCCGTCCAGGCGCCCCGCGGCCGAGGCCGGAGAGGAGGCGGTCCTGGCGTGAGCGGCGGATCGCGGTGTTCGATCCCGCGGGGTGCGATCCTCGTGTGAGGATGGGGCGGTGCATGATGGGCACCGGCGTCCATGACCGGCAACTGGCTGCGGGTGCGGCCTGTGGAGGAACCGGACCTACCGGGGATCCGTGCCATCATCAACCACTTCATCGCGACGTCGGCATTTACCTTCCGGACCGATCCGCAGACGTTGCAGGAGTGGCGCTCGGACTGGGAGCGGCTGCACGGCACGCATCCGTGGCTCGCGGCGGTGGACGAGGGACGTGTGGTCGGGATCGCGTACGCCGCGCCCTGGAACTACCGGATGGCGTACCGGTGGACCGTGGAGACGAGTGTCTACGTCGATCCGTCCTGTCAGCGGCGCGGGGTGGGCGACGCGCTGTACGCCAATCTGCTGGCTCGGTTGCGGCGGCAGGGGTACCGCAGCGTGGTGGCGGTGATCGCGCTGCCGAACCACCCGAGTGTGAGGCTGCACGAACGCCACGGGTTCACACCGGTGGGGATGCTGCGCAATGCGGGGTTCAAGCTGGGGGAGTGGCACGACGTCGGGTTCTGGCAGTGCGTGCTGGCGGAAGCGGATGCCGAGGAGCCGGAGCCGCCGCGGCCGGTCGAGAGCTGAGTGGAGGCTGCCGGCCGACCGTTCAGCCGACGGTGAGCTGGTCACCCTGCCGGTGGATCGGCACGCCCGGCAGCGCCTCGGTGGACGGTCCGTTGACCACCGACCCGTCGGTGATGGCGAACCGGCTGCCGTGGCAGGGGCAGTCGATGGTGGCGGTCACCTGCGCGACGGTGCAGCCCTGGTGGGTGCACACCGCGGAGAACGCCAGGAAGTTACCGGCGGTGGGCTGGGTCACCACGACCCGCTGGGGGTTGAACACGCGCCCGCCGCCGACCGGGATCTCCGCCGCCGGGACGGTCAGCGTCGACGCCGGCGGCGGGGTGGACGGCTGCGCTTCGGGACCGTACGAGGCGCAACCGGCGAATCCGCAGACCGCCAAGGTGCTCAGGCCGCCGCCGATCAGGACCTGGCGGCGAGAAATCCGAGGCGTCACCCTTCCCGCCCTCAGAAGGTGAAGCCGCGGTACACGAAGAACCAGACCGCGGCGGTGGCGAAGAGCGCGGCGAGCAGCGAGAACACGATCCCGCCCAGCAACGGGAGCACCCAGGGCGGACTGTCGTCGCGGGTGAGCACGAGCATCTTGACGGTGAAGGCGCCGAAGAACAGGCAGCCGAGGATCGAGTGGACCAGGGCGCGGACGCTGAAGTCGGCGAACCCTAAGGCGTAGAGGCAGTGCACGGCGACCGGCGTGACCAGCAGCACGGCGATCCGGCCCGACCACCGGTGGATCGGCGCGACCCAGCGTCCGGTGACCGGGATCCGGCCGACCAGGCCCAGCCCGGTGAGGAGCTGGACGATCGCGAAGAGGAAGGCTGCCGTGGTCAGCCAGGTCTTGGCGGCGAGCCCGCTGGAGAACCCGGCGAGGTTGATCGCCACGCCCGTGGGATGGTGCAGCCGACCGAAGAGGCCGAGGCCGACGGAGACGGCGGCCCCGATCCCGAGGGCGACCATGACCGGGCCGACCTGGGTCGTGGCGGCGGAGGGATCGGGATGAGCGGTGGTCATGATCGTGCCCCAATCGATGAACTCAGCGATGAACTCGGTGGATCAATGGACGGCGAAGTTCGCGACCAGGAGCACGACGAAGAAGACCGCCACGACGGCGAGGGTGACCAATGGGCTCAGATGTCGCATCGCCGACCTCCTCTGTCGATGCCGGTCCGCCCGCACGGTCCGAAACGCGGTCGTACCGCACGTCCGTCCAGGAGGCATTGACACGTCGGAAGATACGCCGTCTCACAGTCAATCCACAGCCCTCTCATCTGGAATTGTCGGAACCACCGGGCATGCTGGTCTCATGGATCTCACCCAGCTCGTCATCGTCGCGGTCGCGGTGGCCGGCGCGGTGATCGTCGGGTTGCTGGCGATCGTTCCCACCGTGCTCGAGTTCCCCCGCCGCCGCGAGACCACAGACCGGCCCGCCACCCCCACCGCTCTCAAGCCTCAGGGCGCCGGCGACAGCGACGATCGGGAGCACCGGCTCGCCGCCTGATCCCTGTCCGCCCCGATCGAACGCCCCGCTCAACTCCCTCCAACTCGCGATCCGACACCAGTCCCGGGCGGCTCCGCATCGAAGCGCTTGCGGTGTGTCGGCCGCGCCATGATCGACGCGACCGCGGTCAGCGTTGCGGCAGCCGGAGCCGGGTGTCGCTGACCAGTTGGACGAGATCGGCGGAGCCGAGGTCGAGGCGCTTCCCGCTGCCGCTGTTCTTCGCCGCCACAGTGATCACGGCATCGACGTCGGCGTAATACTGGACCTCGACGCCGCCGGACCCGGTGTTCGTGCCGCCGATCAGGAACCGATTCCCGTTCATGAAGGTGATCGCCTGACAGCGCTGGCCGGTGCTGTCGCCGCAGCCCACGGCGGCGCGGCGGCTGGTGGCGATCTGCAGATACACCGTGGTGGCCCCATCGCCCTGGCGATAGAGATTGACCTCGAGCGCGCCGTCGTCGCCGGTCCAGAACGAGTCGCCGTCCACTCGGCTGCGCAGGCCGTAGCCCATCTCGGTGAAATAGCGGTGCTCGGGGTCGAGATGCTGCACGATCACCGTGGCCATCCGCGACCGCCAGCGAGCGGTCCGGATGGTGCGACAGTCGTTGTCGGTTGGATTGCAGCGATACGACTGCCACGGATCGGAGACGTAGCTGGGGGTGGGCGAGGGGGTCGGCGGCAGATCGGCCGCCTCGCGCGGCGTGCCCGCACGGATGGCGACCGTGGTCACCAGCGCCATCACGACCATCGCCGCGGCGATCAGGGCCCCGCGCCGGACCCGGCCCCGGCGGACCGAATGCTGGCCCCGTTGCAGGTCACCGACCGCCGCCTGGGCGGTGGCGCCGTGGTCCTGCGGACCCGCCAACCGATCCAGCTGACGGGTGAGTTCGCTCAGGTCGCGACGACCGGGATCGGTCCGGGCCAGCCTCTCGACGGCATCGCGGAACAGCTCCTCCACCCGGCTTCGCGGCGCAGCCAGCACCGTGGCCAGGACGTCGGCGTCGAGACCACCGATCAGGGCCATGACGACCACGGCCTGGGAGGTCGGGCCGAGGGCGGCGAGGTCGTCGGCGAGACCGGCGGTGGACACGGGGGTGGAGACGTCGAGCAGTTCGATTCGCGACGATCCGCGGGCCTGGGGTCGACCCGGGCGCCAGCGAGGATGGAGCAGCCCGCGGAAGGCGGCGATGGTGCGGTCGCCGTGTGGAGGCAGGGCGTAGGTCCGGGCCAGGGCCTCGTCAACCGCGCGGTCGGCCTGGGTTACGTCACCGTCGAGACCCGGATAGAGGACGCGGGCGCACCGCTGGAGCCGGGGGCGAAGCGCGGCGGTCTCCTCGACGTACACCGCGTCGTGCCCGAGGTCGGCCATGGCACCCCCTTGCTCGCGATGATAGTTCGACCCCTTGGCGCACCCCAGGCTTCGGTGACGGGGACAATCGAGACGTGAGCACGACCGACCGGCCGCCGTTTCGGCGTTACGTCGCGATCGGCGACTCCAGCACCGAGGGCCTCGAGGACAAGTACGAGGACGGCAGCTACCGGGGTTGGGCCGATCGCCTCGCCCAGCACATCGCCGATACCCAGGACGAGCCCCTGGAGTACGCGAATCTCGCCGTGCGCGGTCTGCGGATCAACGAGATCCGGAACACGCAGTTCGACGACGCGCTCGCCCTCGCGCCGGATCTGATGACCATCTTCGGCGGGGTCAACGACGTGCTCGTGCCGACCCACGACTTCGCCGCGATCCGCGAGGACTACGAGGCGATGTTCTCCGAGGCCACTGCCGCCGACATCACCGTGCTCACCTTCACCGTCCCCGATCCGTCCGGCTACAACCCGCTGGGGAAACGGCTGAAGGACAGGCTGTTCCGGCTCAACGACGTGATCCGTTCGGTCGCGGACCGCTACGGCGCCCTGCTGGTGGACTTCCAGCGCTATCCGATCGCGGAGGACCCGCGGCTGTGGTACGAGGATCGCCTGCACGGCAACCCGCTGGGTCACGAACGTGTGGCGGGCGCGCTGGCCTGGCGCCTGGGACTGCCCGGCTTCGACGAGTCCTGGCAGTCCGAACCCGACGACGAGCTGGTCCCCGTCGGGCCGGCCACCAGCTTCGTGAGTGACCTGGACTGGGCGGTGCACTATCTGGCACCGTGGCTGACCCGCGGTCTGCGGGGCATCCCGCACGGTCTGGGGATCGAGGCCAAACGGCCGGTACCCACCGTCGTGCCGCGGAGCACGACCCGGGTGCCGGCGGCCATCGAGAGCGACCCGGGCGACGCGGAGTGAGGACAACGTCTGGTCGCGACCGGACCAGCTGGCGGTTCGACGGTGAGATCGCCGGGATCGGCACCCGGACCGGTCCCCGGATCGTCATCGGCCGGTGGTTCGACTCACCGCTCGGCGCGTTCGCCGACGTGATGGTGGAGGAACCCGACGGGCATCGGCTGCTGTTGGCTCCCGACGACGCGGTCGCGGAGTTCGTGGCGTCGACGTACAGCTTCGATGAGATCGTGCTCGGACCCGTCGGGGTGACCGAGGACGATCACCACCGACAGGTGCGGGCGCCCGGCCTCGAGCTCGAGCTGGGCGTCGGGGGCCGGCCGCCGCTGGGCGTGCTGCTGCGCCTGCAGCCCCGCGCCGTCATCGGGTCTCCTGTCTGGGCTACGCTGCTCGACCCGATCGCGCGCGTCACGCTGCGTGGGGTCCGGACGCGGGGCTCCGCCGGCGGAGGTCGGGCCGAGTTCTACGGCGCCTCCGACCTGCACCGCGTGGTGTCGGCCGGGGGCGCATGGCGTGGCGCCGACCTCGGCGGGCTGGCCCCGGTGGACCCTCCGGTGCGGTTCGGGTTCGGCTCGGCGCCGCGGACACCGGTGCTGACCCGGCTGGTCACCACGGTCGTCGTGCGGGATGCGCAGTCCGCTCAGCCGAACAGGGCCTGACCGACGTACTCACCCTCGCGCACACCCGGGGGGACGGCGAACAACGCCGAGCCGGTGTGCTGGAGGTATTCGCTGAGCCGGTCGGCCCTACCGATCTTGGTCTGGATCGGGATGTAGTGGCTGACCGGGTCGGTGACGAAGGCGATGAAGAACAGGCCCGCGTCCAGCCGGCCGAGGCCGGTGCTGCCGTCGACGAAGTTGTAACCCCGCCGCAGCATCTGGACCCCGCCGTTGCTGTCGGGATGGGTCATCGCCACATGCGAGTCGGCGGCGATCAGCGGTTGGCCGTCGTTGCCGGCGAGACCGAAGTTCGGCGCGGTGAACTCGCCACCCCCCGACAGCGGAGCTCCCGCGGCCTTGGTCCGGCCGATCACCGTCTCCTGTTCGGCCAGCGACTGCCGATCCCACGTCTCGATGGTCATGTTGATCCGCCGGGCCACCAGGTAGGAACCGCCCACGAGCCACGTCGCGCGGGGATCGGTGTCGCCCACCCAGACGTGCTGGTCGACCAGAACCGGCTCCTCGGCCTTGAGGTTGGCGGTGCCGTCCTTGAACCCGAACAGGTTGCGCGGGGTCACCTGGGCCGTGGACGTGGACGACGTACGGCCGAAGCCCAGCTGGGACCAGCGCACGGACGCCCGGCCGAAACCGATTCGGGCCAGATTGCGGATCGCGTGGACCGCGACCTGCGGGTCGTCCGCACAGGCCTGGACGCACAGGTCGCCGTCGGACCGATCCGGGTCCAGATTGTCGCCGGGGAAGTGCGGTAGCCGGCGCAGCGACTCGGGCTGCCGATGGGCCAGTCCGAACCGGTCCCGGCCGCCGGCGCGGAACAGGCTCGGCCCGAACCCGAAGGTGAGGGTGAGCTTGGCCGGCGGCAACCCGATCGCCTCGCCGGTGTCGTCCGGCGGCGCGTCGTAGGAGCCGCCGGTGGGTCCGAGCGCACCGGCGCCCTCACCCTGGGTCATCCGGGCCGCCGCCGCGGTCCAGCCCTTCAGCAGGTCGATCAGCTCGTCGCGGGAGCCGGTGGTGACGTCGAACGCGGCGAAGTGCAGCCGGTCCTGGGCCGGAGTCACGATGCCCGCCTGGTGATCGCCGTAGAACGGGTACGCCTCCTGGGCGGGTGCCGGCTCGGCCTGTGTCGACGCATTCCGGCGTCCGGCCAGACCCACCGCAGCTGCCCCGATACCGACCCCGACGGCGCCGGCGCCCGCGGCGCCGAGAAGACCCCGCCGAGAGATGCGTTCGGTCACGGCGACCCGAGCCTCAGAGCACGGCCGAGGCGAGCTGGGAGAGCGGCTCGCTCAGAGCGTTGACGGCATCGGACAGGTGCTTGACCTCGTCCCGGCTGAGCTGGTCGTAGGTGACGAACCCGTCGCCCTGCTTGTGGGTGTCGAGCAGCTTCTGCAGACCGCCGAACGTGGCGGTGATCTGGGTGGCCAGCTCCGGGTCGGTCTTCTCCAGCAGCGGCTTCAGCTCCTCGAACGCGACCCGTGCGCCGTCGATGTTGGCCTGGAAGTCCCATAGGTCGGTCCGTGACCAGTACTCCTCCTCACCGGTCACCTTGCCGGTGGCCACCTCGTCCAGCAGCGCGCGCGAGCCGTTGGCGATCTGGTCGGCGGTGAAGGTGATGTCGCGCGTCTTGCTGTAGAGGGTCTTGGTGTTGGCCAGCAGGTCGTCGGCGTACTTCGCCCGCTCGGCGCCGGTCAACGCGGTGTAGCCCTTCGCCCGGGCCGGCCACAGATCCTTCTCGATCCGGTGCCAGCCGGTCCACGTCTGACCCTGCTCGAGATCGGCCTCGCGCAAGTCCATCTTGGGGTCGAGGTCGCCGAAGGACTCCGCCACCGGCTCGATCCGCTCCCAGTGCTCGCGGGTCGGGGCGTACAGCGCCCGGGCCCGGTCGTCCTGACCCGCCGTGTACGCGGTGACGAACGCCTCCGTACTCGACAGCAGATCCTCGGCCTGATCGCGGACGTACGCGGCGTAGTTCCGGGTCGCCTGGTCGACGAGTTCCTGGTCGCCGCCGCTCGGCGCCAGTTCCTGGCCGGAGTCGGTGACGGTGAAGCGCCCTCGGATCCCGTCGCCGGCCATGCCCGGCTTGCAGGCGGTCACGTACGTCCCCGCCGGCACGACCAGCACGAGGTCCCGGGACAGGCCGGGCCCGATGTTCTCCACCTCGCCGGCGATCCGCAGCCCGTCCTCACCGAGGAGGTAGAACTCGTTCACCATTGATCCGGTGTTGGTCACCGTGAACCGCAGCGTGCCGGAGGGGGCGGTGACCGCCGACAGCGCGCACTCGGTGTCGCTGGCCGTCACGGTCAGCACCCGCGGGTCGGGGTCTCCGCTGGTCGCACCGGTCGGTGCGACGGTGTTGTCGGTGCAGGCGGACAACAGCGGAACGAGCGCGAGCGCGCCCACGCCGAGAAGGGCGACCGGGGCGAGCCGGCGCGTCCGGGGGTGATTCACGGGTGTCCTCCGGTCGGGACCGCGGCGGTCGGTGCGGCGGCGGCCTTCGGCTGGGACCGGCGGTGGATGGTGAGCAGGAAGATCGTCATCGTCGGTACGACGTACGCGACCCAGGCCGCGGCCTCCAGCCAGGTGGTCGCGGGGGAGAAGTTGAAGATGCCCTTGAGCAGGGTGCCGTACCAGCTGGTCGGCGGGATGGTCGCGGAGACGTCGAACGCGAGGTTGTGCAGGCCGGGCAGGATCCCGGCCTCCTGCAGGTCGTGCACCCCGTAGGACAACACCCCGCCCGCGACGATGATCAGGAAGGCGCCGGTCCAGGTGAAGAAGCGGGTCAGGTTGATCCGCAGCGCCCCGCGATACATCAGATAGCCCAGCAGAACGGCGACGGCGATGCCCAGCGCCGCGCCGAGCAGGGGCAGGCCGGTCGATGCGGCGCCGCGGGTGGTGGCCTGGGTGGCGGCCCAGAGGAACAGCGCGGTCTCCAGCCCTTCCCGGCCGACCGCCAGCATGGCGACGACGGCGAGCTTCCAGCCGTTGCCCCCCGCGGCCGCGTCGACCTGGGAACGCAGCTCGCCCGAGATCGACCGGGCCGCCTTGGCCATCCAGAAGATCATCCAGGTGACGAAGCCGACGGCGACGATGGACAAGATGCCGCCGATCGCCTCCTGCGCCTCGAAGGTCAGCCCCTTGGGCCCGAAGGTGAGGACGGCTCCGAAGAGCAGGGAGATGCCGGCGGCGGCGCCGACGCCGAGCCAGATCCGCGGCACCAGGTACCGCCGGTCCGACTTCACCAGGTAAGCCACGAGGATGCTGACGACGAGGGCCGCTTCGAGGCCCTCGCGCAGGCCGATCAGGAAGTTCGCGATCATCGTCGTTCCCTGGACTCGGTGAGTGGTCAGTTGAGGCTCGCCTCAGAGAGGGAAGCCTCGCCTAACCTACGTTCGTCGCCGCCGCGGTGCAAGGGACCGTAGGTCCCGACGAGTCGAGAGTGTGGTGAAGGTCTCGTCCCGCCCGGCCATCCGGGTCCGTCGGCCGTGCGGAACAGTGGGGCCATGAGCCCGGACCGGCCGATCGTCGTCCTGCAGCCCGCGCCTCAGCGGACCGCGCGAATCTTCACTGTTGAGGCCCTGGAGGCGTTGCACGCCTCGTTCGAGGTCGTGGACCTGGAGGACGCGGGCGACCCGGGTGCGCTGGACGAGGTCCTCCCTGCGGCGTTCGCGGTGGTCGGCCAGCCCGATCTGCCGCGCGACCGGCTGTTGCGGGCCGAACGGCTCCGGGCGATCTGCAATGTCGAGGGCAACTTCTTCCCCAACGTGGACTACGCCACCTGCGCGGAGCTCGGTGTGTACGTCCTCGGCTGCGGGCCCGCGTACGCCCAGGCGGTCGCCGAGCACTCGCTCGGGCTGGCCCTGGACCTCGCACGCGGTATCAGCCATGAGGACCGGGCCTTCCGCACCGGCACCGAGCGCTACGTCGCCGACGGCAACGCCGACGCGATCCTGCTGCGGAGGGCTCCGGTCGGGCTGATCGGCTTCGGCAACCTCGGCCGCGCGCTGCTGCCCCTGCTCAGGGCGTTCGAGCCGACCATTCGGGTCTACGACCCCTGGCTGCCCGAGAACGTGTTGCGTGAGCTGGGTCTGTACCCGGCCCCACTGGAGGAGGTGTTGGGCGAGAGCCGATTCGTGTTCGTGCTGGCGACGGTGACGGCGGAGAGCGAGCACCTGATCGGACCGGCCGAGCTGGACCGGCTGGCTCCCGGCAGTCGGCTGGTGGTCGTCAGCCGGGCCGCGGTGGTGGACTTCGACGCGCTGTACGAGCGACTGGCCGCAGGCCGGTTCCTCGCCGCCGTGGACGTCTGGCCGGAGGAGCCGATGCCCGCCGATTCGCCCTTCCGTGCCCTGGAGGGGCTCGTCTTCTCCGGTCACCGGGCCGGTGGGATTCCCGCGGCGTTCGCCGAGATCGGCGCGATGGTGGTCGACGACCTGCGTTTGATCGCCCGCGGGCTGCCTCCGGTGCGGATGCAGGTCGCGGCCCGCGAGCTGGTCGGGCGGTATCGCAACCGACCGGTCACCTGATCCGCCCGTCTGTGGTGGGCCCCGTCTGTGGTGGGTCCCGTCTGCTGTGAGCAGAATCCGGCGACAGCGCGACAGCGCGCGCCTACGGTTGGCGCATGGGTGAGGTGATCCCGTTTCGTCCCCGGCCGTGGGGTGCGATCGAGCCAGCCTCGGAGCAGCCGACCTCGGAGCGGATCTGGGAGACTCGGTCCCCCGAACGACGGCAGGCTCACCCGCGATCAGCCTCAACGGCACCGATGCGCGTCCCGCCCGAGGAGCTCTGGCGAACGCTCGTCGGTCGCCGCCTGCGTGAGGAGCGCCGGCATCGCGGTGAGACCCAGTCGGTCGTCGCCGGGCGGGCCGGGATCTCCGTGCAGTACCTCTCCGAGCTCGAGCGGGGACGCAAGGAGCCCTCGTCGGAGGTGCTGGCCGCGGCAGCCGCGGCGCTCGGGCTCACGCTGCTCGATCTCACCGTGGCCGTCGCGCGGGACCTGCACAGTCGGCGGATCGGCGACAGCCGTCCGACCGGACCGGTTGCGCTGGCCGCCTGATCGCTGACGCCGATCAGGTCGAGCGGCAGCCGACGTTGTGGTCCAGGCCGTCGGCGATGAACTGGTTCATGGCCACAGGTCCTCCGGTGAAGCCCGTCAGGATGCGGCACCGCAGCTGCGCGGCGGCCGCGTCCGATGACCCGGCAATCCACGACGGGACACCGATCAGGTTGCCGGCCACAGCATGCCCCGACGCATCGGCGGACCCGACTGCCCAGCCGACGATCCGACGCCACTGATACGGCGTCGAGTAGACCCCGACCACCGGCACGCCTTCGGCGGCGAAGAACTGGGCCATGCCCTCCAGTGTCGCGGCGTTCCGGGCCCGTCCGTCGGGGCCTTGTTGCCAGGAGTTCATCTCCTCCACGTCCAGCCACCAGATGTACTGGGCGGCGGAATCGCTCATCCCGGCTTCCCGTGCGGCTGGAGCGAAGCGGTCGTCGACCGTCTCGATCGCACGGTTCCATCCGTACTGCCAGGAACAGGCCAGGTCGTTGGTGTATCCGCGATAGGTATCAGGCGTCGTCGTGCATTGGCCGTACGGGTTGCGGCGGGCATCATTCGGTGTGGCCGCGGAATCAGCCCCGCGTCCGTCGACGTTGTCGGTGGGCCAGGTGACGACCCCGTACTGCTCCAGTATCGCTCCGGGATTGGCGGTGTTGACGTAAAGCTGGATCCGCGACGGCCCGGCCAGGGATCCGGCGGTCGCCACGGTGGCCCAGCGGAGCTGATCTGCGAGGCATGGGTTGGTGCTGGCGGCTGTGCCACCGGTGACGCCCACCACGGCGAAGTCCGTCGCCTCGGGTAGCGCGCGACCGCACTGCGGCCACGAGACGTCGAGACCGGTCGGACTGGGGCGGGTGGTCGGACCGTCGGGCCCCTGCGCCCACGCGGGCGTGACTCCGCTCAGTATCGCCGCCAGCATCCCCGCCAGCGCGGCCAGCGAGACGAGTACCTCGCGACACCTGGCCCTCCAGCCCATCATTCGACCATAGCAGCCGCCTCAGGCCGCCATCAGCTTTCGACTGCTGATGATCTCGTCGACCAGGCCGTAGGCGAGGGCGTCCTCGGCGGAGAAGATCTTGTCGCGATCGGTGTCGGCGCGCAGGCGATCCTCACCCTGTCCGGTGTGCCGGCTGAGCACCTCCTCCATCTGGGCGCGGATCCGGACGATCTCCCGGGCGTGCAGCACCAGGTCGGGCAGGGTGCCCTGACCCTGCGTCGACGGCTGGTGCAGCAGCACTCGCCCGTGGGGGAGGATGAAGCGGTGACCGGGGGCGCCCGCCGCCAGCAGGACAGCCGCGGCCGAGGCCGCTTGTCCGACGCAGGTCGTCGTGACGGTTGCCCGGATGAACTGCATGGTGTCGTAGATCGCCAGCATCGCGGTCATCGAGCCGCCCGGTGAGTTGAGATAGAGATCGATCGGCAGATCGCTGTTGTCCGACTCCAGGTGCAGCAGCTGGGCGACGATGACGTTGGCGACACCATCGTCGATCTCGGTGCCCAGATAGACGATGCGGTCCGACAGCAGCCGGCTGTAGATGTCGAGGGCCCGCTCGCCGGTAGGACGCTTCTCGACCACGTTCGGGATGGTGTACGAGCTCATGATCAACCTCTCACTCCCGGCACGAACCCGCCCGCGCCGATGCCGTTGCGACCGAGGCCGGCGAGCTGTCCGGCGTCCGGCCGGATGTCGTCGAGGGTCGCGACCACGTGGTCGACGAACCCGTAGCCCTTCGCCTGCTCGGCGGTGAACCAGCGGTCGCGCAGCGAGTCGGCCTCGATCTTGTCCCGCGGCTGGCCGGTGTGCTCGGCGATCAAGCCCAGCACCACGTCACGGGTGTACTCCAAGTTCTCGGCCTGGATCTCGATGTCGACCGCGGTGCCGCCGATGCCGGCGGAGCCCTGGTGCATGAGGATCCTGGCGTGCGGAAGGGCGTACCGCTTGCCGCGAGTCCCCGCGGACAGCAGGAACTGGCCCATGCTGGCCGCCAGTCCCATGGCCAGCGTGCTCACGTCGTTGGGAATGAGCCGCATCGTATCCATGATCGCCAGCCCGGCCGACACCGAGCCGCCGGGCGAGTTGATGTAGAGGGCGATGTCACGCCGCGGGTCCTCCGCGGACAGCAGCAACAGCTGGGCGCAGATCCGGTTGGCCACGGCATCGTCGACCTCGGTCCCCAAGATCACGATCCGCTGGTGCAGCAGCCGGCCGACCAGCTGCTCGTCCAGCGGCCCGACGGTGGGCCCCTCGTCGCGTAGGGTGGGTGGTGTTCTCATGATCACCACTGTCGCGGCGGTCCGGCCGGAAGACCAGGGCCCGCGTCCGCCGGCAGATCTGCCCAGAGCAGATCAGACCGACGCCGGCTCCGGCTCAGGCATCCAGCGCCATCCCCTCGTCCTCCGCCCCGGACCCGCTGCCGTTCATCGAGCCAGCCCAGGCGCCCGGCGCGAGCCCGTGCTGCTCGCCCTCGAGCTTGATCACGTGCAGCACCGCGTTGATCAGTGCCAGGTGGGTGAACGCCTGCGGGAAGTTGCCGAGCTGCTGCCCGGTGTGCGGGTCGATCTCCTCGGCATACAGCTGCAGGGGGCCGGCGAAGGACAACAGCTTGGCGCACAGCTTCCGGGCCCGGTGGTACTCGCCGATCTCGCAGAGGGCCGCGACCAGCCAGAACGAGCAGATGGTGAAGCTGCCCTCCTCACCCTCGAACCCGTCATCGGTCTCTTCGACCTTGTAGCGCAGGACCAGGTCGTGCACGGTGAGCTCGTCGGCAATGGCCAGCACCGTCTTGCGGATCCGCTCGTCGCCGGGCGGGAGGAAGCGCACCAGCGGAGCCAACAACAGCGAGGCGTCCAGGGCGTTGGTGCCGTAGTACTGGGTGAAGACGCCTCGCTCGTCGACTCCGTTGGCCAGGATGTCGTTCTTGATCTCCTGAGCGGCCAGTTCCCACTCGTTGGCCTTGGCATCCTCGCCGGTAATCCGGGCGATCTTGGCGCCGCGGTCGACCGCCACCCAGCACATGATCTTGGAGGAGGTGAAGTGCTTCAGCTCGCCGCGGACCTCCCAGATCCCGGCGTCCGGTTCGCGCCAGTACTTCAGCGCCTCCCCGACCTGTTTGTCCAGGATCGGCCAGATCCGGTTGTCCAGGTGGTTCGCTGCCTTGAAGTGCAGATAGAACGAGTCCAGCAGCGCGCCCCAGACGTCGTGCTGGCGCTGGGCGTACGCGGCGTTGCCGATCCGGACCGGGCGAGAGTTGGCATAGCCGGAGAGGTGGTCGAGCTCGTACTCCGTGAGCTTCCGCTCACCGCCGATGCCGTACATGATCTGGATGTCGTCATCGCCGGCCACGAGATCGGCGATGAAGGAGAAGAAGTCGACCGCCTCCCAGTCGAAGCCCAGCGAATATAGACCCCACAGGGCGAACGTGGCGTCGCGGATCCAGCTGAACCGGTAGTCGTAGTTCCGCCCCCCGCCGGGAGTCTCGGGCAGTGACGTGGTCCCGGCGGCCGTCACGGCACCGGTCGGCGCATACGTCAGGCCTTTGAGGGTGAGCGCGCTGCGCTGCAGATAGTTCCGCCACGGGTGATCGGGGAACTGGCCGCGAGCCAGCCAGTGCTGCCAGTGGTGGGCGGTCCAGACCTGGCGTCGGTACGCATCGGAGTAGTCCTGCGGCGGCGGCGCGCCACCCCACGACATCGCCACATACCGGACGTCTCCCTCCTTGAGTAGCGTCCGCGCACTCGCCTGACCACCCTCGAACCCCAGCCGCAGATCCGTGGTCAGCATGAGCTGCAGGTCGGCGCCGTCGGCGGAGCAGACCGCGTGGCTGTAGCTGTCGCCGGTGTACTCCCAGCGGACATGCTTGCGGCCGTAGTCCAGCACCGGTTCGCAATCCATGATCGTTTGCACCTCGCCGGACGCGCAGCGGATGGTCCGCAACAAGATGTGCTCGGCCTCGTAGTCGTTCGGCGTTCGCCGGTACGTCCGCGAGCGGTCGCTGTCGTGATGCCAGGGGCCGATCAACAAGGCATCGCGGACGATCAGCCAGCCGGTCGGCGTACCCCAGCTCGTCTCGAGGATCATCGTGCCCGGCAGGTAGCGGACGTCGGCCGGCACGGCCACGTCCACCGGGCCCACCCGGAAGGCCCCCGCATGCCGACCGAGCAGCCGCCCGAAGACACTCGGGGCGTCGAACCGCGGGATGCACATCCAGTCCACCGAGCCGCCGGGCGACACCAGCGCCGATACCTCTCCGTCGCTGAGGAACCCGTAATCGCCGATCGGCACGGCCCGCGCGTGCTGCGGGCCGGTGATGTGCTGCGGGGTGCTCACCAGGTGGGGCATGCTGACGGGATGCGGTGTGCTGACGGGCTGCGCGGGCGTCTCGGTCTTCGCCATGAGCGTCAGCATCCACGCCTTCCCGCGGGTGATCAAGAGGTCGCGCAGACGAGACCGGCTCCGCAGCACGCGGCGTCGATCCGCTGGACGGCGCGGACACCCGGTCGAGGATCGCGGGTTCACGTCGAAGGCTGGATCGCGGACCGTTGTGGTACGAGAATGATGTTCAGCGACTCTCAAGGGTGTGGCTGGCGCCGAACGGCGCCTGAGGAGGAGGAGAGTCATGAAGGTTCTGCGCATTCTCGGGCTGATCTTCGGCATCTTGCTGCTGCTCACCGGCGGCGGCCTGCTCGCGGCGTCGGCCGTGGCCGATCGCGGTCAGAGCGCGGTCCAGCAACAGCTCGACAACCAGGGGCTGAAGGGGCCGGTCCAAGCCACAGTCGTCGAGGCTGATCCACCCTCCTACACGGTGGAGTTCACCGACGAGAACGGTGAGCAGCACACGGCCACCGCCGCCTCGACCCTGGCCACCCCTCCCTCGGTGGGCGATACGGTCACGGTGTTCTACAAGGCCGACGACCCGTCCGTGGCGGCGATCACCGACGTCCCGACGAGCGCGCTGGGTCAGGCGGCGAGCACGTTGCAGACGGCCGGGTTCATCACGCTGGGTCTCGGGGGCGTGCTGCTGATCGCCGCCATCGTCGGTTTCGTGGTGGCGAGGAAAGCCGGGCCGCCGGCCATCGCGGCCGCCGCGTACCCGGGCCAGCCGGCCGGCGGGATGCCGCCCGGACCGGGC
>DASTGF010000204.1:0-5895 GCA_035719255.1 Microlunatus sp. | reverse complement strand
CGATCCGACGGGCCGGCTCGGTCAGGCCGAGATGGTCCAGCAGCAGCGCGACCGACAGGATCGTCGCTGTGGGATCGGCCTTGCGCTGGCCGGCGATGTCGGGGGCGGAGCCGTGCACCGGCTCGAACATCGACGGGTACGCGCCACTCGGGTTGATGTTGCCGCTCGCGGCCAGCCCGATGCCGCCGGTCACGGCCGCCGCCAGGTCGGTGAGGATGTCGCCGAAGAGATTGTCGGTGACGATGACGTCGAACCGGGCCGGATCGGTGGCCAGGAAGATGGTGGCCGCATCGACGTGCAGGTAGTCGGTGCTTACGTCGGGGAACTCCTCGCCGATCGACTCGAACAGCCGCCTCCACAGCCCACCGGCGTGGACCAGCACGTTGTGCT
Organism: Microlunatus sp.; assembly: GCA_035719255.1. Taxonomy (GTDB): domain Bacteria; phylum Actinomycetota; class Actinomycetes; order Propionibacteriales; family Propionibacteriaceae; genus Microlunatus. Next base: position 5,505 of record DASTGF010000204.1, on the reverse strand, counting down.
TGTGCACCAGCGTGAGCTTGCCGCGGCGACGCGACGCCCGCTCGTACGCGTCCCGCACCACCCGCTCGACACCGTACGCGGTGTTGATGCTGACCTCGGTCGCGATCTCGGCCGGCGTACCGGCCCGAACCACACCGCCGTTGCCGACGTACAGACCCTCGGTGCCCTCGCGGACCACGACGAAGTCGATCTCCCGGCCGGACACGACCGAGTCGGCCAGCGGGGTCGGCACTCCGGGATAGAGGCGGCTCGGCCGCAGGTTGACGTAGTGGTCGAACGCGAAGCGCAGCTTGAGCAGCAGCCCCCGCTCGAGCAGCCCGCTCGGGACGGTCTTCCCTCCGGGCGCGGCACCGACGGCACCCAGCAGGATCGCATCGGCGCCGGCCAACTCGCCCAGCACCGAATCAGGCAGCACCTCACCGGTCCGCTGCCAACGGTCGGCGCCCAGGTCATAGGACGTCAGCGAGAACTTCGCCGGAGCGTCGACGGCTTCGAGCACCTTCAGACCCTCGGCCACCACCTCCGGGCCGATGCCGTCTCCGCCGATCACGGCGAGGTCGTACGAGGTCTGCTCCGTCGGTGTCGTCACCCGCCGCATGCTAACCGCGTCGGGCGTGGTGTCGCCCACGGTCTCAGGCTCCCGCCTCCCGTCCGATCTGCTCCGGCCCTCCGATCTGCCCGGCCCTCCGATCTGCCCCGGCCCTCCGATTTGCTCCGCCCTCCGATCCGCTTCCCGCCCTGGGGTTTGCTGCCGGATGTGCGGCCGATCGATGGGCAGATCGGCACCTGGGGTGCCAACTCGCGGACGGGGAGCAGGCGCGAGCCTGGCCGCCCTGAGGGCGTGGGTCCCAGGCTGCGTACGCGGGGTGAAACACCCCCAGCCGAAAAGCTAGGACGTCCTATAATTCCGGCCATGACGCTGCCGTTCGAGCTCCGAGCCAACCCCCACCCCCGCAGCGACGCCGAGCGGGCGGCGATCCTCGTGGACCCGGGTTTCGGGATCAACTTCACCGATCACATGGCGGTGGCCACCTGGACCGCGGCGGACGGCTGGCACGACTCGGCGATCGTTCCGTACGGTCCGTTCAGCCTCGATCCCGCCACGGCGGTGTTGCACTACGCGCAGGAGATCTTCGAAGGCCTGAAGGCCTACCGGCACGCCGACGGCAGTGTGTGGACGTTCCGCGCCGACCAGAACGCGGAGCGCTTCCGGCGATCGGCCCACCGGCTCGCGCTGCCCGTGCTGGAGCCCGAGGACTTCCTGGCCAGCATCGAGGCGCTGATCGCGGCGGACGCGGCCTGGGTGCCCTCGACCGGGGAGCAGAGCCTGTATCTGCGTCCCTTCATGTTCGCCTCCGAGGCGTTCCTCGGGGTGCGGGCGGCGCAGCGGGTCACCTACTGCTGCATCGCCAGCCCGGCTGGCGCGTACTTCTCCCGCGGGGTCAGCCCGGTGAAGATCTGGATCTCCACCACCTACACCCGCGCCGCGCCCGGTGGAACGGGTGCGGCCAAGTGCGGCGGCAACTACGCCGCCAGTCTGGTGGCCCAGCAAGAGGCGGCCGAGCACGGCTGTGACCAGGTGATGTTCGCCGACGCGGCCCAGCACGAGTGGCTCGAGGAGCTGGGCGGGATGAACGTCTACCTGATCACCGACGACCACGAGTTGATCACCCCGGAGCTGTCCGGCTCGATCCTCGAGGGAGTGACGCGCGACTCGATCCTCGAGCTGTCCAAGGAGTTCGGGCTGACCCCGGTCGAGCGCCGGATCAGCGTGCCCGAGTTGCTGGAGGGGATCGGCAACGGACATGTCACCGAGCTGTTCGCCTGCGGCACGGCGGCCGTGATCACCCCGATCGGTTCGCTGCAGCTGCGCGACGACGTCTACACGGTGGGTGCGGGCGAGACGGGGCAGACCACCGCTGCGCTCCGCAAGACCCTGCTCGACATCCAGTACGGTCGAGTGGAGGACACCCACGGCTGGCTCCACCAGGTGCTGTGAAACTCCCGCCGGATCGCCACGCATCGCCAGTGGTGCTGAGACGTCAAACACTCGCGTGTCCTAGCACCCTGGCGTTTCCGAAATGTGTGGGCCACAATGGGGACATGTCGTTCCTGGCGGTGATTATTTCGTAGCGCGCTGAACTCACCTCAGCGCGCCGACCTCTCGTGTTCATGCGGGAGGTTTTTTCATGGCCAGGAATCTCCTCGAACGAAGGAAACGCATGTCCCTCCAGCTCAGGCCAATGCCGGCAGAGTTCCATGTCTACGACACGACGTTGCGCGACGGGTCCCAACAAGAGGGCCTGAACCTGTCGGTGTCGGACAAGCTGACGATCGCCGGTCTGCTGGACGAGCTGGGCTTCGGATTCATCGAGGGCGGATGGCCGGGCGCCAACCCGAGCGACACGTCGTTCTTCCAGGCGATGGCCCAGGGTGCGGTCCCGCTCCACAACTCGACTCTGGTGGCCTTCGGATTCACCCGTCGGGTGGGCATGCGGGCCGCGGACGATCCGTTGACGGCGGCTCTGCGCGACTCGCGGGCACCCGTGGCCTGTGTCGTGGCCAAGAGTCACGATCGGCATGTCGAGCAGGCGCTGCGCACCAGCCTGCGGGAGAACCTCGACATGATCACTGACACCGTGCGGCACCTACGCGCGGAGGGCCAGCGGGTCTTCGTGGACTGCGAGCACTTCTTCAACGGTTTCGAGGAGAACCGGGCCTACGCCCTGGAGTGCGTCCAGGCAGCCGCCGAGGCCGGGGCCGAAGTCGTCGTCTTGTGCGATACGAACGGCGGCATGCTGCCTCCGTGGATCGGCGACACCGTCGCTCAGGTCGCCGAGTTGGGCGTCCCGCTCGGCATCCACTGTCACAACGACACCGGATGTGCGGTGGCAAACACCCTGGCCGCGGTCGACGCCGGCGCAATGCACGTCCAAGGCACCGTGAACGGCTACGGCGAGCGCACCGGCAACGCCGACCTCGTCTCGGTGGTCGCCAATCTCGAACTCAAATACAGCTGGCCGCTCCTTCCGGCCGGGGCGTTGCAAGAGGTCACCCGCCTCGCGCACGCCATCGCAGAGGTGACGAACGTGCCACCCAGCGCTCGTCAGCCTTATGTTGGCCTGTCGTCCTTCGCCCACAAGGCGGGTCTGCACGCCAGCGCGATCAAGGTAGATCCCAACCTCTATCAGCACATCGATCCCGCGGTCGTCGGGAACGACATGCGCATGCTGGTGTCGGACATGGCCGGCCGAGCCAACATCCAGCTCAAGGGCGAGGAACTGGGATTCGACCTCTCCGACCGCGAACTAGCGGCTCGGGTCACGGAGAAGGTGAAGGAGGCCGAGGCAGCCGGCTATACGTTTGAGGCCGCGGACGCCAGCTTCGAGTTGCTGCTGCGCCGTGAGCTCGGGCAATTGCCCGATCTGTTCACGGTGCACTCGTGGCGGGTGTTCACCCAGCTCACCCATGATCAGCAGACCGACACCGAGTGCACGGTCAAGATCACCGCACGGGGCCAGAGCCAGCGCGTGGTCGGGGAGGGCAACGGCCCGGTCAATGCCCTCGACCACGCGCTGCGGCTGGCCTTGGAGCAGGCCTATCCGCTGGTCGAGCGATTCGCCCTGGCCGACTACCGTGTCCGCATCCTCGACCAGGGTCACGGCACCGATGCGACGGTGCGGGTGCTGATCCAGACCACCGACGGACGACGGGGCTGGACCACGGTCGGCGTCGGTCAGAACATCATTGAGGCATCCTGGGAGGCCCTGGTCGAGGCGTACGTGTACGGGCTGCTGCACCACGATCCCCGGCTCGATGCGGCCCCGGCTCCGGTCCGGGCCCAAGCCGGCGACCCCGTGGCGGCGGGAGTCTGATCCTCAGCTCGTCATCCCGCGAGGTGTCGGACGCACAGCTGGCTTTAGCGCTTGCTTGTGGCTTTAGTGCTTGCTTGTGACAACCCGACGCGACGCGTGCGGTCAGACGATCCGCTCGGCGATCAGCGGACGGCTTCCCGGCGGCGGATGGCCGTCGATCGTTGCGGCACCTGCGAGCGCCCGACGTGCGCGCTCGAATCGGTCCGGTGTGTCGGTGTACAGGGTGAACAACGGTTGCCCGGCGTGTACGCGGTCACCGGGCTTGGCGTGCAGCCGTACGCCGGCGCCGGCCTGGACGCTGTCGGTCATCGAGGCCCGGCCCGCGCCGAGGCGCCAGGCGGCCACCCCGACGCCCAGAGCATCCAGCCCGACCAGGATCCCGTCCCGATCGGCAGGGATCGTCTCGGTCTCCCGCGCCACCGGCAGCGGCGCGTCGGGATCTCCACCCTGGGCACGGATCATCGCCCGCCACACGTCCATCGCGCGGCCGTCGGTCAGCGCGTCGGCCGGGTCGACGTCGCTCCGGCCGGAGGCGGCCAGCATCTCCCGGGCCAGCGCGAGGGTGAGTTCGACCACATCGGTCGGTCCGCCGCCGCCCAGCACCTCGACCGATTCGGCCACCTCCAGGGCGTTCCCGGCGGTGAGGCCGAGCGGGGTGGACATGTCGGTGAGCAGCGCGACGGTGCGAACCCCCGCCTCGTTGCCGAGCCCGACCATCGTGCCGGCCAGCTCGCGTGCCCGGTCGTAGTCCTTCATGAAGGCCCCCGAGCCGAACTTCACGTCCAGCACGAGCGCTCCGGTGCCCTCGGCGATCTTCTTGCTCATGATGGAGGAGGCGATCAGGGGAAGCGACTCCACCGTCCCGGTCACGTCCCGCAGCGCGTACAACTTCTTGTCCGCCGGGGCCAACCCGGATCCGGCGGCGCAGATCACCGCGCCGACATTCTCCAATTGGGCGAGCATCTCCTCGTTGGTCAGCGCCGCCCGCCAACCCGGTATCGCCTCCAACTTGTCCAGCGTGCCGCCGGTATGGCCGAGCCCGCGGCCGGACAGCTGTGGCACGGCGACGCCGCAGGCGGCGACCAGCGGGGCCAGCGGCAGGGTGATCTTGTCGCCGACGCCGCCGGTCGAGTGTTTGTCGGCCGTCGGACGGGACAGGGAGGAGAAGTCGAGCCGTTCGCCGGACGCGATCATCGCCGCCGTCCAGCGGCGCAGCTCGGCGGCCTCCAGCCCGCGGAAGAACACGGCCATGGCCAGTGCGGCCATCTGTTCGTCGGCGACCACACCCCGGACGTACGCATCGATCAGCCAGTCGATCTCGGCGTCGGACAGCACGCCGCCGTCGCGCTTGGTGGTGATGAGTTCGACGACGCTGAACGGCTCATGACTCATGCCCCGAGTATCGCGGGACGAGGATCGGGCGTGCAGGGTCGGTACGCTGACCCGGTGCGTGTAGCGAGGTTCTCCGTGTCCGGGTCCGATCCACAGTTCGGGCTGGTCGAGCTGGCCGAGGACGGGGGAAAGCATCCCGACACCGTGGCGGCGCTGACCGGCGACCCGCTCGCCGGCGCCGTGCAGCTGACCGGGGAGCGCCGCGAACTGGACAGCGTCCGGTTGCTGGCCCCGGTGA
>DASTGF010000203.1:0-5902 GCA_035719255.1 Microlunatus sp. | reverse complement strand
TGCTGGCCGCACCGTACGACTTCGCCAGCAATGCGTCGCGACGACCTTTCTGCCGGTCGATCAGCCGATCGCCCGAATCCTGGTTCCTGAGGCCATGTCGACGCCGTACTGGGAGTTGCGCGTCAACCGTGATTCGGCGTCTGCCGCTGCGTCAGCGTCGGCCGCCGATCTGGCAGCGTTCGCTCCGCGCACTCTCGCGCAGCGCAACCTGGCCATCGCGCAACTCAGCTCCATCTCCCCGGTCGACCCCGGTGGCCGGGTTGTTCACCGCCGGGCCGACCGCGATCGTGACTCTGGCCCAGCTGGACAGTCTGGCTCAGGCCGAGGTCGGCGCTCAGAAGCGCTCCTCGACCGGTGAAGACTTCTGGGACGTCATCACCACGTCGACCCGCTTCGTCGTGACGACCACCGAGACGACGATCAGCGACACGGGCAGATCGTCAAAGGCATCCTCGTGCAGACGATCGACTCGCTTGAAGCGGGCCTGTCCACGGTGCTCGAAACCGTCGAGGATGCGGTCAACTTCGTGGTCAAGCTCCTCGCGAAGTTCGGCGCGACCGTGGCCCGGGTCGTCGCCTTCGTCAAATCGGTGTTCAACTGGACCGACATCAAGATGGCCCAACGGGTGACCGAGGCCGCCCTGAGCCAACTGCCTGCGGCGGCCACCTACGCACTGCGCGCCATGGAGAGTTCGGCGACGGCGCGATTGACCGATCTGCAGACCGTGATCGGCACCCACTTCGACGGCTGGATCGCCGCACTGGGGACACAATCGTTCAACGACGGCGCAACACCAGCGAAACGTCAGCCTCCGCAGGACAGCCAGTCCAAGTACGTCGCCTCGATGTACGCGGACAATATCGGGGCCGCCACGGGCGCGGCCAACCCGACCCTGTCCGGCCCGCTCAGCCTGGCCGATCTGACCCTGTTCCAGAGCCAGCTTCCGGTGGACTCACTGCCGGCCCTTCAGGCGGCGGCCGCTTCGTCGCAGCTGAGTTCCTATCTGGCGAGTGCGGAATCCTTCCTCGACGCCGCGCTCTCTCACCTGCTGGCCGGCCTGCAGACGCTCGTGGTCGACGTGATCGGCCTGGTGAGATCGGCGGTCGAGGCGGTCTTCGACGTGATCGTCGACATCATCCAGGCCGTGTTCGAGCTGTGCATGCAACCCATCTCCATCCCGTTCCTCACCGACTTCTACGAGCAGGTGATCTTCAGCGGCTCGGGTGAACGACTGACCCTGCTCTCGCTCACCTCCTTGGTGACCGCCGTTCCGTTCACCGTCGCGTGCCGCCTTGCGGGCAGCCAACCCGGGCCTGTCTTCACGGCCGGCGATCTGGCCGCCGTGGGTGATCCAGGCTGGGCAGGCTACGTAGCCCTGCGCTCCGAGATCGATCAGGTCTCCGGCCCGGCGACCTCGTCGGAGATCACCAAGAGGTCCGCCGACGCGGGGTCGGTCCTCGAGTCGCTCGTCTGCGACTGCCTGGCCGGATTCGCCTACTCGGTCAGCACGCTCGGCTGGGGAATCGCGTGCTACACGGAGGACATATTGCCGGTCAACGATGTGTCGCCCGACCCGATGACGCCCAAACCGGTGTGGTGGCGAAGCTCGCCTTCCAGCTGCTGGCCAATGTGTGCAGCCTGCCCGCGATCTCGATGCCCGTCGGTACCCAGAGTGTGACCGTCAAGGGCATCGCCTGGGGCGTCTGGGGCGGCGGTGTGCTGTCGCTGCTCAGCAACGCGGTGGCGGCCAGCACGGTGTTCGTCGCCGACTCGGAACCTGCCGTCCCCGCTGGGCTCCTGGGGGTGCTGACCTGGTGGGCCGAATGGGGCGACCCGATTCTGACCGGCTGCTACGGGGCGTGTCAGCTCGGCCTCTACGGCTGGATGGCCGGCGTCATGGGTCGGGAGGGGGAGACGATCGAGGCGGTTTGGAACGCCGTGCTCGGCCTGGGCGAGGCCTTCGAATGGGTGATGCAGCTGACCAAACCGATCGTCACATGGGCGGACCCCGAAGAGTCGACCAAGATCTTCTGGCTGGATGTCGTCCTCCCACGAACCGAGATGACGGCCTACACAGTGGTGACCGTGATGTCGTCGGTCGCCGCCATCGGCCAGACCACCAACCTGCTCGCTCCCAGCCAGGAGAGCTGACACCGGCGCACCGCCGGTCGCGCGGCGCGACCGCGGAAAGGTGTGACGCTGAGTCGATGAGCATCGAGACCGGCGTTCCGCGGCGTCACACGAGGATCGATCGGGTAGCCCCGACGGGATTCGAACCCGCGCTACCGCCTTGAGAGGGCGGCGTGCTAGGCCGCTACACAACGGGGCCCCTAGCAGATGATCACCCGGGACGCCTGGCCCCGATCACCACTCGGTCATCTACGACCGACGCGGAAGCCTACCAACCCGGTCGAGATGGGTCCAATCGGCTTCCACAGCTGGGGTACTAGGACTCGAACCTAGACTAACTGAACCAGAATCAGTCGGGCTGCCAATTACCCTATACCCCAAAGGTTTCGGCCCTTCCGGGCCGACTGAAGACTTTACTGCACGACCGAGGCCCGGCCCAAACCGGCGTGCTCCACCCGCCTTGCAGGACGCATCTTCAGGGCCACCAGCAACGCCAGCGCGGCGAACACCGCGAAGCCGCCGACGTCGAACACCGCGTCGAGCCAGCCGATCTCCCGGATCGCCTTGAGGGCCGCAATGGAGCCGGTCAGACCGGCGATCACGTACGCGAAGACGTTGTTGACTACGTGGGCCGCAACGGAGGCCTCGAGGCCGCCCGTCCGCCACACCAGCGCCGCGGCCAGCAGGCCGAAGGCGAACCGGTCGAGGAAGAGCGGAAGGTTCTGGGCGCCGTGAAAGAAGGCGAACACCAGCGCCGACAGCACCACCCCGATCAGCGGGTGTGAGAACAGGCTGCCCAGGGCCTGCATGAGGTAGCCCCGGAAGAAGAACTCCTCTGCGGCCGCCTGGATCGGCGAGGTGAGCAGGATCACGACGAGGAACCACCAGAAGCCCGGTTGCGGCCCGACGTGCGCCGGCCGGCTGACCAGCGTGGACACCAGCAGGACGCCGTTCAGCGCCACCACCGCCACGCCCAGACAGACGAAGAAGTACGGCCACCGCACCCGTGCCTGCACCGACAACAGCCACGACGGCCGCATCCGGTGCAGCAGCATCATCAAGATGCAGGCCACGGGAATCAGCGTCGCGATACCGAGGTTGGCGGCGAGCATGCCGCTGGCGCGCTGAAACCCGAACGCCTGGGTGAAGTAGTCCCGATAGATCGTGTCGGGCGCCAGCAGGCTCCAGGAGACGAAGACGACCAGCTGGCTGACCAGATTGGTCAACAGGATGAAGAACGACAATCCCATCAACACACCGACCACCGAGCGCCACGGCGCGTAGCCCTCGACCCGCAGGATCTGTGGATAGCTCGACCCGTCCCGCGGCAGCGTCGGCTCGGGAACGACCGACGCGGCGCGGGACAGACCGCGGTTCCGCCCCCGGCGGGAGCCTGCACCGCCGGACGTGGCCGGCCCTCCGGACGTGCCGGGGGTGCGGTACGACGTCGGCTGCGGCCGGGGCGCCGGCTTGGGCTGGGCCGCACGGACCGCCGGGTTGCCCGAGCGGCCCGGGCGGCGTGATCCGTCCGGGCGGCCTGACTTGGCACGGCCCGCCGCAGTCGGGTCCAGACTGTTCGGATCGGGATTGGAAGGCGTCATCGGTCCGCTGCTGCTCAGGCCTGCAGGTTCGCCGCGGCGGCCGACAACCGGGCCAGCGCGGAGGCGCGGCCGAGCAGTTCGAGCGACTCGAACAGCGGTGGCGAGATCCGCCTGCCGGTGACGGCCGCCCGGACCGGCCCGAAGGCGAACTTCGGCTTCAGACCCAGGTCCTGAATCAGAGCGCCGCGCAGCGCGACCTCGATCTCGGGGTGACGGAACGGTTCGACTCGCTCGAGCGCCGCGGTGGCCGCGACCAGCACCGGCGCCGCGTCTGCTCCGGGCGCGACCGCATCGTCGATGGTCAGCTGATCGTCCGCGATGAACAAGAAGGCCAGCATGTCGACCGCCTCCGACAGGGTCTGGATGCGCTCCTGCACCAGCGGCGCAGCTGCGGCCAGCAACGCGGCCTCGTCGGGCAGCGGCGGGTCGCTGACCAGTCCGGCTGAGACGAAGAACGGCACCAGCCGTTCGGTCAGCTCGTCCGCGTCCAGCAGCCGGATGTGGGCCGCGTTGATCGCCTCGCACTTCTTGGGGTCGAACCGGGCCGGGTTGGCATTCACCCGGCGGATGTCGAAAGCGTCGACCATCTCCTCCAGCGTGAAGATGTCGCGATCCTCGGCGATGGCCCATCCCAACAGGGCCAGGTAGTTGAGCAACGCCTGCGGCAGGAAGCCGCGCTCTTGGTACTCGGCCAGGCCGCTGCCCTTGTCCCGCTTGGACAGTCGCCGGTTTCCCTCCCCCAGCACGGTCGGTAGATGCCCGAAGATCGGCACCGATCCGTTCCCGATGCCGATCGCGTTGAGCGCACGGTAGACCACGATCTGGCGCGGGGTCGAGGGCAGCAGATCCTCACCGCGCAACACGTGCGTGATCTTCATCAACGAGTCGTCGACCGGGTTGACCAGCGTATAGAGCGGGTCGCCGTTGCTGCGCACGATGACGAAGTCCGGAACGTGCTCGGGGGCGAACGTGACCTCGCCGCGGACCAGGTCACGGAAGGTGATCGGGTCCTCACCGACCCGCATCCGCACCACCGACGAACGACCCTCGGCCTCGTACGCGGCGACCGCCTCGGCGCCGAGGTCGCGGCAGAAGCCGTCGTATCCCGACGGTGCGCCTTTGGGCCGGGCCGCCTCGCGGGCCTCGATCTCCTCGCGCGTGCAATAGCAGCGGTACGCATGACCGGCCTCGAGCACCCGTGGGACCACGCCTGCGTACACCGCCAAGCGTTCGGTCTGCAGATAGGGGCCGTACGGGCCGCCCACCCCCGGACCCTCGTCCCAGGACAGTCCCAGCCAGTTCAGCGAGTCGTACACGACGTCGTAGGCGTGCTCGAGGTTGCGGGCCGCGTCGGTGTCCTCGATCCGCAACACGAAGGTCCCGCCGTAGTGCTTGGCGAAGACCCAGTTGAACAACGCGCTGCGTACGTTCCCGACGTGCAGATTCCCCGTCGGGGACGGTGGGAACCGGACCCGCACCTGCTCCGGTGCGATACCACCGAGGACGTCTTCTTCGTTCACGGACTTTCCTTTGTCGCCTGGAGATGGAGAGCCGGCCGGATGCCGGGTGGACATTGGCGGGCTCAGAGCCGCGTCACGAGATTGGTCAGGGTTCCGATGCCGTCGATGCTGATGCTGACTTCTTGACCGGGCAGCATCGGGCCGACGCCTTCCGGCGTGCCGGTCAGGATGACGTCGCCGGGCAGCAGCGTGGTGAACGAGCTGATGTAGACCACCAGTTCGGTGATCGAGCGCACCATCAGGGCGGTCGATCCGTGCTGCTTCACCTCACCGTCCACGGTGGTGGTGATCATGAGATCACCGGCTTCCTCTAGCGTGTGGTGGGTGGTGATCCACGGTCCGAGCGGGCAGAACCCGTCGTAGCCCTTCGCCCGAGCCCACTGGCCGTCGCTCTTCTGCAGGTCGCGCGCGGTGACGTCGTTGCCCACTGTGTAGCCGAACACGACATCGGAGACGCGCTCCGGCGGCACCTCTTTGCAGATCCGCCCGATCACCACCGCGAGCTCACCCTCGTAGTGCAGGTCCTCGGTGGTCGGCGGGTAGCCGATCGGCTCGCCCGGCCCGATCACCGACGTGTTCGGCTTGAAGAAGACCAGCGGTGTGGCCGGGACCTCGTTGCCCAGCTCGGCGGCGTGGGCGGCGAAGTTGCGG
>DASTGF010000202.1:0-2234 GCA_035719255.1 Microlunatus sp. | reverse complement strand
CGACTCGCGGCTGGAATGGACGTCGACGACGATGAAGCGACACCTCGAAGGGATCAGTGATGACGGCGCGACCAACGCTCTTCCTGACCGTAGGACTGCCAGGCACGGGGAAGACCACAGAGGCGCGGCGGATAGAGATGGAGAAGAACGCTCTTCGCCTCACGAAGGACGAGTGGATGAAGGCCCTGTACGGGCTCGCGAACCCACCGTCGGCCTCGGACGTGGTCGAAGGACGTCTCATCGAGATCGGGCTGCGCGCTCTCCAGCTCGGCATCAACGTTGTGATTGATTTCGGCCTTTGGGGCCGAGACGAGCGCTCCGCTCTACGAGCGGCCGCAGCCGACCGTGGTGCGGCGGTGGAGATGCGCTACTTCGAACTCACGCCCGCCGAGCAACGGCAACGACTTGACCGGCGCCATGCCCACGAGCCCCACACCACGTGGCCCATGTCCGACGAGGAACTCGCCAGGTGGGCTGCCATCATCAGCATCCCGACACCAGGGGAACTGGACGGTAGTGAACCTGTCGACGACCCACCCGCAGGATTCGCCACCTGGGATGAGTGGCGCAGGCATCGATGGCCTCCGGCGATCTCCTGACGTCAGACCCCCGACCCTGCGCCTCGTCGGCACCTCCGGTATCCCCGTGCGTCCGCCACGCGGCGATGTGGCGCTGCCAAAGAAGTCCTGTCAGAGCTCAGGCGCGGACGGCATCGCGACAGCTCGGTCTGTGGTCCTGACGTTGCCTCAATGGTCGCTGGAGCCAAACACGGTCCCGGGCAAAGCCCCTCCGGTTTCACGGGGTGGCGAGTAACGTCGCCAACAGCACCATCAAGTCCAGGGCAGATGTCCGGACAGGAGACGTGACGTGGCGAATCGGGAAGACGCAACCCTGCTCGTGCAGCTCGCACAGTGGGGCTCCACGATGGGCATCGAGGAAGCACAGCACGCAGTGTGGAGCGACACCTTCGACCCCGAAACGGCCTCCGCCGAGGACGTTCTCGTATCTCGAATCCTGACCTGGGGCGAGACCGTTGGCACGCTCACCAAGAACGGACTCCTGGACACCGACCTGGTCCTGGACTGGCTCTGGGTCTCAGGGCTATGGACCCGGGTGGGTCCAGCCGCCGTGAAGCTGCGCGAAAAGCACGGCGTCCCTGAGCTCTACGAGAACTTCGAGGCACTGGCTACGCGGCAGGGCTGAACGGATAGCCTCCGGAAAGCGAGTCGAGGGGGCCAGGCCCCCAGAGGGTGACCCATCCGCCAAGCCGAACCTGTGCGTGCTCATGCACCCACGGTGGGAAGGTCTGTGTGTACGGTGTCAACACCCATCGACACCCGGGGCGGCTTCACCGGCCCGTCCGTTACCCCGAAGTCCCGGCTACGCCAAGGAGCCCCGCGATGAAGCTGCTTCTCACCTCAGGCGGCGTGAGGAACGCAACCATCCGCGATGCGCTCGTCGGCATGTTGGGAAAGCCGATCTCCGAGTCTTCCGCGCTCTGCATCCCGACCGCGCAATGGGGGCATGCCATGTGCGGGCCGCGGTCGGTGCGCAGCTTCGTCAGTGGCGAGGGCCCAGGAGACGCCATGACCTCCTTGGGGTGGAAGTCCGTCGGCGTGCTCGAGCTCACCGCCCTACCCACCATCGACACGGAGCGATGGGTCGACTGGATCCGGGAGGCCGACGTTCTGCTCGTTGACGGCGGCGATGCCACGTACCTGTGTCACTGGCTGCGGCAATCCGGCCTGGTCGACCACCTGTCCTCCCTGACCGAGACGACCTGGGTCGGAGTGAGCGCCGGGAGCATGGTCATGGCACCGCGAATCGGCTCGGACTTCGTCAGCTGGCCGGCGGCCAGTGACGATCGGACCTTGGGGTTCGTGGAGTTCGCGATCTTCCCTCACTTGAACGCCTTCCCGTCGAACACTCTTGCGGACGCGGAGCGGTGGGCCGCTGAGATCGGCGGTCCGGCCTATGCCATCGACGAGCAGACCGCCATCAAGGTCATCGGCGACTCTGTCGAGGTGGTTTCCGAAGGCGAGTGGCACACGTTCGGGCTGTAGCTCTGAGGCAGCTCCGAGCGACCACCGCGCGATCGATCGACGTGGCGGTCACTCGCGCAGGTCGTGTCGGTGGCAGGTCTCCATCTGCCGCGCGGAGGACGTTTGTCCGACCGTGCGGCATACAACGCCGCGACTTCTTGTCGGGCTGAGGCCCTGCATGGGATCGGAGCT
>DASTGF010000201.1:0-13429 GCA_035719255.1 Microlunatus sp. | reverse complement strand
ATCGCCGCACCCGGCAGCCCGCCACCCTCCCGATGGCCGGCTGTGGCTTCGGCTACCGGACCTCGCGATTCAAGGCCGAACCGGACCGCTACCTGATCACGGCGGTCACCTTCCAGTTCCGGATGGCCGGTCGCTCCGCCCCGATCCGGTACGCCGAGCTGGCCCGGACGCTGGGCGTCGAGCTGGGCGCTCGGCCACCCGCGCGCGACGTGCGCGAGGCGGTGCTCGGCCTGCGTCGCGCCAAGGGGATGGTGCTGGACGCCACCGACCACGACACGTGGAGTGCCGGGTCCTTCTTCACCAACCCGATCCTCGACCTCGAGGCTGCGGACGCCCTGCCCGCCGATGCGCCGCGCTGGCCGGTCCGGACCGGCGCTGACCAGCGGCCGGCGATCAAGACCAGCGCCGCCTGGCTGATCGAGCACGCCGGATTCGGTCGCGGCTTCGGTGCTGGACCGGTCCGGTTGTCGGGTAAGCACACCCTGGCCCTGACCAACCGGGGCGGCGCGCGCACCGCCGACCTGCTCGACCTGGCCCGTGCCATCCGCGACGGCGTCGCGGCTGCGTACGGTGTCGTCCTCGAACCCGAACCTGTTCTCGTGGGGTGTTCTCTGTGACCGTCAGTCCCGGCAGCTTGCCGCTCGGCGTCCCCATCCCGTTCACGGTGTGGGCGCCGCGTCCGCAGCAGGTCACCCTGGTGCTGGTCGATCCCGAGAGCGAGGACCGGGTCGACATCCCGATGGCCCGCGACACCGGGGACTGGTGGCAGCCGACCGAGCCGGTGCCGGACTTCGCGGTCGGCGAGGTGGACTACGGATTCAGCCTGGACGGCGGTGCGCCGGTCGCCGATCCGCGCTCGCGCCGCCAGCCGTACGGCGTGCATGGGCTCTCGCGGACCTTTGACCCCGGCCAGCACACCTGGGGCGACACCACGTGGACCGGTCGGCAGCTGGCCGGAGGGGTCATCTACGAGCTGCATGTCGGCACCTTCACCCCCGAGGGAACGCTGACCGCGGCTATCGACAAGCTCGATCACCTGGTCGCTCTGGGCGTGGACTTCATCGAGCTCATGCCGGTGAATGCGTTCAATGGCGAGCGCAACTGGGGCTACGACGGCGTGCTGTGGTACGCCGTGCAGGAGGAGTACGGCGGTCCGGCCGCGTACCAGTCCTTCGTCGACGCGTGTCATCAGCGTGGTCTCGCCGTGGTCCAGGACGTCGTCTACAACCACCTCGGGCCCAGCGGAAACTACCTGCCGGAGTTCGCCCCCTATATGCATTCTGCCGCCGCCAACACCTGGGGGGAGTCGGTCAACCTCGACGGCGAGGACTCCGACGAGGTGCGCCGGTTCATCATCGAGAACGCGCAGATGTGGTTCCGCGACTACCACGTCGACGCGCTGCGGCTGGACGCCGTGCACGCCCTCACCGACACCCGGGCCACCCACGTGCTGGAGGAGCTGGCCGTGGAGACGTCCGCACTCAGCGTCCATCTGCGCCGGCCGCTGTCCCTGATCGCGGAGTCCGATCTGAACGATCCTCGGCTGATCACCCGGCGCGACGGCGGCGGATACGGCCTGACCGCCCAGTGGAGCGACGACTTTCACCACGCGTTGTACGTCGCCCTGACCGGTGACACCAGCGGCTACTACGCCGACTTCGACTCCCTCGGCTCGCTTGCCAAGGTGCTCACCCACGGGTTCTTCCACGACGGCACGATGTCGACGTTCCGCGGCCGCACCCACGGCAACCCGATCGACACCCACCGGACCCCAACGTGGCGACTGGTGGTGTGCGCGGACAACCACGACCAGATCGGGAACCGGGCCGACGGTCGCCGGCTGTCCCAGGTCGTCGACCCCGACCAGCTCCGCATCGCCGCACTCGTCAACGGGCTCAGCCCCTACACGCCGATGATCTTCATGGGCGAGGAGTGGGGCGCGACCACTCCGTGGCAGTTCTTCACCGCTCACACCGAGCCGGAGCTGGCCGAGGCGGTGAGGACCGGGCGGACCGAGGAGTTCGCCAAGATGGGTTGGGACCTCGATACCGTTCCGGATCCCCAGGACCCGGCCACCTTCGAGCGGTCCAAGCTCGACTGGTCGGAGCTGGGCACGTCGGAGCACGCCGAGCTGCTGGCCTTCCAGACCGAGGTGCTGCGGCTGCGCCGGGCGTACGCCGACTTCACCGATCCACGCTTCGGGCTGGCCGACGTCCGCGCCGACGACGACGAGGGCACGCTGGTGTATGTCCGGGGTTCGGTGTTCTTCGTGGTGAACTTCAGCGACGTGCGAGCCCGGGCGCCGATGGCCGGTCCGGTCACGACGCTGCTGACGGTGGGCAACGCCGAACACGCCGACGAGATCGTCTGGCTCGGTCCGCACAGCGCCCTAGCGGGCCACCGCCACCTGATCTGAACCGCGGGCCACCGCCACCTGATCTGAACCGCGGGCCACCGCCACTGATCTCAGCGGTCAGGCGGACGCTGCGACCAACTCCTGTTCGACGTCGGCCGGACGGCGCCGGCCGCTCTGCACGACGTACCCCAGCAGCAGCAGGCCACAGCCCAGCACCACGCCATGACCGATCCGGCCGAACGCCGGGAGGAAGAACTGCGGCAGGTAGGCGAGCAGGGCGATCCCGACCAGCAACAGGCCGGCTCGTTCGAGCCCCGACCGCCTGCGGGCCAGCCGGATGAGCCGAACCCCTACGGCGCCGAACGCGATCCAGCCGAGGGCGAACACGGTCAGCGCGATCGGGTGATAGCGGAACAGGTCGGCGACGGCGGTCATGTCGGCGTGCCCGGTCCGCTGGACCTGGATGCCGAGCGCGTGCAGCCCGAAGGCCTCCGCGCCGTAATAGGGCAGCACGCCGAACGCACCCCAGGTCGCCCACCGGCCCGCCCGCTCGTCGACGGCGGAGATGCCGATCGCGAGCAGCACGAATCCGACCATGCCGAGCACGTGGGCCAGCAGCCACTCGGGCCGGGCGTACAGCGCGGCTCCGGCCAGACCGGTCTCCACGCCGTATCCCCGCAGGACCGGGTAGGCGATGAAGGCGAGGCCGGCGAGTGCGAGGGCTCCGGCGGATCGGACGGACGGGGAGATCGAGATCATCATTCCTCCATAATGTGTGCAGTGCTCTCTGAAAAGAGCATTGCACACTTGCGAGGCGATCACAAGAGCGGTGCTCACACTTGTGTCGGATGCTTCCATCGGTCAGAATCGGGCGGGTGAACGGACCGACCCCTCGCGAGCGCGCGCGGCAGGAGACCCTGGCCACGATCAAGCGGCTGGCCCTGGAGCAGCTGGCTGCGGCCGGGGCGGGGGAGCTGTCACTGCGGGCCATCGCCCGCGAGCTCAACCTGTCGTCCAGTGCCATCTATCGCTATTACGCGAGCCGGGACGAGCTGATCACCGCGCTGATCATCGATGCGTACGCGGACCTCGCCGACTGTCTCGAGGCCGCCATCCCCGATTCGGCCGACACCACGGTGGATGGCACGACCATGGGCAACCGGCCCGCAGTGCGCTGGCGCGCGGTCGCCACGGCGTTTCGTGACTGGTCGCGCGCCCAACCGCACCGGTACGCGCTCATCTACGGCACGCCGATCCCGGGTTATCGCGCTCCGGTGGACACCGTGGCGCCCGCCGGCCGGGTCATGCATGCCCTGGTGGCACCACTGGCCGCGGGCTCGGCACCGGACGGACACGTCATCACGGGGTCGATCCTCCGCGGCCAGCTGGAGGTGTCCGCGGGTGCGCTCGGGCTGGACGTCGATCCGTCGACGATGCTTCAGGTGGTCAGGGCCGCCGCCGAGCTGATCGGCCTGATCTCGCTCGAACTCGGCGGTCACTTCGTGGGCGGCTTCGAGCCCGCCGACGAGCTCTACGCCGCCGCCGTGGACGACCTGGCGGTCCGCTGCGGTCTGTGAGCGACGCCGCACCGTGAACTCCGCCGGGGGCCCGCTCAGAGGTCGATCTTGATCTCCCGCTTGAGGATCTTGCCGGTCGGGCCCTTGGGTAGTGCCCCGAAGCGGATGTGCCGCGGGTACTTGTAGTTGGCCAGCCGTTCCTTGACGTAGGTCTGCAACTCCTCCGCACTCGCCGACGCCCCCTCCTTGAGCAGCACCAGCGCGGCGATCTCCTCACCGTGCAAGGCGTCGGGAACCCCGAAGACCGCGGCCTCGGCCACCGCCGGATGGGTGTACAGCACCTCCTCCACCTCGCGCGGATAGACGTTGAAGCCGTTGCGGATGATCATGTCCTTCTTGCGGTCGACGATGGTGTAGTAGCCGTCCTCGTCCCGGGTGGCCAGATCGCCGGTGTGGAACCAGCCGTCGCGGATCGCCTCGGCGGTGGCGTCAGGCCGGTTCCAGTAGCCCTTCATCACGTTCTCGCCGCGGATGACGATCTCGCCGATCACTCCGTCGGCGACCGGACGGTCGTCCAGATCGCGCAGATCGAACTCGACCCCGCGGATCGGCGTCCCGACCGTGCCCGGTTTGGTCGGCCGGTCGGGGTGGTTGAAGGAGGCGACCGGCGAGGTCTCGGACAACCCGTACCCCTCGAGCAGGGTGATGTCGAAAGCCTGCTCCACTCCGCGCAGCACCTCCAGCGGCAGCGACGCCCCGCCGGAGGCGGCCACCCGCAGCCTGGAGGTGTCGAACCGGTCGCGATCCGGCACCGCAAGCAGCCCCATGTACATCGTCGGCACGCCGAGGAAGACCGTGACCCGGTCGTCGGAGCAGATCCGGAGCGCGGTCTCGCCGTCGAACTTGGGCAACAGGGTCAGGCAGGCCCCGGAGTACAGGCAGCAGTTCAGTCCGACGGTCTGGCCGAAGGAGTGGAACAGCGGCAGGCCGCCGAAGATCACATCGCCCGGTCCCATCGGCAACAGCGTCTCGACCGTCGTGACGACGTTGGTCCGCAGGTTGTCGTGGGTGAGCTCGGCGCCCTTGGGGTTGCCGGTGGTGCCGGAGGTGTAGAGGATGACCGCCGTGTCGTCGCCGGTCCGCTCGACCACGCCCGAGGTGGGCTCGGTTCCGCTCAGCAGCTGTTCGAACTCGCCGGGTACGACGGTAATCACGTCGGTACCGGTCGTCTGCGCCGCCGCGGCGGCCTCCTCGGCGAACAGCGTGAAAACCACCGCCACCTGCACGCCCGCATCGCGCCAGGCGTACGCGATCTCACCCGCCTTGAGCAACGGGTTCATCGGCACCACGATCGCCCCGGCCCGGAGGATGGCGTAGTAGGCGATCGGGAAGTACGCCACGTTCGGCATGATCAACGCCACCCGGTCCCCCGGCCGTACACCGTGCTCGGCCAGGACGGTGGCGAACCGCCGGGTCGCCTCGTCGAGGGCTCCGAAGGTAAGGATGGACGCGCCCTGCTTGATCGAGGGAAGAGAGGGATCGCTGGCCGCCCGGTCGCTGAGCCAGACGGCGATGTTGGCTCCGGTCATGCAGCGAGCGTACGGGCAATCCCGCCACCCCGGGGGCGGCTGCGCGCAGCACGGAGGCCCGGTGATCCCGGGCGCTCCTCGGCGGCGGCCGGCCCACGCACACCACGAGCGCCGCGACGATGCGGTCTGGAAAGATGGCGGCCATGCCGCTGTCCGAGCTGACCCACGACGAACTCACCGCACTCCATGCCCAGCTGACCCAGGACTACGACGCCTTGGTTGCTCAGGGCCTGAAGCTCGATCTGACCCGCGGCAAGCCGGCACCGACACAGCTCGATCTCTCCAACGAGCTGCTCACGCTGCCCGGTGAGGGCCAGTTCCGGGCGGCCGACGGCACCGACTGCCGCAACTACGGCGGTCTCAACGGCCTGCTCGAGATCCGCGAGATCTTCGCCGAGCTGCTTCGGGTGCCGGTCGCTCAGCTGCTGGCCGGCGACAATTCCAGCCTGTCGATCATGCACGACACGCTGGTCTGGTGCCTGCTCAAGGGCCCGGTGGGCGGCCGGCCCTGGGCCGGCGAGCCGGTGAAGTTCATCTGTCCCGTGCCGGGCTACGACCGCCACTTCGCCCTCTGCGAGCACTACGGGATCGAGCTGATCTCGGTGCCGCTGGGAGACCACGGGCCCGATCTCGACGCCGTCGCCGAGCTGGCCGCCGACCCGTCGGTGAAGGGCATGTGGGTCGTCCCGACCTATGCCAACCCGACCGGCGCGGTGTACGACGAGGCGACCACCCGGGCCCTGGTGTCGATGCCCGCCGCGCCGGACTTCCGGATCTTCTGGGACAACGCCTACGCGGTGCATCACCTGACCGATGAGGAGACGCCGGCGCTGGACGTGCTGGCCATGGCGGCGGAGGCCGGCAACGCCGACCGGGTGTTCGTCTTCGCCTCCACATCCAAGATCACCTTCGCCGGAGCCGGGGTGTCGTTCTTCGGCGGCTCGCCGGCCAACGTCGCCTGGTACACCCAGCACCAGTCGAAGCGCTCGATCGGACCGGACAAGATCAACCACCTGCGGCACGCCCGGTACCTGGGCAGCGCCGACGGCGTCCGGGCCCTGATGCGCCGACACCGCGAGCAGATCGCGCCGAAGTTCGCCCAGGTCGAGGCGATCCTGACCGAACGCCTGGGGTCGCACGCGACGGCCACCTGGACCCATCCGATCGGCGGCTACTTCATCAGTCTCGATGTCGCCGACGGCACGGCGTCGCGGGTGGTCGCGCTGGCCAAGCAGGCGGGCATCGCCATGACCGGAGCCGGGGCGGCCTTCCCGTACGGCAAGGACCCGCGGGACCGCAACATCCGGATCGCGCCGACGTTCCCGGCGGCCGGCGACGTGGCCGCCGCCATCGGGGGTCTGGCCACGTGCGTCCTGCTGGCGGCAACCGAGAAGCTGCTGGCCGAGTCGCCCGCACCGGCGGTCGGCTGACGAAGCGGCGCAGCGACCGCGCCCGATGACGCCTACCGGCCCTCGGCGGGTCCGGCGGCTGGTGGATCCGCTGTCCCCGGCTCGGCGGGAGGTGCGTCGGCTGCTGCGGATCGGCCACGGACTGGGCCCGGCCGTGTTGACCGTATCCGGGGAGTCCTGGTCGGGACGGGCCGCGGTTCTGGACCATGCGGCGGGGGCGGCGCAGGAGCTGGGCTTTCGGGTGCTCCGGGTCGGGCTGGTGCCGCTGGACGCCGACGTCCCCTTCGGTGCGGCCGCAGCCGTTCTCCGACCGCTCGTCGCGGATGGTCCGCTGGTCGGTCGGCCGGTGCTTACCCACCGGCTGGACGCGCTGGACCACCTGTTCTGCGGTCCGACCCGGCCACCGCCCGCCCCGCCGGTCGACCGCGCCGCCGAACAGCTCCGGCTGTTCGAGGACGCCCGGCGCCTGCTTCGGCGAGCCTGCGCCGGCCGGCCCGTACTGCTGGTGCTCGACGACCTCGGCCGAGCCGATCCCAGCTCGATCGACCTGCTCCGCTACGTGGTGGTGCAGTCTGCCGGGTTGCCGTTGCGGGTGATCGCCTCGCTGGCTCCCGCCGCAGCGGCCCAGGACGGTCTGGCTGTCGATGACGGTGCTCCGCCGGCCCCGGTGGCCGCTGCGGACCCGTTCGCCGATCTCCGGCCGATCGCCGGCCGGCCGGTCCCGGTGCGCCGGCGGCTGGAGCTGCGCCGTTCGCGCGGCCGGCGATCACCCCGCGATCTGCCGGCCGACCAGCTGGCGCCGGGCGAGGACGCGGTGCTGGCGCTGCTCGGTGCCGCGGGCGGGGTGCTGGACCGGGCGGTGCTCGAGACCGTCGAGTCGGTGACCCTGGTCGGCCCGGCACTGGCCGGACTGCAGGCCCGCGGCCTGGTGCGGCTCGGCCTCGACCGGCGCCAGCCAGTCGTGAGGAGCCGCAACTGGTGGGCTGCGGCAACGGCGTACCAGCGCCTGGGTGCCGAGGAGCGCCAGCTGAAGCACCGGCAGCTGCTGCGCGCGTCGTTGGCGCAGGCGCCGGCGGAGACGGCGGTCCCTGCCTATCAGGCCGTTCGGGCGGGCAGCAGCATCACGCCGGGTGAGCGACTGGCTGTGCTGACCGCTCACGCCCTGACCGCACGGGCGTGCTGTGCCGAGGCGACCACGCTCCGAATCGTCGACACGGCTCTGGCCGCGTGCGAGGCGGCCGACGCGGTGAGCCTGCGAGCCGAACTGCTCGACATCCGAGCCGACGCACTGGTCGCAGTCGGCCGACCGGTGGAGGCCGTCACGTCGTGGCGGGAGGCAGCGGCGCGGGCGGGGGAGGAGCGCTCGGTGACCGCCGCGCACCGTCACCGGCGGCTCGCGGAGATCGAGTGGGCTCTCGGCCGTCCGGCGGAGGCCCTTGCCGACGTCCAGCGCGCCGCGGCCGCCCTGCCCGCTCGGCCCGTGGCCGAGCACGTCGCCGTCGAGAGCCTGCGGGCCTGGATCAGGACCCAGCTCGCCCTCGGCCGCGCCCCCATCTCGCCCGCCGAGTCCGACGATGTCCTCGCTCCGCTGGCCGAGCTGTGGCGACGTACCGGCTGGAAGCGTGCCGAGGAGGAATACAAGCTCGCCCTCAACGCCCTACGCATCGCCGCGGCCCCGCGCGCCCCGAGCTCGTCGACGGGCCCAAGCCCCCGCGCCTCCCGCACATTCCCCCCGACCGCGTAGGCTCATAGGCCGAGGGTCCACGGGGGCGGGTCGGCTCCGAGCCCGAGGGCGCGGAGGTTCTGTCGGTTCGACGCCGATGGACCGACTCGGGTAGACTCCTCGACTTGGTGCTGACACCTTCGATCTCGTGCGCCCTCGAACGGCGTGCGGGACGCAGGCAGAGGCATCACAGGGCAATAGCTCAACTGGCAGAGCATCGGTCTCCAAAACCGAAGGTTGGGGGTTCAAGTCCCTCTTGCCCTGCGAGCCGAACGACCGAATACAGCGAAGGACTGCAGTAGTGGCGACCGACGAGGAGCGCGATCGCGTCGAGGAGACCCCGTCGGTCGACTCGACCGCGGACGGCGTTCACGACGACACGACTCCGGGGGACGTCATCGATGCCTCCGGTGCCGTGGATTCGACGCTTCCTGAGCCCGTCGATGCGGATTCGCTCGACAACGACAACGACAACGGCAATGGCAACGTCGACGACGAGCTCGAGATCGACGATCCGGCCGCGCTGGAGCGGGCCACCGAGCGCGTCTCCGATGCGGAGCTGTCCGAGGACGACGAGCTCGTCGAGGAGCCGACCAACACCGAGCTGGCCGCGCTGACCCGCCCGCATGACCACACGCCCGACGACGACGGGTCCGACGAGGACCGCGCTGATGACGACCGCGAGCTGGTCGGGGTCGGTGCGGTCAAGGCCAAGACCACCAAGCAGGCCGCCAAGAAGAAGGGCAAGCCCACACCGAAGCGTGACGGGGCGCCGGTGGCCAAGCGCACGGGGCCGGTCACGTTCGTCAAGGAGTCGGTAGGCGAGCTGCGGAAGGTGGTCTATCCCACCGGCCCGCAGCTGCTCAACTACTTCGTCGTGGTGCTCATCTTCGTACTGTTCGTGATCGCGTTCGTCAGCGTGCTCGACCTGGCCTTCGGCTGGGCGATCCTCAAGGTTTTCAGCTGACGACGACCAATTTGGAACTGGAGAAATTCGACGTGTCCGAGAACGCTTCACCCGACGACCCGCGCGACGAGCAAGGGGCCGCTGATCGGGAGTCCTCGGCTTCGGCGGAGTTCGACGAGCCCACCACCGCCGGCCAGGACGATTTCGACATCGACTTCGGCGCCGCGGACTACGCCCCCTCACGCGAGGACGATGTCGACATCGACCTCGACTTCGGCGGCTCCGCGCCGGCCGAGCCCGAGGCGGACTCCGACATCGACCTCGACTTCGGTCCCTCCGCCGAGGAGACCGAGGACGAGACCGAAGAGGAGGCGGAGGAGGAGCACGACGCCGCCAGCGAGGCGCTGGAGTCGTTCCGCAACGAACTCCGCTCCAAGGTCGGCGACTGGTATGTGGTGCACACCTACTCCGGCATGGAGAACCGGGTGCTGCACAACCTCGAGAACCGGGTGTCCTCGCTCAACATGGAGGACTACATCTACGAGATCGTCGTGCCGACCGAAGAGGTCGTCGAGATCCGCAACGGCCAGCGCAAGCAGGTCCGGCGGACCGTCCTGCCGGGATACGTCCTGGTCCGGATGGATCTGACCGACGAGTCCTGGTCGACGGTGCGGCACACCCCCTCGGTAACGGGCTTCGTCGGTCACTCCAACCAGCCCGTCCCGCTGAGCCTGGACGAGGTCGAGAAGATGCTGGCCCCGAGCGTGGTGGCCGCGGCCACCGCGGGTGCCCCGGCGACCAAGAAGCGGAAGAAGATCGAGGTCGCCGACTTCGCCGTCGGCGACTCGGTCATGGTGGTCGACGGTCCGTTCGCCGGCGTCCACGCCACGATCACCGAGATCAACGTGAACAGCCAGCGGCTCAAGGCCCTGGTCGAGATCCTCGGCCGGGAGACCCCGGTCGACCTGACCTTCCCGCAGATCCAGAAGGTCTGACCACCCACACCCGTACGGCCGGAGCAGCCAGCCCCGGCCCCGACACCGCTGCGAGCAGTCGCCCGCAGCTTCATCGAGAAGGACCGACATGCCTCCCAAGAAGAAAGTTGCGGCGCTCGTCAAGGTCGCGCTGAACGCCGGGGCCGCCACCCCGGCTCCGCCCGTCGGTACGGCCCTGGGCCCGCACGGCGTGAACATCATGGAGTTCTGCAAGGCATACAACGCCGCCACAGAAGCCATGCGCGGGAACGTCATCCCCGTCGAGATCACCATCTACGAGGACCGTTCGTTCACCTTCATCACCAAGACCCCGCCGGCCGCGGAGCTCATCAAGAAGGCCGCCGGCATCGGCAAGGGCTCGGGCGTCCCGCATCGCGACAAGGTCGGCAAGCTGACCCGCGACCAGGTGCGCGAGATCGCCACGACCAAGCTGCCCGACCTCAACGCGAACGACGTCGACGCGGCGATGAAGATCGTGGAGGGCACCGCCCGGTCGATGGGCGTCACGGTATCCGACTGAGCGAACGGAGTTCGCTCCGCAGAAGCCGGTCGCTGTCGAGCTCGACGAGTCAGCCAGCGACCCACAACTGAACCTCGTGAATCGCACACCTGGGAGGGCCGGCGCGGCCCGATCAACCAGGACCTGGTGAAAGGAACCAGACATGAAGCGCAGCAAGGCATACACCAGCACCGCAGCGACCATCGACGCGGACACGCTGTACTCCCCGCTGGAGGCGATCACCGCCGCCAAGGCCGGGGCGAAGGCCAAGTTCGACGAGACCGTCGACGTGGCTCTGCGGCTCGGCGTCGATCCTCGCAAGGCCGACCAGATGGTCCGTGGCACGGTGAACCTGCCCAACGGGACCGGCAAGACCGCCCGCGTGCTGGTGTTCGCCACCGGTGAGCGCGCCGAGGCCGCCAAGGCGGCCGGGGCCGACGAGGTCGGCGCGGACGAACTGATCGAGAAGGTCATGGGAGGCTACCTCGATTTCGACGCCGTCGTCGCGACCCCGGATCTGATGGGCAAGGTAGGCCGGCTGGGCCGGGTGCTCGGCCCGCGGGGTCTGATGCCGAACCCGAAGACCGGCACCGTCACCATGGACGTCGCGAAGGCGGTTACCGACATCAAGGGGGGCAAGATCGAGTTCCGGGTCGACCGGCACGCGAACCTGCACTTCATCATCGGCAAGACGTCGTTCACCCCCGAGCAGCTGTCGCAGAACTACTTCGCGGCGCTGGACGAGGTGCTCCGGCTGAAGCCGAGTGCGTCGAAGGGTCGCTACCTGCGCAAGATCACCCTGTCCACCACGATGGGGCCGGGTATTCCGGTCGACACCAGCAAGACCAAGCTCGACGCCGAGTAGTCCTCGTTTCCCGATACACCCGTCACGCCCGTACGTCCGCAGCTGAGACCGGCCCGCTGAACCGCACCACTGGTCCCGACCGCGGGGACGTACGGGCGTGATCGTCGTCAGCTGGATCGCCGCCCTCGTCTCCTGCCTGGGCTACGGCAGCGCATCGGTGCTGCAGTCGGTCGGCGCCCGCCGCGTCGCGACCGCCACGGGTGTGGGCGGGGTTGCGGCGATCCTGGTTCAGGCGCCGTACCTGCTCGGACTCGGACTGGACGGCATCGCCTTCCTGGCCAACGTGATAGCGCTGCGCGAACTCCCCCTGTTCCTGGTTCAGACCGTGTTGTCGGCCAGCATCGGGGTGACCGCCGTGCTGGCCTTCCTGCGCGGTGCGCCCTTCGCCCGGCGCGACTGGGCCTCACTGGGCGTGCTCGCCATCGGCCTGGTGTTCCTCGGCGTCAGTGCCACGCCGGAGGCCGCCACCGGTCTCTCCTTGGTGGCGGACTGGATCATCCTCGGCAGCGCAGTCGTCCCGCTGGCCGTGCTGCTGGCCGGGCTTCGGTTGCCCGAGCGACCCTCCGGGCTCACCCTGGCCGCCGCGTCAGGTCTGGGTTTCACCGGCGTCGCCGTGGCCTCCCGCGGCCTCAGCGTGGATCGGATCGGCCTGGGCCTCTTGGCCGAACCGCTGCTCTGGGCGGTCGTCGTGCACGGCGCCATTGCCATGGCGGCGTTCGCACTCGCCCTCCAACGCGGAGCAGTGACGGTCGTCAATGCAATCACGTTCGTGATCGAGATGATCGTGCCCTCCGCCGTCGGCATCTGGCTGCTGGGCGACCACGTCCGGCCCGGCTTCGAGGCCTACGCGGTCATCGGGTTCCTGCTCGCCGTGGCCGGCACCATCTCACTGACGCGCTTCGCCGACTGAGCGCGCTTCGCCGACTGACCGCGCTTCGCCGACTGACCGCAGCGCGTCCCCGCTCAGCCGGAACACCGTCCACTCGTCCATGGCGACTGCGCCCAGCGCCCGGTAGAACTCGATCGACGGGGTGTTCCAGTCCAGCACCGACCACTCGAGCCGCGCATAGCCCCGCGCCACGGCGATCGCCGCCAGGGACTGCAGCAGCGCCTTGCCCAGGCCTCGGCCGCGGTGCTCGGGGCGGACGTACAGGTCCTCCAGGTAGATGCCGTGCACGCCCTGCCAGGTGGAGAAGTTCAAGAACCACAACGCGAAACCGACGACCATGCCGTCGGCCTCGGCGACCAGGGCGAACACGGCGGGCCGCTCACCGAACAGGGCGGTCCGCAGCTGCTCCTCACTTGCCCGAGCCTGGTCGGCCGCTCGTTCATACGCAGCGAGGTCGGCGATCAGCGCTCGGATGGTCGGAACGTCCTCCGGCCGGGCGGAGCGGATGGCCGGGACCAGCGTCAGGACCTCTTCGTGGGTCGTACTGCTGGGGGAGCGGGGCGGCTGGGTCACCTCCTCACCCTCGCACGAACGTCCGCGAGCCCGAAGAACGTGCCGGAGCCTGTCGAAGGGGCTCGCGCTCTGCCGTGCGCCCTGGGTGCAGAAAAGCGTCACCCCCC
>DASTGF010000200.1:0-2727 GCA_035719255.1 Microlunatus sp. | reverse complement strand
GCTCGGCGAGCTCACCGAGCCCGAGCCGCATCACCGCGGCGGGCGCGGTGAGGAAGTGCGGCCGGTTCAGTGCCTCGGCCAGCGCAGCAGTGAACTCGGCGTTGGTGGCCGGATGGGGGATGGTCAGGTTGTACGGCCCTGATGCCGACTCGGTCTCGGCGGCCCACTGCACCACGCGCAGATAGTCGTCGAGACTGATCATCGGCATCCGCTGGCTACCGTCCCCGAGCTTGGCGGCCAGCCCCAATGACCAGGCCAGCCGCATCGGGGCGAGCGCGCCACCGCTGCGATCCAGCACCGGGGAGGTCCGCAGGAACACCGACCGCACTCCGGCGTCGACGGCCGGTTGCGCGGCTCGCTCCCAGTCCTCGACCAGCTCACCGATGAAGTCGTCGGACGCCGGGTCGGCCTCGGTATGTGGCTGGTCGGAGTGCTCGGTGCCGTATCGGCCGACGGCGCTGGTCTGGAGCAGCACCGGACGCGGCTCGTCCCGCTCGGCCAGCGCGAGCGCCAAGGTCCGCGTCGGGTCGATCCTGGAGGATCGCAGCGCCGCGCGCCGGGCCTTGGTCCACGGCCGGTCGGCGATGCCGACCCCGCACAGATTGATCACTGCGTCGACTCCGTCGAAGACGGCCGGGTCGAGCGATCCGTGCGCGGGGTCCCACTGGTACTCCGTTGCCGTGGCCGGCTGACGCCGGACGAGCCGAGCCGCCTGGTGACCTTGCGCTGCGAGATCAACCCGCAGCGCCGTCCCCAGGAAGCCCGATGAGCCGGCCAGCAGATACCTCATCCTGCCCGCCTAGCGCACCGCACGACGTACGGGGATCTGGCGCGCCTCTCCATCTCGAAGCTCGACGATGCTCAGAGTCCGAACTCCGCGCCGAAGTCGCCCTCCTCGAGCCGGGCCTTGACGTGGGAGAGGAACCGAGCGGCGTCGGCACCGTCGACCAGGCGATGGTCGTACGACATCGACAGGTACATCATGTCCCGCACTGCGATCACCTCGCCCAGCCGCGAATCGCGGATCACCATCGGTCGCTTCACCAGCGCGCCCGTGCCGAGGATGGCCACCTGCGGCTGGTTGATGATCGGGGTGTCCATCAGCGTTCCGGCCGAGCCGTAGTTGGTGATCGTGAAGGTGCCGCCGCTCAGCTCGTCCGGAGTCACCTTGTTGGACCGGGTCCGGGCAGCCAGGTCAGCGATCTTCTTGGCCAGACCGGTGATGTTGAGGTCACCGGCGTCCTTGATCACCGGCACCAGCAGACCGCGTTCGGTGTCGACCGCGATCCCGACGTGCTCCGCACTCGGGTAGGTCACCTGGCCGGCCTCGGTGTCGATGGTGGCGTTGACCTTGGGGAAGACCTTCAGCGCCTCGATGGTGGCCTTGGTGATGAACGGCAGGTAGGACAGGCTGGCGCCTTCGCGGGCCTTGAAGTCGTCCTTGGCCCGGGCCCGGAGCTTCGAGATCGCGGTGAGGTCGACCTCGACGGTCGCGGTCAGCTGAGCCGATACCTGTAGCGACTCGACCATCCGCTTGGCGATGGTCTTGCGCAGGCGCGACATCTTCTCCGTGGTGCCGCGCAGGCTGCTCGGCTCGACGGCTGGCGCACTCTTCGTCGCCGGCGCGGAGGCTGCGGCCGGCGCCGCGGGGGCCGGAGCCGCTGCGGCCTTCTTGGCTGCTTCAGCGGCGGCGAGGATGTCCTGCTTGCGAATCCGGCCCCCGACGCCCGTGCCGCTGACCGAGGACAGGTCGACATCGTGCTCGGCCGCGAGCTTGCGGACCAGCGGAGTGGCGTACCCGGAGAAGTCCTGGTCGCCCGACGCGGCCGGTCCGCTCGGCGCGGGTGCCGGCTGAGGCGCGGGCTCAGGCGTTGGTTCAGGCGCCGGTTGCTGCGTCGCCGCCGGCTCGGGCGCGGGTTCGGGGGCGGCCTCAGGTTCGGGGGCGGCCTCGGGCTCGGGGGCGACCTCCGGCTCGGGAGCCGCCGCTGCCTGGGCGCCGGCTTCGCCGATCACCGCCAGCACGGCGCCGACCTCGACGGTCTCGTCCTCGGCAACCTTGATCTCCAGCAGGGTGCCCGAGGCCGGAGAGGGGATCTCGGTGTCGACCTTGTCGGTCGAGACCTCCAGTAGCGGCTCGTCGGCCTCGACCGAGTCGCCGACCTGCTTCAGCCAGCGGGTGACGGTGCCCTCGCTGACACTCTCGCCCAGCGCGGGCAGCGTTACCTCGGTGCCGCCGGCGCCGCCGCCGGCTGCGCCACCACTAGCGGCGCCGCCGCTCGGCTTGGCCTCCTCGACCCTCTCGGCGTCGGCCGCGGAGGTGGGATCCGGCTTGTCCTCGACCGGTGCCGCCTGCTCCTGAGGGCCGCTGTCGCCGGAGTCGCCGCCGCCTCCGGCCTCACTCTCGTCACCGATCACCGCCAGCACGGCGCCGACCTCGACCGTCTCGTCCTCACCAGCCCTGATCTCCAGCAGCACGCCCGCGGCCGGGGAGGGGATCTCGGTGTCGACCTTGTCGGTGGACACCTCGAGCAACGGCTCGTCCGCCTCGATCCGGTCGCCGACCTGCTTCAGCCAACGAGTGACGGTGCCTTCGGTGACGCTCTCGCCCAACGCTGGGAGGGTGACGGAAGTCGACATGGGTGCTGGGACTCCTTCATGGGGACGAGTCGTGCTTGGTGCAGGGTCAGCCTAGCCTCAGCGATCTTCGTGGTGACAAGGGTGGAACCA
>DASTGF010000199.1:0-4077 GCA_035719255.1 Microlunatus sp. | reverse complement strand
CAGACCCATCTCGAGGGCATCCAGGGCGAGATCGGTGCGCAGGCTGGTGGAGACCTGCCAGCCCACGATCCGACGCGAGTAGACGTCGAGGACGAACGCGGCGTAGACCCAGCCTGACCAGGTCCGGATGTAGGTCAGGTCCTATGCCGACCCTCTGAATATGCCGATGTTTCGGCATGTGGGCAGGTCACAGCTTTGTTGATGCACGGATGGTCGGCATAGTCACGGTCTCGGTACGACTCTTCAGACACGGAGTGTCTGGAGGTGATGTCCGTGACGAAGAGATCGTCAACTGCCCGGTCGTATCCGGTTCGGATCCCTCGGGTCGTGGTGGGTCCTTTGGCACCGACGGTGCTGAGCGAGTGCTCGGCGTGGGCGGCAGCGCAGGGGTATTCGCCGGGCTCGGGTATTGGGATCGTCAACTCGCTGGCTCGGCTGAGCATGTGGATGCAGGAGATCGACGCCGGTGTCGACGACATCGATGCGGGTCTGCTCGCCGAGTTCGTGACCGCGGAGCGGTCTCGGGATCTTCCTTGCGCATCGGTGATCAGCTGGTCCGTAACAATGCGACGGTTCTTGATCACTGCTGGCTATCTGGGCAGGTCCACCTCGGAGCCTGTTGCACTCACGCCGGTTCAGGCTGCGGTCCACGACTGGTGTGGGTGGATGCGCGATCAGCGGGGTCTGACGACGAAGACCATCGCGGCCTACTGTCGCTACGCAGCTGGCGTGCTGGACAAGGTGGTCTCGGCTGACGGATCGGTGGAGTGGGACCGGCTCGACGCGTCGATCGTGAACGCCTACATTGTCGAACGTGGCCGCCCCTACGGTCTGGTTGCCCGGGCTCACATCGTCGGTTCGGTCCGCAGCCTACTGCGGTGGGCGTTGTCCACAGGTCTGCTCGATGGTGATCTGAGTGCTGGGATCCTCAAGCCTGCGGGAACGAAACGATCCGTGCCACGCGGGGTCAACGCCGCCCAGATCGCAGCCCTGTTAGGGGTCTGCGATCCGGCCACGGCCATCGGTGCCCGCGACCGCGCCGTCGTGATGATCTTGGTTCGGCTCGGCCTCCGCGCCGGTGAGGCTGCCCGGCTCGGCCTCGACGACATCGACTGGACGAACGGTGTGCTGCGGGTCGCCGGCAAGGGCCGTGAACACCTGCTGCCGATCCCGGTCGATGTCGGTGAGGCGTTGACGGCGTGGCTGCGGCGGCGACCACTCGCTCTGGACCGGGCCGTGTTCATCCGGATGCATGCACCTCGTCAGATGATGACGGTCTCGGGGTTGTCGGGGATCATCGCCCGGTTGTCGGACCAGGCAGGGATCGCGCCGATCCGCGCGCATCGGCTGCGGCACACCGCCGCGATGGACGTGCTCGCGGCCGGGGGCACGTTGACCGAAGCGAAGGAGCTGTTGGGCCACGCCTATGCCGTGACGACGATGACCTACGCCAAGGTCGACCTTGCCTCGCTGCGGAAGCTGGTCGTGCCGTTCGGACAGGTCCCACGATGACGACACTGCGCGAGCAACTCGACGCCTACCTGGTGCTGCGCCGCGGTCTCGGGTTCCAGCTGAACGACCTGGAACGGCAGGTCGGCTTGTTCTGCACCTGGCTGGAAGCACGCGGCCAGACACAGACGTTCACCATCGACGATGCGGTGGTCTGGGCCCGGCTCAACCCCGACGCGCACCCGTCGTGGTGGGCGACCCGGCTGTCGTTGGTGCGCCGTTTCGCCGGCTACCTGAACGCCGCCGGGGTCGACGTCCCGGTCATCCCGGCCGGTCTGCTGCCAGCCAGGAAGCCCCGGGCGGTGCCGTTCATCTACAGCCAGGCCGACATCGACTCGCTACTGGCTGCCTGCGAGATCGAGTTCGCCGATGAGCGGATCGCTGCCACCGTGCGTACCGTCATCGGCCTGCTCGCGGCCACCGGGCTGCGGATCGGGGAGGCGCTGAGTCTGGGTGTCGACGACATCGACTCTGATCACGACGTGCTGATGATCAAGGCCGCGAAGTCGCACCAGCGCCTCGTTCCCATCCATCCCTCGACTACGGTCGCGCTGCAGGACTACATCGCGTTGCCCGCCCGAGCTGCCACCCGCCCCGACCCTCACGGACCGGTCTTCGTGAGCTCCTTGGGGACCAGATATGCCTACGTGTCGTTCCAGTCCCTGTTCAAACGCGTCCGAGAAACCGCAGGGCTCACCCCACGCGGACGGGCACGCCCCCGGCTGCACGACCTTCGACACACCTTCGCCACCGCGCACATGACCGCGGCCTACGCCCACCGGGGTGGTGATCCGGACCGGGTGCTGTCGCTGCTGGCCACCTGGCTAGGACACTCCGACGCCGCCCACACCTACTGGTATCTGACCGCGACCTCAGACCTCATGGCCCTCGCCGCGAGGCGGCTCGAACCCAACCAGCAGGCCGACGAGGAGACGCCGGCATGAACGCCCTCGCCACCAGCCTGCAGACCTACTTCACGGTCTTCGCCCGCACCCAGCGTGACCTGTCGGCGAACACGATCAGCTCCTACCGCGACACCTGGCGGTTGCTGCTGAAGTACCTGGCCACGGCACTGACGACTCCGGCGAACGAGATCGACTTCGACGCTGTGACCGCCACGACCGTGACAGCGTTCCTCGACCATCTCGAACACGAACGCGGCAACAGCGTCAGGACCCGCAACGCACGGCTGACCGCGATCCGTGCCGTGCTGAGCCGAGCAATGCCCGACCATCCCGAGCACGCCGCCACGATCACTCAAGTGCTGGCGATCCCACCGCGACGGACCACCCGAGCAGTCATCGAGTTCCTCACCCCCGCAGAAGTCGCCGCGGTCCTCGCCGCACCCGACACCAACACCTGGACCGGCCGCCGCGACTACGCCTTGCTGGTCTTGACCGTGCAGACCGGCCTGCGCGTCAGCGAGATCTGCTCACTGACCCTGACCGACCTTCACCTCGGCACCGGGCCCCACATCGCCTGCACCGGGAAAGGGCGACGTCAACGCATCACCCCGCTGACCCGGACAACCGTGACCGTGCTGGCGAGCTATCTCCACGAACGCGCCGCACGACAAGGCACAGCACTGTTCTGCGGCCCCACAGGACAACCCCTGTCTCGAGACGCGCTCGAACACCGACTCGCCAAGCACCTCAACACCGCCGTCGGCGCCTGCCCGAGCCTGGCCGGCAAGCACGTCACCATGCACACCCTGCGTCACACCACGGCGATGAACCTCCTCGCTGTCGGCGTTGACGTCTCCGTCATCGCGCTCTGGCTCGGCCACGCCGACACCCACAGCACCGACGCCTACCTGCACGCTGACCTGTCGATCAAGCAGGCCGCCATCGACCGAACCAGACCCCTCGACGTCAGTCCCGGCACCTACAAGCCCGAACCTGACATCCTCGCCTGGCTCACCGCGCTCTGAATATGCCGATCCCGCACACCCTCATCCCAACGCACCAAGAACTTCTTCGACAAACATCGGCATATTCAGAGGGTCGGCATAGGACATCTCATGCCGACGTCGGCATGACAGGTCGCCGACGTAGCGCAGGTTCGGCGCCGGCGCGGTGAAGTCGCGTTTGATCAGGTCGGGGTGCTTCTGATCGGCCGGCTCCGGGATCGTGGTGACGACCTTACGGCGACGCCGGTAGCCGGCGATGCCCTGCTCACGCATCACCCGCGCGACCCGTTTGTGGTTGACCCCGTTCGCGAGCCGGAACACCGTCGTTCAGCTCGGCGGTGATTCGCGGCGCTCCGCAGGTGTTGTCGTCATCGTGGACCTTGCGTATCCGCTCGGTGAGTTCGGCGTCGGCGGCATGTGCGAACATCGGAAGTAGAGGTCGTACGCGATCTTGGCCATCTCTGAGGCGAGCGATTGTCGCAACTCGAGCTGCGACCTCCGGTCTTGGCTTCGGCGACTGACCCAGCCGACCACGCCAGCCACGAGTACAGACCCAAGACACACCGTTAGCAGCGGTCCGACGGCGTTATGGGCCGCTTGCTGCCAGAAGTTGAAGGGCACGGCTCGACTCTTCCACAGCCTCGTCGGTGCCCGTTCAC
>DASTGF010000198.1:0-2078 GCA_035719255.1 Microlunatus sp. | reverse complement strand
GAGCAGGCGGCCGGCGAGTTCGTGCTGCCCACCCCGGTCCCGGGTCAGAAGACCAAGCTCCTCTTCGTCACCGCCGGCTCCGGGATCACCCCCGTGATCGGGATGCTGCGCAACCTGTTCCCGGTCACCGACGCCGGCGTGGTCCGCCTGGCCCGCAGCGCGGCGTACGACATCACCGTCGTGCATGTCGCCCCGAGCCACCCCGACTCCATCTTCAGCCGCGACCTCGAGGCCCTCGACGCGGCCGGGTGCATCCGCCTGGTGGCGCGTTACGACGACGAACACGGGATCCTCGACCTCGCCGACCTCGAGACGCTGGTGCCCGACCTCGACGAGCGGACGACGTTCGCCTGCGGCCCCGGTGGCCTGCTCGATGCGCTCGCGGCGCACCATCGCCAGCGGGGACTGCCGTTGTACGTCGAGCAGTTCCGTGTCACGGCCGTCGTGCCCGGCGAGGGCGGAACCGTCACCTTCGACAAGACCGGTGCCCTCGTGGCGTGCGACGGGGCGCGCCCGATCCTCGAGCAGGCGGAGGACGCCGGCGTCCTGATGCCGAGCGGCTGCCGGATGGGCATCTGCTACAGCTGCGTCCTCCCGATGCGCGAGGGGGTCGTCCGCGACCTGCGCACCGGCGAGCTCACCACCGCCGTCCCCGGGGAGACAGACCGGGGCGGCGTCCTGATCCAGACCTGCATCAACGCGGCCGCCGGGCCGTGCCACCTCGATCACTGAGGCCCACTAAGGAGAACGAGATGACCACGATCCAGAAGAAGCCCCGCATCGGCCAGGTCAACCCGATCGCTCACCTCACCGCCGAGGATCTCGAGCTGATCGCCAAGGAGCTCGACGACATCCGCCAGTCGGTGATCGACACCCGCGGCGAGCGCGACGCGCGCTACATCCGCAAGGTGATCAGGACCCAACGCTCGTTGGAGCTGGGCAGCCGAGTCGTGCTGCTCGCGAGCCTGTTCCCGCCCGCGTGGATCGTCGGCACGGCCGGCCTCAGCATCGCCAAGATCCTGGAGAACATGGAGATCGGGCACAACATCCTGCACGGCCAGTGGGACTGGATGCGCGATCCGAAGATCCACTCGACCACCTGGGAGTGGGACTCCGTCACGCCCGCAGCCCAGTGGAAGCACGCGCACAACGAGCTGCACCACAACTTCACCAACGTGATCGGCAAGGACAACGACCTCGGCTACGGCATCATGCGCGTCGACGAGGACCAGCCCTGGCTTCCGATGCACCTGGGCCAGCCGCTGTGGAACTTCGTCAACGCCTTGTTCTTCGAGTACGGCATCGCGGCGTACGACCTGGAGTTCCGGGGCGCGATCGCACGCGGCAAGACCAAGGACCCCACGTTCCGTCGGGAGTTCAAGGCCGTGCGCGACAAGATCCGGCGCCAGGTGACCAAGGACTACGTCGTCCACCCGACCCTGTCGATGGTGACGGGCTCGTTCGTGACCACCGCCCTGGCGAACCTCACCGCCAACACCGTGCGCAACCTGTGGTCGCACTCGGTGATCATGTGCGGCCACTTCCCCGAGGGCGTGCAGACCTTCGAGAAGCGCTCGATCGACGGTGAGACCAAGCCCGAGTGGTACGTCCGGCAGATGCTCGGCTCGGCCAACATCTCCGGCTCGAAGCTGATGCACATCATGACCGGCAACCTGTCGCACCAGATCGAGCACCACCTCTTCCCGGACCTGCCGTCCAACCGGTACGGCGAGATCGCGCCGAAGATCAAGGACCTCTTCGAGCGCTACGGCCTCGACTACTGCGAGCGTCCGCTGCCCCAGCAGGTCTACTCGGCCTGGCACAAGGTCGTGCGGCTCTCGCTGCCCAACGGCTGGCTCGACCAGACCAACGCCCGCAACCTCCCCGGTCAGCTCAAGCGGCTCTACCAGATGACCACCGGTGGCCCGAGGGTCCGCCGCGCCCTCCAGGCCCGGATGGTCCAGGAGAACCGCCGGGCGGCCCAGGCGGCCCTCGCGGCCTGAGCGGCGCAGCGGGGCTGTGCACTCACCTGCGGTTTGGCGCCAATCGGCAGGCAACCTGTGCAAACTCATGTGGTT
>DASTGF010000197.1:0-4261 GCA_035719255.1 Microlunatus sp. | reverse complement strand
CGTCAACCGATCCGGCTCGTCCCGCAGACCCCGCTCGGCATCGACGTGCACCACTGGACGCGGTGGACCGGGCTGGAGGCGCTGCCCGTAGGCCGGCGCCGCGCCACCGGCGCGGGTGTCCTCGACACCGGACGCTACGCGGCCGCCCTCGCCGCGGGACGACCTGACCGGCGGCCCATGTTCATCCGCCTGACCCCCACCGGGGTCGCATGGGTCGACGGCACCGAGGAGGCGGTGGATGCGGTGATCCTCGCCACCGGCTACCGGCCGAATCTCGCCTACCTGGCCGGGCTCGGCGCGCTCGGCACCGACGGCTGGCCGCTCCACTGCCGCGGCCTCAGCCTCACCATCCCCCGGCTCGGCTACGTCGGAGTACCCGGACAGACCGGCTTCGCCTCCGCCACCCTCCGCGGCGTCGGCACCGACGCCCGCCGCGTGGTCCGCGGACTACAACATGCCCTCACCCTCGACGTCACCGAGCCGGCGACCTGCCGCTTCCCCGCCCTGGCCAGCCGCTAGCCGACCCCGCTGCCGCCGTGGCGGTCGGATCCCGTTTGATGGCGACCGCGATCACCGGTCCATGGGCGGTGCACAACATCCTCATGGACAGGCAGCTGCGGCACCATCACGCGTGATCTTGATGATCGCCGGCGGCTGCGCCCACCTCATGATCGTCAGGACTATCCGGTCCGATCATGGGCGTTGCAGGACCATCCGGTGGCCGAGCAGGGTGCGGCCAGCGTGGACGAACCCGAGTCGTTGGGAGAACCTGGCCGCGGCCTGGTTGACCGCGACCAGCCACAGGTCGCCGGCAGGTTCGGTGTCGTGGATGACCTGCCGCATCAGCACGCTGCCGACACCCCGGCCGCGGGGGCTCAGCCCACACCCGTACAGGGTCAACCGTCCCCTCTGGTCGGGCCGCGTCGACGCCGTACCCGGCGTGGCCCTGAGCGGCCCAGGTCTTGGCGGTGTTCACCGACAGCAGATCCCCCGTCGCTGGATGTGGCCGAGGCTGCGTTGTCTGGCCGGGTTCCGCCGGCCGCGACCGGTCGGTGAGCCTCGACCGACGTGCCAGCGACCGCCGGTTGGGTCGCTGGTTGGGTCTGCTCAGCGCCGCATGGACAGAAACGTCCGATCAGCTCGCGCATGCCGGTCTGTCGGACTGGACGCCACGGGCTCCAGTCGTGCCGGGCGGGGGCATACAGCTGCAGAGGCGTCCCAGCGGGCACATACAGCCGATGGCGAGGACGGCCATCCTTTGGTCGTCCCGAGGCACCAGATGGTGTGGTGGCTGAGCATGCCCCCACCGCCACCGCCCGTTCAGGGTCGGCGTGAGTACCCCAAGCCGCGACGACGAAATTCGCGGACCCGGGCCGCCGGGTCACAGCCAAGGCAACATCACGCTGTCGGCGTAGCGATCCCACGCCTCGCCGAATCTGTTCGCGAGTTCGACCTCCTCCGCGGGCGCGAACTTGCGTGACGCCACATAGACCACGGCGCCGAGAGCAACCCCAAGCCAGGTGTTGAGGAGGAAGCCCAACCACGGCAGAACAAGCAGCGCCATCCCCGTATAAAGCGGGTGCTTCACCACCGCGTACGGCCCGCCCGTGATCAACTCTCCCTTGGGCACAATCCGCAAGATCAAGATGGCGCACCACAACCAGTTGGCCACGCCAGCCACCAGCATGAGCAGTGAAACTACGCGAAGCCATGTGGGTGGGCCGCCGACGTCGAACGCCGCCGGCCAAGCAACATTGAGCACAAGGCCGACGACCAAGAACGGCAGAACCACGAGGCCGATCCGGTCACCACTCCCAACCAGCCTCCGCAGGCCAATCCTCACGTCTGCGCTCACGTCCTGCTCCCATCCCCCCAATCAAGACGAGATCCGAGACCCCAGTCCCATGATCAGCTATGGGACGGCGGTGTAGTAGGGACAGAAGCAGAAGACGGGCAGGACGTTGGTCCCCGAAACGGACATCCACGAACCCAGCGCGGATGGACCGCAGCCTCTAGTGGATAGCCACGTCCGCCTCGTCGTCACCCTCAGAAGATCGTGTCGAACACTCCGCCCGTGGCGTGCCGCTGCTCCACCACGTGGAGCTCTCGCCATCGCCCGAACGTTGACGCCGAGAGCGTAAAAGTAGATGTAGAAGGCCTCAGGGTGCGACGTGCCGATCTTGACTCTTGATGAGTTGAATAGCCTGATCGTCGTAGAACGGGCGGCGAGTTGATGCCACGTCATGGTCGTACCGATCGATGTAGGTCAGCGTGACGCTGCCGACGTCGGAGGAGTCACTACAACCTCCAGAGGGCTGACAATACGGGGGCCCGGCTGGGTTCCGTGCGTTCAGGGCGCTCTGGGGGCAGTTGTCGACGGTATAGATGGCTGCGCCATCCTCCACCCACTCAGCAGCAACCAGGCGGCAAGTATGGCTTGGAAGACCAGGATGATGCCGGGGTCGACGAGCCAGGGGTAGGCGACAACCAGCTGTGTTGCGCCGGCCGCCACTCCTACCATCCCGGCCACGGACCCGAAAACTCCGCGACGCATGGACAGACCCAGCACGATGCAGGCGCCGGCGAACAGGAGGTTGACCGCGTGCAGTCCGCCGTAGTACAGCGACACCAGCAGCGTGATGGTGGTCGGATCGTCGACCCTCATCCCGTATACAGGGAAGGCCAGCCGGCCATGCACGATCAGCACCGCGAACAAGGTGGGTATGGTCGCCGCCAGCGTTCCGCAGCCGAACCCCACCCACGCCCGGTTGGATCCGTCGAGGGCGCGGTAGAGCGCGATCACTCCTGGGATGAGGAGCACCGTCGCTGCGAAGAGCACCTCGTCGATCCAGGCCAGCGCCACCTCATGGGAGGACCGCCAGGCCAAGATCTCGGGCCCGGTCGATGGCGGATCTCCGACATAGAAGTCCAGGACGGACTTGATCAGGTACAGCCCTCCCGACAGCAGGAACGCAATCCCGCCCAACCGACCTGGCGACAGCGCCGCACGCCTACCCATCAGCGGCACTGTCCGTCCGGGAGTCTTGCATGGTCGTCGCCGGTCCCGGCGGGAGGACAAACCCGGGTGCCGTGCGTGGTTGCAGGCCTCATCACCGGTTGGCTGGTTCGAGGCCGTCGAGGAAGGTGAACCAGGTGAGGTGGTCGGTCATGTGGTGCGCCTCGGCCAGTTCCTGCAGTTCGGGGGAGGCTTCACCGTAGACGGTCATCTCGTGGTCGTCGGCGTATCTCTCGAGCAGGATCTGCAGGGCGGGCTGGACGTGGATGCGGTGTTCGGCCAGCGCCTGGGCGCCGGTGTAGGCCTCGCGGACCTCGCACGCGGTGCCGTCGCTGCGCAGGAACCAGTCGTAGCGCAGGGTGTCGGTGTCCAGCTCACGGGTCAGCCGGATGCACTGGGCGGCCTGCGCGATGAAGCCGTCCAGCTGGCCTGGGCGCACGCTCAGATGCGCGCTGAGCTCCAACGGCGGGCGAAGTACGCCATGGGCGTTCGCCACCGCGGCGGCCGTGGGGTTCGCGGCCCCGCGCACAATCCGGAAGGCCGGATACTCCTCGGAGATCCGGGCGAAGTCATCCAGCCGGGCGCGTCGGTCGACCGGGAAGTGGGGGCGGGCCCCCGGTGCCGCGTCCAGGTAGGCGCGCAGAATGGGTGCCCGCTCGGCGGGCGCCACCTCAATCAGGCGGACGTTCTGCGCGCCGTTCCTGCGGAGCACCGCGTGGCCCCCGGCGGCGCGGACGTTGCGGACCCAGTTGGCGTCCTTGCCCAACATCGAGACCAAGTATCTCTCGCCGTCGTGTTCGGCCACGACGACCGGAAACGAGATCGTCTTGCCCGTGCGCCGGCCTCTGACGTCCAGGGTCACCGCGTTGTTCGGGGACAGCCGGCCCGCGGCGAACGCGGCCGCCCACAGCCGATTCAACGCTCGTGCCAGCCCGTGGGGCCGACCGCCGCGGTAGAGCCACCGCTTGGCCCAGTACAGCCGCCGGACCAGCCCCTGGCCTGAGACGTTCGGCTGGTGCGACCGCGGTGCTGCGTTCTCGGTCATGCGCTCGGCCTTTCAGTGTAATCGTCGGTGACCGGGTTCCCCGGCCCAGATGAGTACCCGAGGCTCGTCTGGCCCGAGGTACGGCTGCTGGTCGTGGCCGCCTCGACGCCCCGGGGAGCGCTACCGGACAAGGTCATCGAGTGTCTCGAGCTCGGCATTACCCGGGTATGGATGCACCCGGCTGTACGGGACCGGGAGCG
>DASTGF010000196.1:0-12974 GCA_035719255.1 Microlunatus sp. | reverse complement strand
GGTGGGAGCGAAGGCTGGAGCCGAAATGTCCGGGTGGTCGGAGTGACGCAGTACACAGACGCAGACCTCGCCGAAATTGCGGACCCTCAATATGAGCAGCACTTCTTGGTATCGTCCCAAAAACTGAACCTCATCGTTTCGGCTGCAGGAATACGAACGAGCGACGCGGTGGTCGAAATCGGCGCCGGCGCCGGAACGGTCGCGCGGCATTTCCCGGTGTGCCGGTCGCTCACAGTGATCGAGCTAGACCAGCGGCTGATCGCACGCCTGCGTGATGCAGTTCCGCACGCCACCGTTATTCAGGGCGATGCGCTTGCGCTACTTGAGGCGCTTCCGGTCGACGTGCTGGTAAGCAACCTCCCCAACCGCACGACCGCCGGATTGCTCAAGCTGCTGCCCGCGCTGGAGCTGCGCACCGCGATCGTGGCGATGAGCGAAGCATCCGCCCGGGAGCCGGCACCGCCCGGTTACGTCGCTGAATTCGTGACAACGATTGGCGGCGACGACTTCCGTCCACCGCAGCCCAGTACATCGACCGTCGTGAGACTCACTCGGGCTCCGTGACGAAGTAGCCGCGGCCGTGCTCGGCACGGATCAGACCCTCACTGGTTAGCTTGGTGAGCACGAGTCGAATGGTCGTCCGTCCGGCGCCCAGCTCGTCGGCAAGCGTCCGCTCCGACGGCAGCCTCATTCCGGGCGCCAGTTCGCCTGAGTCAACCCACCCTCGAATCGTGTCCTCGACCCGCTTCGTCGTCTCGCCCACTCAGCCCGCTCCGTCCGATGCCATCCAGCTGGTGCGCGCCACTCTAGCGATCGTCCGTTGGTCGCAGCGCGTTCGGGCGCGTCGGGCCAGTCGACTGCCGATCGCGCCTCTGGTTAAACATCAAGGCGGCGGCTTCGCCTCGGCGCGGGGATCCGTGTCCTCGCTCGCTGCGCTCGCTGCGGGCCGGTCCTCGCGTTGTCGGGCTACCTGCTCGAGGCAGCTGAGGTAGCAGCGCCTGGCCATGGCTCAGTCGAGCGTGTGACGCAGTGGCTGCTGGGGATGTGTCCGGTGATGGCTCCGTCGTTGAGCCAGGCGATCACCTCTGTCAGCGAGGGTCCGATCGTCGGCGGAGCGCCTGGCGTCTGGGATCGAGCGTCGCGGGTCGCGGCGTCGACGATGAGTCGGCTGATGTGGCGGAGTTTCAGGTTGTTGCTGGAGGACCAGCGCCGAAGGACGTCGAATGCTGTGTCGGCCTCGATCCGGTAATGCCTCATCAGTATGCCTTTGGACCGCTCGATGGTCGGCAGGCTGTCCAGCTTGGCTCGGAGGTGGGTGAGTTCCTCGACCAGCTCGGTGGTGTTCAGAGTGTCGGCTTGCTCGCTAGGGAAGTGGGAGTGGCGTTGGCCTTCTCGGCTCGTATGGTCAAGCTGAAAGCGAGCATTGTTGATCGGGCGGGGGGTCGACATCACACCTCCCAGGTTCGGGGGCTGAATGCGCAGGTCACAGCGCCGGCTGTGTCCCCAACCGGCGTCAATCATAGCGCGGTCGGCGTGAGGTGCCCCCAGCCTCGGGATCAACCCGAGACCGGGAGCGAGCCCCGGACGCGGGTGCGTTTTCCTAACATCCCGGTCCTGGGCGGGTAGCCGGCCGGCCGGCCACGCGCGCCCTCTGGACCATTGTCACCTACCACCCTGTGACCACCGTCTCTGGTGCGTTCGGCAGAGGAAGGCTGTGTTTCGAGGGTCTCAGCTGCGATCGAACGGGCGCCCTGGTTGGGGTGGCTGACCGGTGACACGGGTGATCAGGTCGGCCGCAACGTCACGGAGCTTGACCTGCGCCGATTGTGAGCGCATCCGCAGCAGCGCGAACGCCTCATCGGCCGTGCATCGCTGCTCGGCCATCAAGATGCCGATCGCCTGGTCGATCACCGTGCGGGAGGCGAGCGCCTGGTCGAGCTGGTCGAGCAGCTGGTGGTCGGTCACCCGTCCGAGCGCGATCTGCAACGCGCCCGAGGCCTGGGCGGCGAAGAGCTCGCAGCGCGACCGGACCGGCGGGGTGAAGACCCGCGGCTCGGCGAACCCGTACAGGTTCATCGCTCCCACGGTGGTGTGGTCGACGTCCAGGGGCAGGCTCAGAGAGCATCGCAGACCGCTCGAACTGGCTTTGTCGAGGTAGTCGCGCCAGCGAGACTCCTCCCGGACGTCGTCGATGGCTACGGTCTCACCGGTGGCCAGCGTGTGCAGGCAGGGGCCATCGCCGGCGGCGTACTGCGTCTCATCCAACGAGCTGGCCAGGGTGTCGCTGAAGGCCACCGTCAGCGGTTGCCCGTCCCGCCGGGCGGTGATCCCGCACGAGATCGGTTGATCGGCCGCCCCAGTGGCGAGCACGCTGAGCTGCTGGAGGAAGGTCTCGATGCCGCTGGTCGCCAAGACCACCGACTGCAGGCTTTGGAAGATGCCGAGGAGATCGGACGAGTCGGGCTCGCTCACGGTGGCGCTTCGATCCGGTCAGGGACGACCCATTGGCGTACACCGAAAGCGACGCGACCTTGACCAGCCGTGCCTCGCAGACCCGCGGCACCTCCGAGGCTACCCCCGCAGTCGCACCAATAATCGGGCCGAGACGTCAATGTTTGACAACCCCGGCCGGGGGAACATGACCGATCACGTGACGTGGCCGCGCCGGTGTGGACACCTCGCCAGGTTCGGGCAGTCCATCAGCGCGGCTGCCCGAACCGACCACCGTTGTGAAAGCGAGTCGCAACCGCGTCCAGTTGCGCTACAACGTAGGCCGCCCACGCTGCCACCTCGTTGCAGGCAGATGGTCGCCTGTGGTCGTGGCCATCATCTGTGTGACGACTGAGTGGCAGACCTGCGAGATTAGCTGGGTCCGCCGGTGGACAGTCACGGACCGACCCGAGCGTCGTGCGATCAGCTCAGAGCTCACTTCGCCCAACCTGATAAGGCTGAGATCAGCTGCAGGCCACCGTTGACAGACGCGGCCGAAATGCCGTCGCGGCCGAGCCCTCCGGCAACCCAGCTGTCCAGCTCGTCACGTCAGCGAGCCAGTCCCAGTCACTATCGCCCGCGTCGGTTGGAGAGGGATGTAGCCGATACACATCACGCAGAGCGGCTTCGATCTATCTGATCGATCTAC
Organism: Microlunatus sp.; assembly: GCA_035719255.1. Lineage (GTDB taxonomy): Bacteria > Actinomycetota > Actinomycetes > Propionibacteriales > Propionibacteriaceae > Microlunatus. The sequence continues at coordinate 9,835 of DASTGF010000196.1, read as the reverse complement.
GACCCGCGCTGGACACGGTGATCATTCTCTCGCGCCCACGATTCGAAGGAGGAGTCCTTCGGCGACCATCAACGCCTGATCGTCAAGCTGATAGTCATCGACGAGTGCACGGGCCGGACGCCGGCGGACGACGTTGGACTGAGCGGGCGACCGGAGATCCGCCGATCGGTGGCTGCTGCGCGGTACTTGAAGCGCCTGGGGGTCAAGGGGTCGCAGGTTCAAATCCTGTCAGCCCGACACACCGACCAGGGGAGCGAATCCCCTGCTCAGAGGTCAGTTTCAGCCGACCGTGCGGCCGCCGTCGATCACGCCAAGGCGGGGTCGCTCCGGACCAACTCCGGACCACCAGGCCGAGAAAGCCGTGCCAGCGTCGAGCATGGCCTGCACGTCGGGGTGGAGGTAGCGTGCCGTGACCGCCGGATCCTGGTGACCTGCGACCCGCTGCAAGATGTGGAGGTCCACGCCCGCGTCAGCCATCCAGGTCAGCGCCGTATGCCGAAGTCCATGCCTCACCAGCCCTGGTTGACCGAGCTCCATGACGAGGGAGTCCCAGTGCGTGGCGTCGCGCAGAGTGGCCGTCGTCATGACGCCACCTCGAGGACCCAGCACCAGACGCTCGTCCGCGCGGCGGTCAGCTGTCAGCCGCGCTATCGTCGGCCGGAGAGGATCGATGATGGGCACCGTTCGCCGCCGGCGGCCTTTGGTCTCCTTCGTGACCAGACCGCCCCGTCCGGGATAGGTCTGCCGGTTCACGTGGATCAAGCCGCGGACCAGGTCGACGTCTCCAACGGTCAGTCCGGAGACCTCGCTGATCCTCAGCGCGGTCGTCGCCAGGATTGTCACGACGTCGCCCCACGACTGGTGAGCGCCCGACTCGACCGCACGTCGCACCAGCAGCTGCAGGGTGACGACGTCAGGCAACGCCAGCTCACGTGGGCTGCTCGGCTGAGCCGGCACCCTCCGGCCGACGGTGCGCCGGCGCGCCCTGTCCTTGGCCGGATTGCGGGCGATGATGCCGTCGCGTACCGCCTCGTCGAGGACCAAGACCAGCGCCGAAACGGTGTTCTTCACCGTCGATCGGCCATACTCGATCTCCCACTGGTCGATCGCGCGATCGACGAGTCCAGCGGTGATCATCCCGATCGGCAGATGCCCCAGGGTCGGCACCACACGCCGACGAAGCCCCGCCGAGTACGGGTCATAGGTCGACGTCGGATCGATTCCACGGGTCCAGCGGTCACCGATGGCCTCCACGTACGCGCCGAGCGACTGCGTGGCATCAACCCCGGTGCTGGCAACGGTCTGCATCTGGCCGAGCCACTTGTACGCGGCTTGCTGACTCGGATGCGACCGCTTCAACGTCTCCCGTCTCCCGGTCTGCGGATCGCGCCAGCGGACCCGAGCCCAGTAGACCGTCCCGCGCGGAGCGTGGACCTCTTCGACGTCGATGGTGAGGCGCACCCCCAGTGGTGGCCGCTTGTCCTGCCTCCGCACCGCCATCGTCACTCCTTCCTGCCTGCGAACTGGTTCTCGGACTGGGCTGCTGCTTTCCGGTGTTCGGCGCGTTGTTGGTCGTGTTCGCGGGCGCGGGCGGCGGAGGCGACGGCGAGGGCGTGTTCGGCGTCGCTGTCCCAGCCGGCGCCGAGGTAATTCCAGTGGCCGATGATCAAGGTGGTGTCGGTGTCGTCGGCCAGCAGCTGGTCTTCGAGAGCGGCGAGGTCGAGGGGCTGGGTGTCGGTGGCGGCCTGCGCGGCGAGGAGGACGCTGACCCGTCGGCGAGCGCGGCGCAGCGCACCGAGGGTGATGGAGTAGCGCCGCGAACGGGACGAGAAGTGGCCGTGGAAGCCGAGCGTGCCGATCCATCGGCCGAGTTGCTGGTAGGGGCCGAGGACGCCGGTAAGGAGGGCGTGGTCGCGGCTGCGAGCGGCCAGGTCGAGGACGGTGGCGCGGAGCCGGCGGCCGTGCGGGTTCGGTCCGGGGCCGGTGTCGGTGGCTGACTTTGTGGCGTACTTGGCGAGGTAGCCGGCGACCTGGTCGGGTCGCAGCGGCTGGTCGGGTTCGTCGGTGCGGAAGCCGAGCCGGACGGGGCGGACGTCGAGCTGGGCACCGAACACGATCCGGCGCGGCAGGTCGGCGGCGTCGACGGGTGGGGCGACCAGCCACGCCGACTCGACCGCGGTCCGGACCAGGCGGGCCAGCTGGGCGGCGTCGATGCTGGCCGGGGCGGGTGCGAACCCTTCCGGGCTGCGGGGGCCGTCGAGGCGGATCAGGGCGTGGAAGTGGATCACGCCACGGCGTTGGTACTCGGCGACCTTGGCGTACTGCACGGTGGCCAGCCGGGCCAGTCTGGTCTCGGGCAGGCCGAGGTGTCTGGCGACCGCGCGGCGCAGGTTGATGGTAAAGCGGCGCCACAGCTCGCTGGACCACCACTGCCAGATGATCTGGCTGGTGTGGTCGTAGCAGTCCGGGCACAGCGGCTGTCCGAGCAGCTGGTCGGTGTGGGGGTGCAAGTCGCGGCAGATCAGCGGCCGGCCGTGGCGGCACCAGCTGGGCGGTCCGGGACGGCAGACGCCGCTGCGGGTGTGGCGGTGGACCTGGCCGAAGGAGGGAGCGGTCAAGGTGGCGAACACCAGCGGGTTGTCCGCGACCGTGGCCGGGACGGTCTTGCCGCCGCAGACCCCGGAGCGGATCAGCTGGAACAGGTCCCGCGCGTACAGCCGGGAACAGGCCAGGCATCGCTCGGCGCGGCGGTTCCCGCAGCGGACGTAGGTGACGCCCAGCGGCTCGGCTGCGCTGGAGTAGCTGCCCAGCACCTCTCCGGTGGCCGGGTCGATCCGTTCGCTGCTCCCGCGGAGCCGGATCGGGTGGGCACAGTTGCCGACCCGGGCCAGGGCGTCGGCGAACCCGATGAACCGGCCGGCGTTGACCACCGTGCCCAGCTGCGCCTGCAGCGTGGGATCGGACCAGTCCAGCTCGAACAGCGACCGGTCCCGATGCTCGACCACACCACGCATGACACACCACCCACGAGGGCGGGTCGCACGTCAATTTGTGGCGGCTCCACCGTGCGACCCGCCCGGTTCCGGGGGGCTGGTCCCGTCGCAGCGACGGGCACCTCTCCGACGCCCTGGAACCGCCCCGGGGGCGCGGAGATCAGCAAACCGAAAGATCAACTGGCGGCAAAAGTGATGTGGTGTGTTTTTGTCGGGCTGTGTGTGGGTGATGGCCATCGGGCCAGGTGGGGGAGCCGACCCCCCGAGCGCTTTATCGCTGCAATATTTGTGTGTGGTGTTCCGCCAATTCCCGATTATACACACGCGCCTTTTGCAAGCTTGGTGCTCGGCGACTCCGCGGATATCCGTTACGAATTTCTTTACTGGCTCAAGGAGCCGAGCTTCGCTCGGCTCGCCGCCCTGCGGCTCCGCGTGTCCTCGCTGCGCTGCGGGCCGCTCCGCCTCCGGGCGGCCACCGACAAACGAACGTCCACGAATACCCGCAGACACCCAGGAACAATCACGGACGTCAACGGACCGTCACAGCGTGAAAGTCAACGGTGGTTGGGAAATGGGGCGGCGGCCCGACACTGAGGATCAGCTCGACAGGCTGCGGAGTCAAGGGCGCTACCGCGTCGCTCCGCGATGGCCTCCGGCCACCCCTGACACCCCAGCCCGCCGAGCAAGTTGGCTGATCAGCTCGTGCACTGAGATTGACGCAGGCGAGCCTGTCAGCAACCAGCCGGGACGTTCCGTATGCGGCTCGTAATGCGTCGCTTGCTGGCCGCCAGCCGGGACAGAGGGCTGCCAGCTACAACATTGGCCGATCTCTCCATCCGGCTACGAGCCGGGTAGGTATCCCGTGGTCGCTCCATAATCTGATCACGGTCGGGTTGTCGTCCACTGCGAGCACGACTTCGTACTGCTGCTGGATCGCGGCCAGGGCCGCCTGCTTGAACTCCACTTCGGAACGATCGTCGATGTCGGCTCGCATGATCAGCGCATCGAACGGGACCGGCTGTACCACTAGCCACTCCTTGCTGCGCTCACGCCAAGGTTCCCTGCGCGAGTGAGGACAATGACCGCGATTCCAGCGCGTCGTCGCTCTGCCGCAAGCTCAACCACCCAGTCGTGCGCCGGGACGACCCGGTGATGATCCGGGCGCGACTCGAGCCCTGACCCGCATACTGAGAACAACTCTGCCGAGTTTGACTAAGCGTACAGCAGCTAAGCTGCTAACACGTTGGCATACCACGCGGGCCGGGCTATCACACCGTCCATTGTGCCATTCCACTTTCTGACTCGTGATCGGTGCGGTCATCCCCGCGCCGTCGCCTTGTAGATTTCGAACCACGCGACGGCGATGAATCCGGCCACGGCTGCGATGAGTGCGTCGGTGAGGGTGATCGCGCCGAAGTTGAAGGCCGCCCGCAGGGCGGGAACGGTGAGCACGGCGACGAGCAGTACACCGGCCGCGCCCAGGATCCATTTCAGCGTCCGGTTGCGCCGCTCTCGAAAGGTGCGCCAGATCGGCAGCCGCCACGACCGATTCACCAGGATCAGTCCGAGATTGCCGATGACAAGGGTGGCGAAGGTGATGGAGCGAACGACCTCGTCGGGGCGGTCCGTGAAGACGCTCCACAGGTAGACCGCGAGTACGGCGGCGAGTACTGAGAGCCCTTGCAGGGCGGCGATGCTAAGCGTTCTGCGGTCGAATATCGGCTCGCCGACTCCTCTGGGCGGCTGGTCCATGATCTTGGGGTCGATCTGTTCCGACTCGAACACGACCGAGCAGGCTGGATCGATGATGAGTTCGAGAAACGCAATCTGCACAGGCAGAAGTACCAGCGGCCAGGCGGCTACGAAAACCGGGACCAGGGACATGCCGACGATCGGCACATGTACGGCGACGATGTAGGACATCGACTTGCGGAGGTTGTCGAAGATGCCGCGGCCCTGGCGCACGCCGCCGGCGATCGAGGTGAAGTCGTCGTCGGTGATCACGAGGGCGGCGGACTCACGGGCAACATCGGTGCCGCGCGCTCCCATCGCGATACCGATGTCGGCGGCCCGCAGAGCGGGAGCGTCGTTGACGCCGTCGCCGGTCATCGCGACGACCTCACCGTTGGCCTTGAGGGCGCGGATGAGCTGGAGCTTCTGGTCCGGGATCATCCGCGCGAACACGCTGACCGACCGGACGCGGTGAGCAAGCTCCGTGTCAGACATGGCGCGGAGTTCCGGGCCGGTGATGCATCCCGCACTCTGGTCCAGGCCGATCTCGCGGGCGATCGCCAGCGCGGTACCCGGGTAATCACCGGTGATCATGATGGTGCGCACCCCGGCTCGCGCGCATTCGGCCACTGCGTCAGCCACGCCAGGCCGGACCGGATCATGCAGGCCGGCCAGTCCGAGATATTCGAAGTCGAAGTCGTGCTGTTGGCTGGGGACGCCCTGGTCCTGGCTGGATGCGGCCCGGGCGACCGCGAGCACCCGCTGGCCGCCCACAGTGGCTGCCTCGACTTGGGCGGTGAGGGCGCCCAACTGGTCCGGGCCGAGGTGGCACAAATCGGCGATTGCCTCCGGTGCACCCTTGGCCGCGACGACGTACCGGCTGCCGTCGGGCGAGCGCCACACGTGAGACAGGGCGAGCAGCTTCTCCGACAGCGGGTACTCCCGGACAAGTTCCCAGTCGGCGTGCAGGTGCTCGGTGTCCGCGAGATACGTCATGCCGAGGTCCTTGAACGCCTTGTCCATCGGGTCGAACGGGTCGATCGGCGAGGCGAGGACCGCGTACTCGGCGAGAGAGTGGAACGCCTCGGGCAGCGGCCGCCGGTCCAGTAGGTGCGTACCGGTGTCGACGATGAGTTCACGCACGCTCATGCTGTTCACGGTCAGCGTGCCGGTCTTGTCGACGCAGATGACTGTCGCCGACCCCAGTGCTTCGATGACCGGTGACCGCCGCGTCAGGACGTGCTTGCGAGACATGCGCCAGGCGCCGAGTGCGAGGAACACCGTGAGCACGACCGGAAACTCCTCCGGTAGCATCCCCATGGCTGTGGCGATGCCGGCGAGCAAGCCCTCAAGCCAGTTGCCGCGTGTCAGGGCGTAGATGATCACGACGGTCGCGGCCGCGGCCAAGCCGAACATCGCGATGTAGCGCACCAGTCGGTCGACCTCCCGCTGGAGCGGCGTGCGCTCGGGCTGGATCGTGCGTAGTGCCGTGCCGATCCGGCCAAGTTCGGTGCCGGCTCCCGTCTCCTTCACCAGCGCCAGCCCGTGGCCCTTGACCACGAGCGTGCCGGAGAACACCCACGGCGTCGCGTCGCCGCCGGGGCGGCCAATCTCCGCCGAGACCGAGGCCACCTCGGCCGGCGTCTTGCGCACCGGAACCGACTCCCCGGTCAATGCCGACTCGTCGACCGAAAAGTTCACACACTCCAGCAGCACCGCGTCGGCGGGCACCCGGTCGCCCTCCGCCAGTACCGCATGGTCGCCGCGTACGACGTCTCGCCCAGCGATACGTCGCCGCTCCCCGCCGCGTATCACCAGCGCACGGGGGGAGGACAAGTCGCGTAGGGCTGTCAACGCGTGCTCGGTCTTACGTTCCTGATAGATGGAGATCCCAATGACGACCACCACGAAGGACATCAAGATGGCGCCGTCCAAGGGCTCGGTGAGCAAGAAGTTGACCGCGCCGGCGCCGAGGAGGAGCAGCAGCATGGGCTGGCGGACCACCTCCCACGCCTGTTGCAAGAGGTTTCGCGGTTTCGCGGTCGGCAATTCGTTCGGCCCGTCTGCGGCGAGGCGACGCGCTGCCTCCTGCGCGGTCAGACCCGTCAGCGCCTGGTCCTGGGCGCCAGTCATCCTGCGGCCTGCTCAGTGATCGCTGGCCGAGCCGACGTCCGGCGGTTATGCGGCACCGGTCGGTTGGCCGCAGATCGCGCCGTCGGGCCTGCCGGGCGCCGGCGGCGATGGTGAGCTCCCGGCGCAGCAGCAGTTCCGCGGCGGCCACGTCGCGGCCTGCCCGGGGCAGTGGCGAGCAGGTCGCCCACCTGGGCCCCGGGGCGGTGTACCTCGGTACCTCTTCGCATTCCCCCCGGTGGCCTGGCGCGACACAGTACCTGCCGCGTTTCCCCACAGGTCGAGCGGGACGATGAGCAGGCTGCGCGGGGACATTCAGCATGCGAACCGCGCGCGCTGCCGACAACCCGGCAGCCGACTACGTCACCACGCCCATACCGTTGGCTGCCGTTGCCGTGGCGCCAGGCGGCACCACCGTCGAGGGGACCGCTCACTTTCTCACCGTCCGCGCCCAGCTGTCGGCCAGGTAGAGCACAACGGCCCACAGAACACCGGCCGGGCGACTCCCCCGGTGAAACGCGGGCTTGCCCCCCTGTCGTCCTCAGCCTGTCCGGTCGCAGGTTCAAGGGCGAAGATCCGTCATCTTCGCGGTGCGCCGGCGTTGGGTCGGCCCTGGGAAGTGACTCAGCGGCCTACTCAAGGGCGTGGGCGATAGTTCCGGTGGCGAGAAGCCCGTACAGGGCAGCCCTGGGCGAGACTAACCCTGACACGGGCGCCAGTACGACGTGCCTCAGGCCCGCGTCGCCGAACTCGCGGAGCCGCCGCACGGCTTGCTCCGGCGTGCCCCACAGAAGTGGCCCCCGCGTCAGAACCTCCATCGGTACGGCCGCAATGGCACGGTCCAGCTCGGACCGGCCATAACTCTCTGGAAGGAACTCAGCCAGCCCGTTGTAGTCGTCGCCGAACGGGTGCCGACCCCCCACATCGCGCCACACCTGCCCCGGCACGGCCAGTCCCAATGCCCGAATAGCACGAGTATCAAGCATCGAACGGGCCTCGGCCTCGGTGCGACCGATCACAGTGAACCGGTGCAGCGCCGGGGTGATGGCATCTGGGTCGCGTCCAGCCGCTGACGCGGCCCCGCGGACCAGCGCCAACTTCGCGGCGTACTCCTCCGGGGTAGCGACCAGCGTCGGGTACCACCCGTCGCCGTAGCGACCCGCCAAAGTCAGCGACCGCGGACCGTGCGCGGCGACCCAGATCCGCGGGGTCCTGCCCCTGGGCGCACGCAAGTCCATCCTGGCGCCCTCCAGCCGAAAGTACCGCCCGGTGAACTCGAGCGGCCCGGTCGCGTTCAGGCACGCCCGAATCACCTGCAGCGCCTCCTCCAGCCGAGACGTGCGGTGTGTGTAGTCCAGGCCGTATGGCGCGATGTTGAGCAGCTCACCAACCCCCACCCCGAGAATCGGCGCTCGCCTGGTCACCTGGGCAATGGTGAGCAGGGACTGGCTGATCACAACCGGGTGCCGGCGAATCGTGTCCGTCACCCCCACTCCCAGCTGCAGCCGCCCGGCGTGCGGCGCCAGGTAGCCCAGGAAGGCCTGATAATCCAGGTGGTCGTGCGGAGTCCAACGACGCCTGGCCAACCACGTCAGCTGCTCGTCCCAGATCACACTCGGGAACACATTCTGCAAGTGGTCGATCACCATCACCGAACTCAGTCGCATAGCGCGGGCGGCGAGCAGGTACCCGCGACTCAGCGCCAGTGGCGGCTGTGCGCCTAGCTGCAAGCCAACCCTGATGCCGCCACCGCCGCGAGTCAACGTCTCGACCCAATCAGCCTCAGCCGCGCCTCTAGGCCACTTCCCTTGGCGCCGGCCGTGATTGCCACAACACCGTGACCTCCGTGTTGATCCTCAACCTCCAGCATCGCCGTGATGCCTTCAGAAGTCAGCGGTCCAAAGTCCCCAATTTGCGGCCCCACCTTGGTGTTCGGGTCGAAGGTTTCGGGCCAACTCAACTCAAGGCATTAGCGCTGCATTGTGTCGAGCGTCGGGAGTCTGGTGTGCCCATTCTTGGGGGCTGCGGGACGATCGTCAGCCCGTCGGTTTTGGCAGGCAGGCCCGCACCGCTGACTGGGGCCACGAGTTCGAGAAGCCGCCAGGGTGGTGCGAGGGGACGGCAAGGCCTCAGGCTGGCGCCCTTCCTGGTGGGTGGATCTCCTCACGGCATGGGCGGTCCGACACGACGACACGATCGCCGAGCTGATACCGGATCACGGGTTGGACGAAGTTCGCCAGGCTGGTGACGAGCAGGCCGTCGGACCGGCTCCCGTTCGGCACCGCTGGACCATCGGCGGTGACCGGCTCGACTATGAACCAGTCGCTGTTCACCTGTAGCCGATCGTGCCGACAGGGGAGAGCCAGCGGTACGGCTTCGGACGCGGCGTACGACTCGCTCACCGGGCAGCCGAATGCATGCTCGGCCCGTCGGCGCACGTCCGGTGTGAGGAGTCCACCCCCGTTGAGATGGCTACCAGCGATAGGTGCAGGTGGGCATCGGAGGGCAGCCCACGGTAGTGATTGGCGTAGTACCTCGAAGAACCCGGGCGTGGCGCACGAGCGCGTCGAGCCGGGCCACCTGTCGCTCCGCGATGCTGGTCGAGCCCCCGCGGACAGCTCGCCATGCGTCCACTGCGACGGACCCGACCGACAGTTCATGGTCTCGATGACGCGACATTCGTCACTCCCGCGCGTAGACCTCCCCGTAGCGCTCGACGCTACGGTCACGGCCCCGCAGAGTGAAGTGCCTAAGTCACTTCTGGGTAATCGCGTCAGATTGTCGGCAGCCGTAGCAGAGTGCTTCGCCTGGCCGCGAATGCATTCGCTTCCCTGAGCCCGTCGAGGCGCGCCCGGTCATCGGCCCTTGGACCCAGCTGGAAGCCAAGGTCCCGCACCAGGTGTGAGGTGACGCTGCGAGTCCGAGTTGGGGTCTAGGCAGGACTGCCTCGATGTGGTAATGCGGTTTACGACTGCGTTCCT
>DASTGF010000195.1:0-14178 GCA_035719255.1 Microlunatus sp. | reverse complement strand
AACCCCCCACCTCCTCCACGGCCACGGCATCGGCGCCTACACCGCCGCCACCCTCACCGGCACCATCACCCCCACCCACGGCTACCACCTCGCCACCCTCCACGGCATCGCCCACGAACGGCTCCGCGCGGTCGATGAGTCCGACGTGGCGGCGGTGACGTGGCGACCGGCAACGCTGCCGATGGAGACTGATCTCCCCGGGCTCGGTTCGAGCGGAACGGCGCCGTCGGGGCTGCTCGACCACCTGCACGGCAGGGTGAACCCGCCAGCGGAGGAGTCGGATCACCTCACGTCGGCGGTGCGCATCGATCTGACCGCGCGCCCGGATCCGGACGCGCTGGGCGCCGCCTGGCGATCGGGCGTCGCGGTTCGCTGGGACCGGATCATGCCGGGGGCGGCTCCGCATCTCGACCTGCCCAGCTACCCCTTCCAGCACCGGACCCACTGGATCGGCGGGGGCGCGCAACGTCAGCGGACCGGGCCGGTCGCCGAGCCGCTCGCCCCCGCCCTGATCCGCCACGGACGCGATCTCGCCCTGCTGCGCATGGATCTCGCGGCGTCCCGGATTCCCTTCCTCGCCGAGCATCGGGTCCACGGCGAGCTGGTCGTGCCCGGCGTCCTGCTGACCGAGCTGACTCTTCGAGCGGCCCGAGCCCTCATCGGTGACGACGCGATCATCAGTGCGGTCGAGATCGGCCGGCCCCTCGTCGTCGGGCCGGACGCGGACGTGGCGATCCACGTCGTGGCCCGCCGGTCGACGCCGACCACGGTGGTGACCGAGCTCTACGTCGGCGAGGACTCCGAGACCCTGCATCTGCAGACCACGTGCCGGACCGCCGACGACGTTCCCGTCACCTTCCCCCGGTACGACCTCCGCGGGGAGAGCGGCCATCCGGACGACCAGCTCGATCGGGACGACGCGTACCGTCGCTGGTGGCATCCCGCGTTCGTGCTCGGTCCCAGCCTCCGGCTGGTGGACCACGCGACCCGCGCCTGGGGAACATCGACCGCCGAGATCGTTCCACCGCCGGACCAGTGCTCTGCGCTCGAGGCCGGGATCGCGCCCGAGCTGCTCATGGTCGACGCCGCCATCCAGCTGGTGGCGATGGCGGCCGACGGTCGAGACCACGATCGACCCGTGCACCTGGGCGCCGGCTATCGGGCGCTGCGCGTCAACGCGCTGAACGCCGACGGTCCCCTCCTGTGCCGGGCGACCATGACCGGGATGGACCCCTCCGGTTTCGTCGGCGACCTCGTGCTGACCGACCCGGCCGGTCGGACGGCCGCCGAGATCGATGGAGTCGCCTTCCGCCGCGTCACCCCCGACCTGCTCGCCAGGGTTCGGCATGATGCGGCCTCGCCGAGCGGCGTGGACGGGCCCGAACTCGGTTCCTCGGTCCGTGCGGAGATTCTCGCCCTGCCCTCCGACGAGATCCTGCCGGCGGTCCTGCAACATCTGCGCGAGCTCCTCGCCCGCATCCTCGGCAGCACGGCGCAGGAGGTCGATGCCGATGCCGACATCATCGAACTCACCGACTCCTTGATGCTGGTCGAACTCAGCCAAGACCTCCACGACAGCCTGGAGGTGACCGTCGAGGTCGCCGACCTGTTCGACAGCCAAACCGTGCGACGGCTGGCCCAGCGCCTCGCGGCCGATCTGCTGGCCGAATCTCCGACCGGCTCGGCGGCGCGCGAGCAGGACCAGACCGGGTCGGAACCCGTCCGGCCCCAGGCTGAGCCGGTGGTCGTCGATCGACCGGCGGAACCGCCGTCCGGATCCCGCACCGCATCGCCGACCGACCCATCGAACGGCCAGCGCTCGACGCTCGGCACCCGGATCCAGATCATGTCCGTGGCCGAACTGGATGACCTGGCCCGTCTGGACAGCACCATCGTCCCGGTCGGCACCGCACCGTCGAACGGCCACCGCTCCCCCGGTGTGCTCCTCACCGGCGGAACCGGATTCATCGGTGCGTTCCTCTTGGCGGAGGTGCTCCGGCGCTACTCCGGACCGGTGATCTGCCTGGTTCGGGCGGAGTCGGTCGAGATGGGGCGGCGCCGCATCGCGTCGAACCTGGCCCAGTACGGACTGAGTGATACTCCCGGACAAGACCGGCTCGAGGTGGTCACCGGCGATCTGGAGCAGCCCGGACTGGGACTCACCCCCGGTGAGTTCGCCGGCCTGTCCGACCGGATCGGCACGGTCTTCCACAACGCCGCCACGGTCAAGTGGACCTACCCGTATCGAAGCCTCGCAGGAGCCAACGTGCACGGGACGCGCGAGATCCTGCGGCTCGCGACGACCGGAACCCCGAAGACCCTGCACTACACCTCGACGGTCGGAGTGTTCTGTTCGCGCGAGGACCGGCGCGAGCGGGCCCGCGAAGACGACGACCTCCTGGGCAGCGGACCGTTGGCCGTCGGCTACGCCCAGTCGAAATGGGTCGCGGAACGGATGGTCGTGCAAGCCCGCGACCGCGGACTTCCGGTGACCGTGCACCGGGTCAACACCGGCGGACACTCACAGACCGGCGCCTTCAACCGGCTCGACCATCTCTCGATGTTGATCAAGGGGTGCATCGAGGCCCGGCTCGCACCCACCGACGCGAACATGCCACTTCAACCCGCGCCGGTCGACTACGTCGCCGGCAGCATCGTGGCCCTGTCCACCGACCCCGACTTCGCCGGTCACGTGTCTCACCTGGTCAACCCGACCACCCTGTCGTGGCTCGAGCTTTTCGACCACGTCGAGGCAGCCGGATACCCGATCGAACGGGTCGGCTTCGACGAATGGAGACAGCACATCGTCGGCCGGCGATCCGGGACGATGGCGCTACTCGGTCTCGTGCCGTTCCTGAACGACACCGTTGATCATGTTCGCCTCCCGGTGTCGGACTGCTCGGCCACGCAACACGCGCTGGCCAAGCACGGGATCAGCTGCCCACCGCTGGACCGGGCGCTGGTCGACACCTTCCTGCACGGCTTTCAGCAACGCGGCTTCATTCCCGCCCCTCGACATTCCGGCCCAGCCACCGAACGGGAGACCCGATGACCACCGTCCATTTCGACCTCGCCGACGTGGAGTATCGCGTCAACCCCTGGCCGTTCTACGCCCGGCTCCGCGACGAGGCACCCGTGTTGCACCTGCCCCAGGCCACCTGGGACGGCCACGACATCTACCTGATCAGCCGCTACGAGGACGTCAACGCCGCACTCCGCGACAAGAAGCACTACTCGTCCCAAATCCGGCAAGAGGATTACCTCAACCTGCCGATGCTGGTGAATCGCGACGCCCCGGAGCACACCCGGCTGCGGCACATGGCCAACCAGGCATTTCACGCGCGCCTCGTCCAGACTCTGGGCGACTGGGTTCAAGTGATCATCGACGATCTGCTGACCCAGGTGATGAGCCAGCGCCGCGTCGACCTGGTGGATGCCTACACCACCGCGCTCCCGCTTCGCGTCGTGGGCGGCATGCTGGGCATCCCGCTCGACCGGAAGGCGGATCTGAGGCGGTGGTCGCAGGCGGTGATGAACTCCTTCGCCGTTGCGGCGGGTATGGACCCCGACCTCGCCCCCGGCTTCTTCGAAGACCTCATCGAGTTCGGCAACTACATGGGCGACCTGGCCCGGGAACGTCAACAAGGCGAGAACCCTGAGGACATCCTCGGCTCCCTCGTACGCCAGCACGAGGCCGGGACGTTGACGCAGGAGGAACTCGTCACCATGGCCTGGTCGTTCGTGGCCGCCGGTCACGAGACGACCATGAACCTGCTCGGCGGTGGCATCCATCTTCTCCTCACCCGGCCAGACCTCGCCGAGACCGTGGCGGCGAACCCCGAACTCACCGATGCGTTCATCGAGGAGTACCTGCGGATGTATCCCCCGACACAATGGCTCCTCCGCCGTGCCAAGACCGATCTGTGCGTCCAGGGCGTCGACATCCCCGAGGGTGCCTTGCTGCATGTGCTGCTCGGATCGGCCAATCGTGATCCACGGCAGTACGACGAGCCGGAGACCTTCGACCTCCACCGGCCCAACAAGGAGAACCACATGGCGTTCGGCGCCGGACCTCACTTCTGCCCCGGCGCGGCCCTGTCCCGACTCCTGGCCCGACGGACGTTCCTGTCGATCCAGCCGTTCTTGGGCCGGCTGTCACTCGACCCCAACGACCCGCCCGAACTCCGTCAGCGTCAGGGCTCCTACGGCCTGGCGCGCTTTCCCGTCATCATCGAAGGAGCCCAGCCGTGACGACAACCCCGGTCCATCCCACCCCGGCCGACCCGAACCCGCCGCAGTCCCAGCCGGGACCGGCATCGGGCCCCGCCCGATTCAACCGACGGGTTGCCCTGGCGATGGGTGCCGGCGCACTCGCGGTCGCTGCATCACCGCAGCTGGTCACGGCGGAAACCCGCTCGTCCACCCCCGTCGACATCCTGATCGTCGGCAGCGGGTACGCGGGCTCGGTTGCCGCCCTGCGCTGCGCCGAGGCCGGACTGTCCACCGTGGTACTGGAACGGGGCCGCCGCTGGACTCTCACCCCCGACCAGAACACCTTTGCCACCCTCGGCCAGATCGATGGGCGCGCGGCCTGGCTGAGCACCGTCTACCCCTTCGGCGGTGCCCAGATCGCCAAGTACACCGGCGTTCTGGAGGCGTTCGTGGGCCGTGGGGTCGTGTGCCTCGCCGGCGCCGGTGTCGGTGGCGGCTCTCTGGTGAACAACACCGTGATGATGGAGCCACGGGCAGACCTGTTCGCCGCCAGCTTCGGCGGCGTGCTCGACCACGGCGAGATGGCAGACGTCTGGTATCCACGCGCTCGCTCCCTGCTGAAGCCGAGCCCCATCCCCGACGATGTCCTGGCCAGCCCGGCCTATGCCAACGCTGCCGAGTTCATCGCCGAGGCGCGCCGCGCCGGCCTGCCGGTCCAGAAGCCCGACATGGCGGTCGACTGGGACGTCGTCCGTGGCGAGATCGCCGGCCGGCTCCGACCCGCCGCCATCGCGGGCGCCTCGATCCTCGGCATCAATTCCGGCGCCAAGCTCAGCGTGGACCGTACCGTCCTGGCAGCGGCGGAGGCCACCGGACTGACGTCGGTCCTGCCGCTGCACCTGGTCACCTCGATCGAGCCATCAGCCGATCGATACCTCGTCACGGCCCAGCAGATCGACACGGGCGGCTCCGTGGTGACGACGAAGACCTTCGCCGCCCGCAAGGTGCTCCTGGCCGCCGGTTCCGTGGCCACCACCAGGCTGCTGGTGACCATGCGGGCGCAGGGCAAGCTCCCCGATCTCACCGACGCCGTGGGCCGCGGCTGGGGAAGCGGCGGCGATCACATCGTCCTCCGCAGCGGCTATCCGCTTCCATCGCGCGCCCAGGGTGGCCCGGCCAACGCGGTGATCACGGCATGGGACAACACGCCGAGTCCGGTCACCTTGCTGAACTTCCCACTCGGCCTGCCGGCGGTGGCAGGACTGATCCGCGAGATGCTGGCCGTCGGTAGCCCACCGCCGATCGGCACCATCACCTACACCGGAGGCACCGCCGTGCTCAACTGGCCAGCGACCGATCCTCGGTTGCTTCCGATCACCCAGGCGGCCCAGGCGGTCGCCGACAAGCTCGACGCCGTCGGCCCCTTGATCAGTGTCAACGCCGTTACCTCGGTCCTGACGTCCCATTCGCTCGGCGGAGCGGTGCTGGGCCGCGCCACCACCGCGGGCGGGGAACTGATCAACTATCCCGGTCTCTACGTGATCGACTCGGCTCTGATCCCCGGATCGACCGGATCGGTGCCGCCGGCTCTGACCGTGACCGCCCTCGCCGATCGCATCGTCTCCCGCGCCCTGCCCGACTTGTCCTGACCTCGACCCCCCACCCCCATCAGGAGTTGCCGATGTCCACCATTTTGATCACCGGCGGGTCCGCCGGCCTCGGTCGCCAAACTGCCACCGATCTCGCCGAGGCCGGGCACCGCGTCCTGCTCGCCGTACGGAATCCGGCCAAGGGCGAACAGGTGGCCGCCGAGATCCGGACCGCCCGGTCGACAGCGGATGTGGAGGTGCTCGAGTGCGACCTCGCGGACCTCAGCGCGGTCCGGCGGCTCGCTGCGCTGATCATCGATCGCCCCGAACCCGTCGACGCCGTGATCTGCAACGCCGGCCTGCAGATCGTCGATGGGGTGGAGCGATCCGTCGACGGCTACGAGCTCAGCTTCGCCATCAACCACCTCGCGCACTTCTTGCTGGTCACGGAGCTTCTCGATCATCTCCGCCGACCGGCACGAGTGATCATGATCGGCAGTGGTGTCCATCACGGGCCGACGAAGTCGTTCGGCTTCCCCGCCCCGCAGTGGACTGAACCCCGCGAGCTCGCCCTCGCCACCCGGACGGGCACCGTCACGACGGGCACGGCCGGCCGCGTCCGCTACGCCAACTCCAAGCTGGCCAACATCATGTTCACCTACGAGCTCGCGCGTCGCTGCGAAGGCGACGCCATCACCGTCAACGCCTTCGATCCGGGTCTGATGCCGGAGACGGGTCTGGATCGGCAGTACCCGCCGGTGGTGCAGAAGATGTACCACGGCCTCGCTCCCCTCTTGACGCGGCTTCCCGGGGCACGCCGGGTCGCAGACTCGGCCGCCGACCTGGCGTGGCTCGCCACGGCCCCGGAGCTCAGCGCGGTGACCGGGAAGTATTTCGTGGGACGACAGGCCAAGCCCAGTTCGCCGCAGTCGTACGACCAGGAACTCGCTCGTCAGCTGTGGCAGCAGTCGGCCGAGCTCACCAGCGAGTCATAGCGTGCTCTCCGGTCAGCTTCCCGACGACGTCGCCGTCGTGGAAACGACGAACGACTCCGACCTCACCGTCCTGTTTCCCGAGGAACGGTGGCTGGTGGCCGCGTCCAGCCCGGCGCGTCAACGTGAATTCGCCACCGGACGCCACTGCGCGCGGCGCGCGTTCGGGCTGCTCGGCTGGCCACCGATGCCGGTGCTCCGCGACGGCCGGCGCAATCCCCAGTGGCCCTCGGGGCTGGTCGGGAGCATCACCCACTGTCCCGGCTACTGTGCGGCCGCCGTGGCGCAGCGCACGGACTACGACGCCATCGGCATCGACGCCGAGCCGAACGCGTCGCTCGCCTCGCGTGTCCTCAACAGCATCGCGTCGCGAGAGGAACAAGATCATCTCTGGGCACTCGCGCGGGCTCATCCGGGGGTGAGCTGGGACCGTGCCATCTTCAGCGCCAAAGAATCGGTCTACAAGGCGTGGTATCAGCTCGACCAGCGCTGGCATGACTTCCACGACGTCACGATCCGGTTCGACCCCGGCACTCAGACCTACACCTCGGTCGCACGAGGCTGGCTCTGGGCGCCGGTCACGGGCTCGTTCTCGGTGCAGGACGGCCTGATCCTGAGCTCGGCCGTCGTCCGCGCGACCGAGATGGCCGTCGAACTCGAGGTCTGACGCGACGGGCTGGTAGGCCCGAGGGACCTCGGCAGCATGATCGGCCTCCGTCACGACCAACGTACAGCGCAGCTGGGGGCTTGTGGCAAGGCCCCCTTTGTGGCGCAGACTGCTGGGTCGTACCGAGGGAGATGAGGGCAGATGAGCGACGTGGTGATCGTCGGCGGCGGACCAACCGGTCTGATGCTGGCCGGAGAGCTGGCGCTGGCCGGCGTGGACGTCTTGATCCTGGAACGCCGTACGACGGCGGAGCTGACCGGCACGAGGGCCCGCGGCTTCCATGCGCGGACGATCGAGATCTTCGACCAGCGTGGGATCGCCGACCGGTTCCTCGACCGGGGGCAGATCGTTCAGCTGATGAGCTTCGCGGGAACGCCTCTCCCGATCAGTACCCTGCCATCGCGGCACCCGTACACGCTCGGGCTGTCCCAGAGCCACGTGGAACAGATCCTGCGCGGCTGGGTGGAGGAACTGGGCGTGCCGATCCGGCACGGGGTCGACGTCACCGGGTTCACCCAGGACGACGCGGGGGTCACTGTCCACCTGTCGGGGGGCGATGAGCACCGGGCGACGTTTCTGGTCGGAGCGGACGGTGGACGCAGCGTGATCCGCCGCGCGGCCGGCATCGACTTCGTCGGCGCGGAGGCGACGCGGAGCTACCTGATCGGTGAGGTGGAGGTGTCCGACGACCCGCCACCCGGCCTGCGCCAGGACGCGATCGGGATCCACGGGGTGAACCTGACGGGCCAGGGGCGCACCGCGGGCTTCATCGTCACCGAGGTCCCGAGCGGTCCGACCACCGGTGCCACCGTCATCGAACCCACCCCGGGCGAGCCCACCCTCGTCGAACTCAGCAGCGCGCTGACTGCGGTGTACGGCACGGACTTCGGCGTCCACGACCCGGTCTGGATCTCGCGGTTCACCGACGCTGCCCGTCAGGCGACGGCCTATCGCCGCGGGCGGGTGCTGATCGCCGGAGACGCCGCCCACATCCACCCGCCGACCGGCGGGCAGGGGATCGGCCTCGGGGTGCAGGACGCGGTGAATCTCGGATGGAAGCTTGCCCTCGTGGTGCGGCAGACAGCGTCGGAAGTCTTGCTGGACAGCTACCAGGCGGAGCGGCACCCGGTCACCGCCCGCGTGATCAAGAACGTGATGACCCAGGCGTTGCTCCAACGCAGCGACGCGCGAACAGACGCCCTCCGCGACACGTTCGGCGAGCTGCTGACCTTCGACGCCCCGCGGACCCAGCTCGCCGGGCTGCTGACCGGGCTCGATGTCGCATACGACCTCGGGGGTGCGCACCCGCTGGTCGGCCGCCGGATGCCCGATCTCGACCTGATCACCGCCGACGGTCCGCAGCGTGCCTTCGAGCTGCTGCACGCCGCCAAGCCCGTGCTCCTCGAGTTCGGCGAGCCCGGCGGTCGGGACATCACCGGGTGGGCGGACCGCATCCGCCGAGTCGAGGCGAAGGTCAGCGGGCCGTGGGAACTGCCCGTGATCGGGACCGTCTCGGCGCCCTCCGCCGTGCTGATCAGGCCCGATGGTCACGTCGCCTGGGTCGGCGACGGGCCACCGACGGGCCTTCGCGAGGCGCTGGTCACCTGGTTCGGGGCGCCCAGCTGATCCTGCCGAACCCGGCGTGCCGAGGTTCGCTCGGGCAATCGGGCGAGGTTTGTACGGTGAGAAGCGTTTTGCCTCGTCCACCGCGGGTACCCCTCAGCGTACGTGGCCGCCGGTGCAGCTGGAAACGACGCGATCAAGAGTCCCGCCTCTCGGGGGGCGCTGCAGTGCCGGCGGCCACCACGAACGGGCAGCCGAACGAACTCGCTCTGCCAGTTCTGCATCGACTCGAACCAGAACTGCGATGTGCCGAGGCACTGCCAGACGGTCACCGCAGGCTCCCTGTGCGCCGACTGCTCCTGGCTGCACGCCTCGGCAACACACGCAACACCCGGCCCCGCGGCGCACCGGCCACGGCGCGCCCGGACGGGCGGCGGCGGTCCGCGGATCCTCGTCCTGGGGAGCGCCTCCCACGTCCTGCCTCCATCGCCTCGGCACCGCGTCTCGCGCCGCGGTGGTCGTGCACCGATCTCAACCTGTGTGATCAGTTCGGATGCTCGACGATGTTGATCACATTGCCGTCGGGAGCACGCACCAGGAAGCGGTGCACACCCCAGGACTCGGTGGTCAGTGGGTGAACGATCTCGTAGCCGCGCTGGAGCGCCTCGTCGTAGGCAGCGTCGATGTCGTCGGCCAGCACGGAGACCACAGCGTCCTCGGCCGCCTCGGCGTCCCGGGTGACCAGCTGCAGCTCGGCAGAGCTGTCGGGCGAACCCACCCGGGCGACCCAGCCCAGGTCGAACGCGACGTGGCTGAGGCCGAGGAAGTCGGCGTAGAACCGTTTCGCCTCCTCGAGATCGGACACGCGCACGTTCGCCAAGATCCGGTGCACTCGCATGTGGTTCCTCCTGCCGTGACGGGGCTCAGCCCTGACGCTACGCCGGAGCCCTGGTCGGACAGGTCGGAGCCGGGAGTCGAGTGCCCAGCCACGCGGTCCCCAAACCGATGCCGTATGTATTGATACCCCTGGGGGTATACTCGGCACATCGAGAAAGGATCCTCATGCACACCATCGATCTGACCGCGAGCACTATCCAGGAGACCATCTCCGCCCACCCGATCGTGTTCGTGGACTTCTGGGCGTCCTGGTGCGGCCCGTGCCGTCGCTTCGCGCCGACCTACGAGAAGGCGGCGGCCGCGAATCCCGACATCGTCTTCGGCAAGGTGGACACCGAGGCGGAGCAGGCCCTGGCCGCGGGCGCCGGCATCTCCTCGATCCCGACGCTGATGGCCTTCCGGGACGGCATGCTCGTCTTCGCACAGCCGGGCGCACTCCCGCCGAGCGCCCTCGACGAGGTGATCTCGGCCGTCCGAGGACTCGACATGGATGAGGTTCGTGCCGCGCACGCGGCTCGGACGGCGGCCGCCCGATGAGCTACGCACTGGGCGTGACCCTGGACCGGCCGTTCGGCGAGGTCGCCGCACTTGTCCGTGACGCCCTGTCCCGACAAGGATTCGGGATCCTCACCGAGATCGATCTGCAGGCGACCCTGAGATCCCGGCTCGGTGTCGAGGTGGCACCGCAGATCATCCTCGGCGCCTGCAACCCGCCGCTCGCCCACGCGGCATTGCAGGCCGAGGCGTCCATCGGACTGCTGCTGCCCTGCAACGTGACGATCCGGGAAACCGGACCGTCCGAGACCCGCGTCGAGTCCCTGGACCCCCACACGATGGTCGAGCTCACCGCGAACCCGGCCCTGCAGCCGGTCGCCGAGGAAGCAGCGACCCGGCTGGCCGCAGCACTGGCCGAGCTCGGCCAGGCCGCGAACCCGACCGGGTGAGGCACAGGCGCGTGGTGTGTCCGGCCGTACGTGCCGGTGGCGGGCTGCCTCGACCCTTAGCATGAACCTGCCCGCGTCGGGACCGGACACGCAGACGAAGGAGAGTACATGGCTCGCTTCAGTCGCCGCGCAGCATTGCTCGGCGCGGTCGGGGTGGGACTCGCCGCGTGCTCGCAGAACAAGCCGTCCGTCGCGCCGAGCGCGGTTCTGACCCCGCCCGCGCCGTCGCCGTCGACCACCCCGACTCCGAGTCCGACACCACCAGTGGACACCCGTCCCCGCTGGCCGCTGACGGGCCGGCTGCTCAAGGACGAGAGCTTGGCCAAACACGCGGCGGTCGCCGTCAAGGTCCCCGACAATCGCCAGGAGCACCCACAGCGCGGGATCGACAAGGCCGACATCGTCTTCGTCGAGCTCGAGGGCTACCGCGACACCGCCGGGTACAGCGGAACGCGACTGGTGCCGGTGTTCCATTCGAGGATGGCCGACACGGTGGAGCCCGTCCGCTCCATCCGACCAGTGGACATTCCGCTGCTCAGCCCGATGAACGCGATCATCGGCAACACCGGTGCGGCGAGGTGGGTGATCAACTACGTCAAGCACTACCGCAAACACCTCGAGGGCATGCTGTCCTACATGAACACCCGCGGCACGGGGTCCTACGGCACCGATCCGTCGCGGGTCTACACCTACAACGGGCAGACCTACTATGACCGGGCCACCACCTGCCACCCGGCGATCCTGGCCAGGCAGACCAAACGCTTCCGCGCCGGTCCCCAGCAGCCGTACTTTCCGTGGGCGTCCAGTGAGGACGAGGTCAGCACGGTCAAGGGCAAGGTCGCGACGTCGATCAAGATCCCCTACAAGGGCGACAACTACTTCATGAGTTACAGCTACGACGCCAAGACCAAACGCTACAAGCGCAGCATGCCCTGGGGTCCGCACGTGCTGGCGGACGGCACCCGGATCAGCACCGACAACGTGCTGGTGATCAAGGCGCGGCAGCACTACGGGAAGATCTTCCGTGGCGGCGGCCACGACGAGCCGCTGCACGACATCATCAAGACCAAGGGCACCTTCTACTACTTCCATCATGGCCACTATGTCAGCGGGACGTGGAGCAAGGGCGCGGTCGAGGAGCCGTTCTCCTTCACCCTCGGCGACGGGACGCCGTTCAAGATGGCCACCGGCCAGACCTTCGTCGAGTTGCCCGACACCAAGGCGAAGATCCGGATCGAGCACTGATGCTCAACCCACCGCCCCGGGAATTCGAGCGAGCTCAGCTCCGCCGGCGCTCCTGCACGAGCACGCCGACGAAGCAGAGCGCCGCAAGCACGGCCACGGCCACGGCGAATGTCACGCCGGCGGTTTGAAGACCCCACTGACGGGCGGCGAGGCCTTCGCCGATGACCGGCAGCGAGATGGCCACGTAGGCCACCACGAAGTAGGCCGAGTTGACCTCGGCCCGACGTTCGGCCGGCGTCTGCTCGGCGACCGCCGCGAGACCACGGCTGAAGCTCATCCCTTGACCCACCCCGGCGACGATGGCGGCCGCCACAAGAACGGCGAGCGAGGAGGTGCTGAGGGCAACCGCGAGCAGCACCATGCCGAGGACGAGGATCGCGGCACCAACCGCAACCGCGCGACTCGGATCGAGGCGGACCGCCACCACCTGCGAGACCGCGGATGCGGCGAACACGCTTGCAACGATCGCACCGGCGGCGGCATGGTTGTCGATGCCGATCACGCCCGAGATGAACGACGGTGCCACTGCCGTGAACAGACCCATGACGGCGAAGCCGGCGAATGCGGCGGTCGCCGCCACGGCGAAAACGGCACGCGTCCGGGGCGGGATCGAGAGTCGCTGGATCCCGATCGTGCCGCCACGCTGTGCGGTCTCCGCCGCCACGGACACGGCCACCACCGTGAGGGTCACCAGCACGATGTGCAGCACGAAGCTGAGCTGGAGCGGAGCGGGCGCGTACTCGACGAGGATGCCCGCCACCAGCGGACCGAGTCCGAGGCCTCCGATGTTGGCCACCGTCGCGACGGCCGCCGCACGGGTCCGCCACGACGGCGGGGCCGACTCGATGATCGCCGCCGTGGCGGTGCCCGTGAACAATCCGGCCGACAGTCCGGAGAAGAAGCGCCCGACGAGCAGCTCGGGAACGGACCGGGCCGCGAGGAAGACGACGGCACTGATGATCGCCGCTGCCGCGCCGCCGAGCAGGACCGGCCGGCGACCGAGCACATCGGACCACCGGCCGAAGGCCAGCAGAGCCAGCAGGACGCCACCGGCATACATCGCGAAGACCACGGTGGTGGTCAGCACGCCGAACTGCATCTGCTCGGCGTACAAGGCGTACATCGGCGTCGGCAGCGTGGTGCCCAGCATGATCGCCGCGAAGGCGTATGTCAGGAGGGCGAACCCGTAGCGCTGTCGCAGCGAGGTGCGCTCAGGGGTTCGTGCGAAGGTCGACGTCACGAGATCGGGAACGTCTTCGCGGTCGGAAGTCTTCCCGCGCCGTTGTTCTCCTACACCGAGCCGCGCCAGGCCCCGGTCTCTCGCCCCTGCGCCTCGATGAACTCCTTGAAGTCACGCGCGGACGCATCGATCTGCCGCTGGTCGATGTTGAACAACGCGCCCGCCTTCTCGGCGACACCCTTCGGCTCCCAGCCCAGGTCGATGCCCACGCGTGTCTGCTGCGGCCCGAGCGGCTCGAACGTGACCCGTCCGGTGTGCCCGCCGGTGTCGCCGTCGACACTCCGCCAGGCGATCACCTCGTCCGGCACCTGCTCGGTCACCTCGGTGGTGAACTGCCGGGTGGCGCCGGCCACGGTAACGACCCAGCGGCTGCGGGTCGGGGAAAGTTGCTCGATCTCGTCCACGCCGTCCATGAACTGGGGGAACGACTCGAACTGGGTCCACTGGTTGTACGCCGTGCTGACGGGCACGTCGACCTCCACGGACTGATGCACTGAGCTCACGACTACTCCTTCTGGGTCATGGTCGTCGAAGATCGCCTCCGCAGTTGCAGGGCAGATCTCGGAGCCCATACCCGGCGCTGGAGGCTTCTCACGTCTTCCACGACCTGGATCGTGGAAAAGATCGTCAGCCGGGCCGAGGACGGGTAGGCGGAGTGATCGACGATTCGACGTGTGTCATGCGTCGGTGGGCATCTGCAGAAGCTCGGATCCGACGAGGGCGAGATCGGAGGAGCCCGCACCGACGTCGTTGTCTGGCGTGCAGGCGCGTCCGATCCCGCCCCACGATGTCGACCCACCCTCGCGCCGTGCACCGGTGGTGCACACGG
>DASTGF010000194.1:0-6224 GCA_035719255.1 Microlunatus sp. | reverse complement strand
TGGGCCCTCTGACGTCCTGACAACTCGGGAAGTGGGGGGTCGGGAGCGCGCGGTCAGGGGGTTGCGAGCTCGCGGAGCTTGGTGACCATCGCGTCCGGGTCGTCGGCGGCGAACACCGCGGAGCCGGCCACGAACGTGTCGGCGCCCGCCTGACGGCAGCGTTCGATGGTGTCCACCGAGACGCCGCCGTCGATCTCGAGCCAGATGTCCAGGCCGGAGGCGTCGATCAGTGCCCGGGTGCGCTCGATCTTGGGCAGGCACAGGTCGAGGAACTTCTGGCCGCCGAAGCCGGGCTCGACGGTCATGATCAGCACCATGTCGAGCTCGGGCAGCAGCTCCGCGTACGGCTCGATCGGGGTTGCGGGCTTCAGCGCCATCCCGGCCCGGGCGCCCCGGGAGCGCAGCTCGCGGGCGAGCCGGATCGGCGCCTGCGCCGCCTCTACGTGGAAGGTCACCGACTCCGCACCCGCCTCGGCGAACGCCGGCGCCCATCGGTCGGGCTCCTCGATCATCAGGTGCAGGTCGAGCAGCGCCGGGGTCACCTTGCGGATGGCCTCGACCACCGGAAGGCCGAGAGTGAGATTCGGCACGAAGTGGTTGTCCATGACGTCGACGTGGACCCCGTCGGCACTGCCGATGGCCTCGATCTCGCGCTGGAGGTTGGCGAAGTCAGCGGACAAGATGCTCGGCAGGATCCGGGTGGCCACGTACGGGACTCTATCCACGCTGACGGGGGTCGGCGGGGCCCGGTCGCGCGCCGACGACACTGCTGCAGGGTGCCGTGAGTACCCGGCGCAAGGGGCCACACGGTACGTGTCGGGCGTCGCCGAGGATGAGTGCTGAAGGCGGCCTCCGTCGACATGGCCACCGTCGCGCAGCGGATCGTCGGGGTCGGACGGGCTCACGACAGACTGATGACTCGAGTCGGAAGCTGCGAATCGAGCGAACCCGACCCCATCGAGATCAGTCTGCGTTGCGGTGCAGGAAGTCGGTGAGACGCTCGAGCGCCACGCGGGCGTCGGCGAGTTCCAGGTCGAACTGGTACTCGTGGGACAGCGGGGGCTGGTGTTCCGCTGGGTAGGTCAACGACTCGGTCGGCACCCCTGCGCGCTGGAGCGCCGTCAGGAGACCCTCGGTCTGGGTGCGGAGCGGGTCGACGTTGCCGACGGTGAGAAACGCAGGCGGAAACGCCGGGGTGATGTTGTTCCCAACCGCCGTCGTGGCGACGAAGTAGGGATCGTCCAGGAAGTCCTTCACACCGGAGTACGCCCACCCGCAGGCGAGCATGAAGGTCTTCATCGTCGGGTTGGTCGCGGCGGCAACGAAGTCGTAGATGCCGCAGCACAGCACGACGGCCCTCAGCTGGTCGGGCGAGATCCTCACGTCCAAGCCGATCTGCCGGGCGTACGGCGGGTTGGTGATCGCGGCGGCCAGCTGCGCGCTGATGTGCGACCCGGCCGAGTCCCCGGCGAGCATGATCCGCTTCGGGTCGGCGTGCAGCCGCTCGGCCTGGCTCTGGATGTGATGGAGTGCCGCAAGCGCTTGCCGGACGGGTGTCGGGTAGGTGGACTCAGGAGCGAGGGAGTAGCCGATGGCGACGACACAGAACCCGGAAGCGGCCACAGCGCGGAAGTAGTAGTCGATCTCGTCTTTGCTGCCGCCGACGAAGGCGCCTCCGTGGACCCACATCAGCACGGGGAGTCGGTTCCCCTCAACAGCGCCTTCGTGGGGGGTGTAGACGTCGAACCGGCAGTCGGGATCCGGGCCGTAGGTCTGGTCGCACGTGACCTGGATCGGCTCGGGGGCGAGGGGGCGCAGGCGTTCGGCACGGCTGGCGCCGGACTTCGCGAACTCGCGCCGAAGCAGAAGTGTTATCGGTCGAGGGCTGACGATGAGCGAGGCTCGCAGGACATGAACGCCCAGCCTGCCGGCAGCACGTTGCCAGCCGCGCCGGCCCTGCGCTGTGGTCTCCGCTTCGCTCACGGCTGCTCCTCCGGGGACTGGTGCCCGCCGCACCGTTCGAGTGACGGCTCCCTGTGCGACCCTAGACGGGTCGCCCGGTCGCCGGCAGCGGGTGCACCCGTCAGTCGACGATCGCCTGGTAGACCACGGACCGGAAGGTGCGATCCGGCGCTTCGGGTCCGGTCATGTATTGCGTCATGAACACGCCGACGATGTCCTCGACCGGATCGACCCAGTAGTAGGTCTTCGCCGCGCCGGACCAGCCGAACTCGCCGACCGAACCGACGCCCTGGCTGGCGGCGACGTCGAGCAGCACCCGAGAACCGAGCCCGTAACCGAATCCAGGACTCGGCATGCCCAGGATCTCCCAGGGCATCATCCCCGGACGGAGTCGGTTGGCGTGCATCAGCTCGAGCGTCTTCCGACCGACGACTCGCTCGCCTTCCAGTTCCCCACCCTCGGCCAGCATCCGGGCGAAGCGGAAGTAGTCATCGATGGTCGAGAACAGGCCGAGGCCACCCCGAACGAACACCTCCGGCGTCGACGCCGGGTAGGTGATGGACACGTCGATGCGCTCGTTGAATCCGGCGAGCGCCGCCCGGGCAAGGTCGTCGCCGTCGTAGTTGTCCCCCACCAGGTCCGGCAGACCATACATCGCGGCGATTCGGTCCAGATCCTCATCAGGCACTCCGAACGCCGTGTCGGTCATGCCGAGGGGGCCGAACACACGCTCGGCGAGGTAGTCGCCGAGCGCCTGATCGGCCAGCAGCTCGGTGAGCCGCGCGGCCACGTCGATGCCGACGGAATAGTGGAACCGCACTCCCGGCTGGAACCCGAGGGGCAACGAAGCGATCACGTCGACGCACTCGGCGAGCGTGCGGGTTGCGTCGTGCATGACGTGATGGTCGCGGTAGAGCTGAGCAGCCGGATTGTCGACCATGAAGTCGTAGGTGAGGCCGCTGGTGTGACCGAGCAGGTCGCCGATGGTGATCGGCGCTGAGGCGTCGACGAGCGACCCGTCGGCCTGCAAGACCCTCGGCGCGGCGAATTGTGGGAGGAAGGCGCCGACCGGCTGGTCGAGCTGGAACCGGCCCTCTTCGTGGAGGAGCATGAGCCCGGTCGCCACGATCGGTTTGGTCATCGAGTAGATGCGGAAGATGGTGTCGTCGGTCATCGGATCCGCTGTCTCGACGTTCCGGTGGCCGAACACGCCGCGATGCACGACCTGCCCTCGCCGCGCCACGAGGGTGCTGATGCCGCGCACCTCTCCTCGATCGATGTAGCCCTGCATCGCCGGCGCGATCCGCTCCAGTCGAGCCGCGCTCATCCCCACCGACGCCGGATCAGCCACCTCGTGCACAGCCATGTTTCCTCCAGCTCCCCTGCCGCTCCACCTGCCGATGTCGCCGGTAATGCACCCGCGTCCCGTCCACGGTCTCACGCTGCTGCGAAGTGCCGGGAACTCCCGGCGGTTTGCGACAGTGACGTCGCGCTCGACCTGCCGCGGCTCAGCCTCGTCGCAGATAGGCGGCGAACATCGCGTCGGTGCCATGCCGGTGCGGCCACAGCTGGAGGAACGGCCCGGCCGTACTGCCCGGTATGCCGGGCAGGACCTCCTCGGCGGGCACCACGCTCACGGCGTCCCGCCTCGCCAGCACCGTGCGCACGATGCCGACGGTCTCCCGAGGGTGCGGCGAACACGTGACGTACGCGACCAGACCGCCGGGGGCGGCGGCGTCCAGCGCGGAGTCCAGCAGCGCTTCCTGGAGGCCCACCAAAGCGTCGAGATCGGCCTCGGCCCGGCGCCAGCGCGCCTCGGGGCGGCGGCGCAGCGCACCCAGTCCGGTGCACGGGACGTCGGCGAGGACCCGGGTGAACGACCCCGATCGCCAGGCCGGCCGGGTGCCGTCGGCGACGACCACCACCGGTCGCGGTCCGGGATAGGCGCGGAGCGCTGCGGCCACGAGGGCGGCCCGGTGGGGATTCAGCTCCGCCGACAGCAAACGACCGCCCCGCTCTGCGGCCAGACCGGCGAGCAGCGCGGACTTCCCGCCGGGACCAGAGCACAGATCCAGCCAGCTCCCCGGATCGGCCGACGGCCGGGTCAGGCCCCAGGTGACCAGTTGGGAACCCTCGTCCTGGACGCCGGCGCGCCCCTGCGCGATCGGTGGGAGCGCTGCGGGATTGCCGGACCAGACCGCCGCGTACGGTGACCAGCGCCCGGGCGTGGCGCCGGCCTCGATCAGCTCCGCGACGTCGGCGAGGCCCGGTCGGACCGCCAGGGTCGGCACCGGACTGACGTTGTCCGCGGCCAGCGCCGCGACCAGCTCGCCCGCGGGCAGCACCTGCGCGAAGGCGTCGACGATCCAGCGCGGATGGGCGTACCGGACGGCGAGTGCTTCGCGCTCGCCCAGACCGTCGGTCAGCTCCGTCAGCCAACCGTCGTCGTCGCGCTCGGCCACCTTTCGCAAGATGGCGTTGACCAGTCCACGGACACGCTGCCCGACGCTCGCCGCCGCCAGATCCACACTGGCGCCGACCGCCGCGTGAGCGGGCACCCGCATCCCGAGGAGTTGGTGGGTGCCGAGCCGGAGGATGTCGACGACCGCGGGCTGCAGCGAGCCGAGCGGACGTCCGGACGCGCGCTCCAGCACGAGATCGTACGTCCCCTGCCGCCGGCAGGTGCCCGCTACCAGCTCGGTGGCGAATGCCGCGTCGCGGGCGCTCAAGCGCCGCTCGTCCAGGAGCCGGCCGAGGACGAGGTTCGCAAACGCACCGTCCCCGTTGACCGCGCGGAGGGCGTCGAACGCCAGCCGCCGGGCGCGGTCCGCCGGCTTGCCCGGCCGCTGGCCACCCGCCCGCTGGCCGGCCTTCCGGCGTTCGGGTGAGGCGGGCCGGTCAGCCACCGAAGCGGTCGTCCGCGGTCCAGGTGACGCCGCGGGCCCAGTCCGCGGCCGCCATCGGCTTCTTGCCCTGGGCCTTGACCTCGCCGAGCACCAGGGAGCCGTCGGCCGTACCGACCCGCAGCGACCGCTTGGTGACCTCGATCGAGCCGGGATCGAGGTCGTCGGTGCCGTCGACCCGGGCAGAGTTGATCTTGAACCGCTCACCGCGGAAGGTAGTCCAGGCGCCGGGGGCCGGCGCCGTCCCTCGGATCAGCCGGTCCAGTTCGTCGCTGGTGCGGAACCAGTCGATCTCCGCGTCCTCGACCGCGATCTTGGGCGCGACGGTCACCCCGTCCGCCGGCTGCGGGATGGCCTCCAGCCGGCCGCTCTCGATCCCGTCCAGGGTCTCGACGAGCAGCTCCGATCCCCGGATCGCCAGCCGGGAGAGCAGATCGCCGGAGGTGTCGGTCGGTCCGATCGGCTCGGTGATCGTGGCGAACACCGGGCCGGCATCGAGCTCGCGGACGATCCGGAACGTCGTCGCCCCGGTGGTCGCGTCCCCGGCGAGCACGGCGTGCTGCACCGGCGCGGCGCCCCGCCACCGCGGCAACACCGAGAAGTGCAGGTTCACCCAGCCGTTCGGCGGGATGTCCAGCGCCACTTGCGGCAGCAGGGCGCCGTAGGCCACCACGGGACAGCAGTCCGGCGCCAGCTCGCGCAGCCGGGCCAGAAAGGCCTCATCGCGAACCTTCTGGGGCTTGAGCACCTCCAGGCCGTGGGCGGACGCGACCTCGGCGACCGGACTCGGACGCAGCGTCCGTCCGCGGCCGCTCGGGGCGTCGGGCCTGGTCACGGCGGCGACGACCGCGTGACGGGAGGCCAGCAGTGCCTCCAGGCTGGGAACGGCGACCTCGGGTGTGCCGGCGAAGACGATACGCACCGGAGGAGTGTACAGACGGGCCCCGGAACGATGCCCCCGCCGCCGACCGACGTCCGAGGCGATGGGTCAGGCGATGGCGACCGGGTCGACCTGACAGCGCAGCGCACCCTCGCTCTTGCGCGCACTGCGGACGCCGAGAGCACCCTTGACGGCTGCCACCAGCGCCACCCGTTGCGCGCGCGGGGCGCGCAGCAGCAGCCGGTGCCGCTCGTCCTCGCCGACGGGCGGGAGAACGACCGGGCCGAGCCGCTCGGCATCCGGCGGCAGCTCGAGCAGACCGCTGAGCTCGGCCACCGCGGCCGGCGATCCCTCGACGCTGATCAGCGTGGCCGCCGGCGGGAAACGCGCCTCGATACGGTCGGCCAGCTCACGCCGGGCGTACCCGTCGGGATCGATCCGGACCAGGGCCTGGAGCGCCCGACCGGCCGAGTCGCCCA
>DASTGF010000193.1:0-3107 GCA_035719255.1 Microlunatus sp. | reverse complement strand
CCAAATCGCTGATCCAGGAGGCCGAGGCAGACGATCGTATCGTCGCGATCACGGCGGCGATGCCGTCGGGTACCGGGCTGAATTTGTTCGGCGACAAATTCCCGAAGCGCTGCTTCGACGTCGGCATCGCCGAGCAGCACGCGGTGACCTCTGCAGCCGGCATGGCCATGGGGGGTTTGCACCCGGTGGTCGCCGTCTATTCGACCTTCCTCAATCGGGCTTTCGACCAGGTGCTGCTGGACGTCGCCCTGCACCGCTGCGGGGTTACCTTCGTCCTCGACCGGGCGGGCGTAACGGGTCCGGACGGGGCCAGCCATCACGGTATGTGGGACCTGTCGATCCTCCAGGTGGTGCCGGGGCTCCATCTCGCCGCGCCCCGGGACGCGACTCGATTGCGTCAGGCGCTCGCCGCTGCGGTCGCGGTGCACGACGCGCCGAGCGTCATCCGGTACTCCAAGGAGCCGGTCCCCGCCGACCTGCCGGCTCTCGACACGGTCGACGGGGTGGACGTCCTCCTGCGCACCGAGCAGCCTCGGGTGCTCGTCGTGGTCTGGGGGCAGATGGCGGCCACCGGGTTGGCGGTGGGCCAGCGCCTCGCAGACCAGGGGATCGGGGTCACCGTGGTCGACCCCGTCTGGGCCCTTCCGGTCAATCCGGCGCTGCTCCGGCTCGCGGCCGCCCACGAGCGGGTGGTGACCATCGAGGACAGTGGCATCGTCGGAGGCTGCGGCTCCCGGCTCGCTCAAGAGCTCCGGCTGGCCGACATCAACACCCCGGTGCGCGAGTTCGGCATCGCTCAACAGTTCCTCGACCACGGCAGCCGGGCCGAGCTGCTGGAGGAGCTGGGTCTCACCCCGCAGCAGATCGCCCGGTACGCCGTCGAGGCCATGGTGCGCGAGGACGCCGTCGATCCCGCGCGGCAGCTCTGATCCCGCCCCGGCGCAGCGCGCACGGCGGCGGGCGACGCGCTCCCCCGTTCGGGGACCCGGTCTGTTCAAACCGGGCCGATCCGGCATACGGTGCTGATCATCGGACGATCAGGCGATCGGAGGAACACCAGCGATGAGCACGACGAAGCCCGAGGTCAAGCGAGGGGTGCTGCGGACCAAGAGCGTCGAGCAGTCCATCCGGGACACTGACGAGCCGGAATACCAGCTCAAGAAGAATCTCACCGCCTTGGATCTCACCGTCTTCGGCATCGGCGTGATCATCGGCGCCGGTATCTTCACCCTCACCGGCCGTGCTGCGGGCACCGTGGCCGGTCCGTCGATCGCGATCAGCTTCGTGATCTCCGCCGTCTGCTGCGGCCTCGCCGCGCTCTGCTACGCCGAGTTCGCCTCAACCGTGCCCGTCTCGGGCTCGGCCTACACGTTCTCCTATGCCAGCCTGGGCGAGATCATCGCCTGGATCATCGGCTGGGACCTGCTGCTCGAGCTGCTGCTCGGGGCCAGCGTCGTGGCGCAGGGCTGGAGCCAGTACGCGGTCGTGTTCATGGGACAGCTCGGTATCGACTGGCCGACAGCCATAGGCCCCGGCGGAGGTGTCGACCTGCTGGCGATCTTCTTGATCGCGGTCCTCACGGTGTTGATCACCATCGGCATCAAGGAGTCGCTCCGGGTGAATCTCGTGCTGGTCGCGATCAAGCTCTTCATCGTGCTGTTCGTGATCTTCGCCGGGATCGCCTACATCAATCCCGCCAACTACTCCCCGTTCATCCCGCCGGCCACCGGCGGGGGCGAGGCGGCCTCCAGCTGGGCCACCCAGCCGTTGATCCAGTTCATCTTCGGACTCGAGCCGACCGCCTTCGGCGTCGGTGGCATCTTCGCCGGCGCGGCCCTGGTCTTCTTCGCCTACATCGGGTTCGACGTGGTCGCCACCACCGCGGAGGAGGCCCGCAATCCGCAACGCGACCTGCCGATCGGCATCATCGCGTCGCTGGTGATCTGCACGATCCTCTACTGCGCGGTGGCGCTGGTGATCACCGGAATGGTGAAGTATGACCAGATCGATCCCAAGGCCGCGCTGGCCACGGCCTTCCAGTCGGTCGGCAAACCGGGCTTCGCGACGTTGATCGCGGCCGGTGCGGTCGCCGGTCTGACCACTGTGGTGCTGACCCTGCTGATCGGCGCGAGCCGCGTGCTGTTCGCGATGTCACGCGACCATCTGATGCCGCCGATGCTGTCCAAGGTGCACCCGAAGTTCCAGACGCCGTGGGTGATCACCCTCGCCATCGGCGTCCTGGCTGCACTGATCGCCGGCTTTACCCCGATCGGCAAGCTGGAGGAGATGGTCAACATCGGTACGCTGACCGCCTTCATCCTGGTCTCCATCGGTGTCATCGTGTTGCGGCGCACCCGGCCCGACCTGCCTCGGTCCTTCAAGGTCCCGTGGGTGCCCGCGCTGCCGATCATCTCGGCGGTGATCTGCTTCTACCTGACGATCAACTTGTCGGTGGAGACCTGGTTGCGGTTCGTCATCTGGATGGCGCTCGGCTTCATCCTCTACTTCTCCTACGGCCACCGGAAGTCGCGGTTGGCCACCGGGGAATCGCTGGCCGAGATGGGACACGCTCGGAGCGGCAAGTCCTGATCCGGTCGCATCCACACTCCGACACCGCGACGAGCCCGGTACCGCAGCTGCGGTACCGGGCTCGTCGCGGTCGGGGCCTGGATTGCTCGCTCCGCTCGAGCTCGACTCACGCCGGTTCGGCCACGCCCCTGGGCAGGAACCGTCGTCCGATGACTCGCTCGGAGATCCCCTCCCGATCCAGGTAGGGGGTGATGCCCCCGTTGTGGAACGGCCAGCGCGCGCCGAGGATCAGACACAGGTCGATGTCCATCGGCGCGGCGACCACGCCTTCGGCCAGCATCAGCCCGATCTCCTCGGCGAGCGCCTCCTCCACCGTGGCGCGGAGCTGCTCGGCGGTGCTCGGGGAATCGCCCTGCTGCAGCAGCGCCTTCGTCTCCTCCGACACGTACGGCTTGCCGTCGGCGGTCCAGTCGTAGACGCCCGGCTTCCGGGCGGCCACCAGGGCCTGCAGGTTGCTCGACACCGGGAACCGGTCGCCGAAGGCGGCGTTCAGGGTCTCGGTCACGTGCAGCGCCACC
>DASTGF010000192.1:0-4867 GCA_035719255.1 Microlunatus sp. | reverse complement strand
GCGCCGCGGTGTCGACCAGCGCGCCACGCGCCGTGTTGATCAGTGTCGCGTGATCCGTCATCTGTCCTAGTTCGTATCGACTGATCATCTGATGGGTCGAGGGCAGGTCAGGTGCATGGATCGAGACGATGTCGACGTTCTGCAACAGGCTGTCCAGGTTGACCAGCGTCCCGCCGGCTGCCGCTACCTCGAGCGGGTCGGCGAAGGGATCGGCGACCAGGCAGGTGACCTCGTCCAGCTGCTGCAATTTCGCGACGACGCGCCGACCGATCCGTGAGAACCCGATGATGCCGACTCGCAGGCCGTGATTGCTCAACCTGCCTCGGCCGGTGCGGTAGCCGAGATCGTCCCGATGAACTCTGGCGTCGGCTGCCAAGAACGGGGCCTTCTTTCCGGCCATCACGATCGCTGCGAAGG
Source organism: Microlunatus sp. (assembly GCA_035719255.1). GTDB lineage: Bacteria > Actinomycetota > Actinomycetes > Propionibacteriales > Propionibacteriaceae > Microlunatus. Next base: position 4,450 of record DASTGF010000192.1, on the reverse strand, counting down.
TGAACTCTGCGACCGGGATCGCGTTCACTTCGGCCGCGCTTGACACCTTGATCCCCCGCCGCCACAGTGCCGGGGTGACCATGCTCTTCACGGAGCCCGCGCAATGGATCACGGCTTCTAGTGACGGGAGCAGGTCCAGCCGGGCAGCATCCAGGGTCGGGGCTCCCCACCCGGTCATCAACACCTCGACCGTTGGGAGCAGACCGGCTGGCAGCTGATCAAGATCGTCGACTCGCAGTGGCGTCGTGGTCGGGATCAGTGACCGAAGACGCTGCAGCCGTCGGTTATCGAACTGCTCGCTGAACGTTTCGGCGCTCATGGCGACGAGGGCTGTCATCTCTCCTCCTGCTCGGTGATCGCCGCTCGGTCGGGGGGCTGCCCGCCGCGGTGACGGCCTCCGGCCACGGCGACGACCGACCAGCCGAGCGCCGCGGTGGTGGCCGACGATCGGGCCACGACTGAGACGCGGCCGCCGCCGGAGCGGTAGTCGTCCAGCGCCGCGTGGAGAGCCGGGTGCAGCCGCCCGCTTGCTGGTGCGTCAACAACCACGACGCACACCGGACGTTGAGCCCGGATCGCCCGGACCGTGGCCGCGGTGTGATCCGGTCGGCCCCCGCAGCTGGCGACGATCACGCTCAGCCCCCGTTCCTCCGCGGCGTCGATCAGGCCACGGAGGAACGCACTGCAGTCCTGACGGCCGAGTTCGGGCAGAATGACGGCGATCGTGGGCTTCGTTCCCGTCCGCAAGGCCCGAGCGGCCGGGTCCGGTGCGTAGCCGATCTGCTCGGCGGCGGCCCGGATCTGACGAACCCGGGCCGCCGCCACGGACGGCTCTCCGCTGAGTGCCCGTGAGGCTGTACTGACCGACACACCGGCGAGTCGGGCGACATCCGCCAGGTGCGGAACTCCGCTCCGCGTGCTGGTCGACGCCGGCATTTCAGCTGTTCTTGCTCAGGTACGCGTCGGCCTGGGTCTGCATCTCGGCTTGCAGCTTGTCGAGGCCGGCCGCGGCGGCGGCCTTTTTCAGCTTGTCAAGCTGCGGATCGACGTCGACGACGCCGTAGAACAGCGGGTTCGCGTACTGGGTGGTGACCGTGCTCATCTGGGCGATCTGGGCCTTCACGGGATTGGAGTTGGGGATGAAGGACGAGAACGGGTCGACGGTGAAGTTCTTCGGTTCCTGGGCCCAGTCGAACAACTTCTCCTCCGTGGCGGTCATGGTGGAGACGCGCCGGTAGAGGGGCGCCCGCCAGGCCAGCGCAAACCCGGGGAAGCTGTACTTACTCAGCGCCTCGAACTTGTTCGAGCCGACAGCCTTCCAGTCGGTGCCCTCGATGCCGTAGTTGACCAGGTCGTAGTTCTCCTGGATCGACAGCCAGTCCTGCAGCTTCATCGCCCGATCCACGTCCCCGCCGCGCGCGTTCACCACCACCAGGTTGTCCGCCTGGAACGTCTGGTTCGGCTTGGCGCTCAGACCTCCGGCAAACGGGGCCACGTTCGCCAGCTGCGCGCCCGGCACTGCCTTCGTGAGCGAGGTCAGCGCCGTGCTCGACAGTCCGTCGGTGATCGCCCAGATCGAGGCGAACTTCCCCGCGGCGAACTGGCTGCTGATCGTCGCCGAGTCGGTGTTGATCGCGTCCTTGTTGATCAGCCCATCCTGGTAGTACTTCCGGATCCGGTGGAACGTCTCCACCACCGAGGGGTCCTCCCAGAACGGGATCGGCGCCGACGACTTGGTGGTGCCCGCGTCCTTCGCCGGGATGAAGGAGATCGCCTTGCCGGTGAAGGCGAGCGCGATCGTGTGCGGATCCTCCCAGCTCTGCGCGTTGAACTGTGCCGTCGGCCCCGGCACCGCGGTCAGGTTCATGGTGTTGGAGGCGGCGGCATACGGAATCGCGCCGCCACCCTTCTCCTTGATCAGATACAGGAAACGTTCGAAGTCGGCGTAGGAGGCGATCTCGGCCTGGCCGACCTTCTCGGCCAGGTCCTGGCGGACGCTGTAGTGGTGGATCCGGGCCGCACTGTTCACCTGCGGGATACCCCACAACTTGCCGTCCCAGCTGTTCGCGGTGACAATCTCGTCGGCGATCGTCTTGGCGAGGTTGCTGTATTTCGCCGGCTGCCCGGTCAGGTTCGTCAACGCGCCGGCCTGCTGCAACTGAGCCATGTTCAGCCACAGGGCCTGCAGCGCGGTATCGAACTGCTCGCCGGCGGTGAACTTCAGCAGCGCCTGCTGCCCGTAGTTGGACCAGTTGATGAACTGCGGATCGATGGTGAATCCGAGCTCGGCCTGGAGCTTCGCGTTCACCTTGTCCTTCACCGCCTGCCAACCCTGCGGCACGTCGCCGGGCAGGATCAACTTGGCAACCCCCCCGCCCTTCGAGTGATTGGACGGATCACCGGACGAGCAACCGGCAGCCGCCAGAGTGGCGGCCAACGCGACCCCCCCTCCCAGGCCGAGAAAGCCGCGGCGCGACAGCGAGAACGAGCTCATGTGACAACTCCTTTGGTGTGACGCTCCTACGCGCAACGAACCGCACGGGGCGGGACACTGCCGTCGTGAACGGCTGGCCAACCCGCTACCTTGCAGGATCGCGACGGCGTAATGGTGTCAGGACTGTAACCGGTTTCTAGCTTGATGCGCAAGCGCTTCGCTTAAAGATCTTCGAGGGTTGCCAACCGTACTAGAAACCAGTTACAGTCCACCTATCAGCCACGCGATAAAGGAGGTTGCGATGACGCACCCCGACGCCGAGGGAAGGATCCCGACGCCATGACCGCGACCCAGAGCGCCGATGTGAGCAGTGGCGGCGAGGTCCCGACCGGGGTTCCGCTCGCACCACCGCCGGCCAGACGCCGCCGTTCCAAGGCGAAGGCAGTCAGCTGGTCACTGCTGCTGCTCGCGGTGCCCGGCATCATCTACTTCGCCGTTTTCGCCTACGCGCCGATGGCCGGCCTGGTCGTGGCGTTCAAGGACTTCAACGTCGTCGACGGGATCTTCGGCAGCCCGTGGAACGGTCTGGACAACTTCCGGCTGTTCATCGCCAGCGGCGACGCGCCACGAATCGTGGCGAACACGCTGTTCCTCAACGTGCTCTTCCTCGCCGCAACGCTTTTGGCCGGCATGCTGCTGGCGGTGATGCTGAACGAGATCAGTCACAAGTACTTCAAGCGCGCCGTCCAGTCGGCCGTCTTCTTCCCCTACTTCGTGTCCACCATCGTGATCAGCATCATCCTCCAGGTGCTGCTCGCCGGCGTCGGTGGCGAGGGCGGCGCGGTCAACGACCTGCTATCGGTGTTCCACCTGCCATCGGTGTCCTGGTACACCGAGCCCGGACCGTGGCCGATCATCCTCACTCTGGTGAAGGTCTGGCAGGTCGGCGGCTACATGTCGATCATCTTCCTGGCCGCCATCACGGCGATACCGGAGGAAGTTTACGAGGCCGGTGCGCTCGACGGGGCCTCCCGGGCCAAGATGGCCTGGAGCATCACCCTGCCGCTGCTCAAGCCCACGGCCGCCATCCTCGTCGTGCTGGGTGTTGGGCGGATCTTCTACGGCGACTTCGGCACCATCTACGCCATCGTCGGCGACAACGGAGTGCTGTTCTCCACCACCGACGTCATCGACACCTACGTGTTCCGCTCACTCCGCACCGTCGGTGACTTCGGCACCACGGCCGCGATCGGTCTATTCCAGTCCGTCGTCGGCTTCGCGCTGGTCGCCGCCGCGTTGCTGGTGCAGCGCAAGTTCAGCAAGGAGAGCAGCATCCTATGAGTACCGCCGCCCAGCCCCGCAGCACTGCCACCAGCACCCGCAGCGCCCACCGGGTCCGACGCCGCCGACCCCACGTGGAACCGTTCACGGTCGTCAGCCTGATCGGCGTCAGCCTGTTCGCCCTGATCTGCATCATCCCGTTGTGGATGATCCTGGCCGGCTCGTTCACCGACGAGAGCAGACTCGCGGTCACCGGCTACAGCATGTGGCCCAAGCCGTTCTCCCTGGACGCCTACACCCAGATCTTCAGCGGGACCGCACTTGCGAAGGCGTACGGGGCATCGGGCTTCATCACCATCGTCGGCACCTTGCTGTCCACCACCTTCAGCGCCGGCCTGGCCTGGGTGATCGCCCGCCGGATGCCGATCATCTCCCGCACCCTGATGATCTACGCCTACATCCCACTGCTCTTCACCGCTGGCCTGGTACCTCTCTACCTCCTGGTCACCCAGTACCTCCACCTGCAGAACAGCTGGTGGGCCGTCATCCTGCCGCACATGATGGCGCCCTTCCTGATCTTCATCGCGGTCAGCTTCTTCCAACAGCTGCCGGCCGAGATCCTCGAGTCGGCCAGGATGGACGGAGCCGGCGAACTGCGGACCTTCTTCACCATCGTGCTGCCACTGTCCAAGCCGATCCTGGCCGTGATCGCCCTCTTCTACGCGGTCACCTACT
>DASTGF010000191.1:0-3933 GCA_035719255.1 Microlunatus sp. | reverse complement strand
GAGAACATGCCCGAACGCGAGAGCGTGCCCGACGAACTCGACCAGCTCGATCAGGATCTGTTGCAGCCGGAGTCGACGTTGGAGGATCGTGGCGTCGACGACTTCCTGGACGAAGGCTACTCACCGCCGGAGCGACCGTCCGCCTTGATCCGTCAGGGTCTGGACGGGCAGAGCCTGGCGGATCGGCTCGAGGCCGAGCAGCCCGAGGTATGGGAAGAAGATCCGGGAACGCCCTTGCCGGGCGAGGCGGGCGCCCGAGCAGGTCGGCTGGTGGATCCCGACGAAGGCATCGGACCCGACCTCGAAGCCCAGGCCATCGGTACCGACGTCGGGATCGACGGTGCAGCGGCGAGCGCGGAGGAGGCTGCGGTCCACATCGTCGAGGGGGACGACCTGGCCCTCGACGAGTGATCCACCCTCTGATCGTTCGGTTTGCGCCCCGCCGTACGGTCACCCGGCGGAGGATGAAAGGATTCAACCATGGATTACACCTATCTCGGTCGCACCGGTCTCCGCGTTTCCCGCCTGTGCCTGGGCACCATGAACTTCGGCCCGCGGACCTCCGAGCCCGACAGCCACGCGATCATGGACGCGGCCCACGATGCCGGCATCAACTTCTTCGACACCGCCAACCGTTACGGCACCGAACCGGGTGAGACCGAAACCATCCTCGGCAACTGGTTCGCCACCGGAGGCGGACGGCGCGAGCGCACCGTGCTCGCCACCAAGGTGTACGGCGACATGGGGGTGTACGGCGACATGGCCGACTGGCCCAACGCCGGCAAGCTGTCCGCACTCAGCATCCGCCGCAATCTCGACGCGAGCCTGCGTCGGCTGCAGACCGACTACATCGATCTCTACCAGTTCCATCACGTCGACCGGAACACGCCCTGGGAGGAGATCTGGCAGGCCATCGAGGTCGCCGTCACGGCCGGCAAGATCTTGTACGCGGGCAGCAGCAACTTCGCCGGCTGGCACATCGCCGAGGCGCAGGCGGCGGCCGCGGAGCGCAACCTGCTGGGTCTGGTCAGCGAGCAGTCGTTGTACAACCTGCTGGTGCGCGACATCGAACGTGAGGTCGTGCCGGCTGCTCAGCACTACGGGCTCGGCATCATCCCTTGGTCCCCGCTCCAAGGGGGCCTCCTCGGCGGCGTGATCAAGAAGACCGAAGCCGGCGTCCGGCGGGTCGAAGGGCGCGCCGCCGAGAGCCTGGCCGTGCATCACGACCAGATCGAGGCCTACGAGGACTTCGCCGAAGAGATCGGTACGGACCCGTCGACGCTCGGCCTGGGCTGGCTGCTGAGCCGCCCCGCGGTCACGGCGCCGATCATCGGTCCGCGAACGCGTGATCAGCTCGACGGTGCTCTCGGCGCGGTGGAGCTCGACCTCTCGGCCGAACATCTGGACCGCCTCGACCAGATCTTCCCCGGCTACCAGACCGCCCCGGAGGACTACGCCTGGTGATCGGGTCGTGATCGCGGGTGATGTCGTCCACCAGGCGCTGCGGGAGCTGATCTCCGGACCTCGTGGACGACTCAGAGTTGCTGTGAGCGTGGCACTTTCTCGCCAGGCGGCTCAGCTCCCCCCGGAGCCGCCTGGCGAACCGCACGACCGCTGGTCTCACCGCGTCGCGACGGGAGACGAGTTTGACGGGTCTGCCCGGGGGTAGCCAAGGGCCGTGAACAGCAGTACAACTGTGGCGCGGCTCCGCCCGTCCGGCCCGACGAGGAGTGTTGGTCCGATCCCACCGAGGCCGCGCGGTGAGCTCAGCGCGCAGCTTCTCAGCTGCTTGACCACCGATCCTGGATGCCTGTCCCGGGCGACCCTGTCCCAGCTGCTGAGCTGCGCGGACCGCGCCCTCGTCGACGGCATCGAGTCCGACGACGCCCAACTCAGTCTCTGGATCCTGTATCAGCTGCACTATCACGGTCTGGACGGTGTGGATGATCACTGGGAGTGGCACCCCCTCCTCGTCCAACTCGCGGGTCTGTTGGAGCAGCCGTTCGAGGCGCGGCTGCGTCAGCTGGCCGGACCCCACCTTCCCGATCACCGGGTCGCCGCCGATGATCTTCCCCAGGCCCTTGCCGACGTCATCCGCAGCGCGGACGGCCCCTCGCTGTCGAGCTTCCTGGCCCGCGAGGCGAGCCGTGAGCAGTACGCCGAGTTCGTGATCCACCGATCCCTATACCACTTGATCGAGGCCGATCCGCACAGCTGGGCGATCCCGCGACTCCGAGGCGGCCCCAAGGTGGCACTGGTGGAGATCCAGGCCGACGAGTACGGCGCGGGACTTCCGGACTGGATGCACGCCACCTTGTTCGCCGACACCATGGGCGATCTCGGGCTGGACACCGGCTACGGGGACTACGTCGACGCGCTGCCGGCGGTGACCCTGGAGTGGATGAACGCCATGACTCTGTTCGGGCTGCACCGGCGTCTGCGCGGTGCCGTCTGCGGTCATCTCAGCGCTCTCGAGATGACGTCGTCGCTGCCGAATCGGCGCTACGGCAACGGTCTGCGGCGACTGGGCCTGTCGGATGCGCGGACGACGCGATACTTCGACGAGCACGTCGAGGCCGACGCCGTGCACGAGCAGATCGCGGCCAACGACCTGTCAGCCGAGCTGGCCCGACAGCATCCCGAGCTGATCATCGACATCCTCGTCGGCGCGGCCTGCGCCGTGATCACCGATGCCCGGGTTGCGGGCCATCTCCTGGACGCCTGGAAGTCGGGCCGATCGTCACTGCGCACCGTCTGATCGTCCGGCCCTTCTGAGCTCGGGCCCTCCTGAGCTCGGGCCCTCGACTGCATGATCAGCTCGCCTCCTGGCTCGCGTCGATGACATCCGGCTCATTGCGCACGGCGCGGAGTTCCCGCTCGGCGGTGAAGGAGGTAACGCTCTTGTGGTTTCCATCGCAGTAGGGGAACAGCGCGCTGCGCCCGCACCGGCACAAGGCGACCACGCGTCGGCGCGGATGCAGTTGCGACCCGTCGGGGCCGATCAACTCCACGTCGCCCCGCACGAGCAACGGACCGCCCGGATAGAGCCGGATCCGTGCCGGGCGGGTGGCTGAAGACTCGTCCGTCAGCGGCGCGGGTGCATGGTCATCCATGGAGCTGGGATACCCCGGGCACCCGCTCGGGAATCAGTCACCGCGTCCGGTGCCCGCCGGTCGGGCCGGCGTCGGCCCGTTCACCGGACTGACACCTCAGCGGCGGAGCCGAGCGAACGCGTCGCCGTAGGGTGCGCACCCGATGTGCAGCGAGCAGCAGGCGCTGGTCGCCGTACCGCACTCCCCCACGCAGCCGGCACCCGACCGCGAACCAGATCAGCACGGCACGCTCGGCCACCCAGACCGGGGCCCACCAGGCTGCGGTCTCCGCGAAGGCTTCCCGGCCCCCGTCTCGCCTCCGACCGGCTTCTGCCACCAGCAGCGCCGCGATGACCGGAACGAGCGCGGCCCCGACCACCCCTGCCCGCCCCAGGTACCGGTGTCCCGACCACAGCAGCGCGATCGTCATGGGCAGCACCGCCAGCTCGGCCAGCAACCGCCCGGGCTGAGCCAGGTCGTCGTAGGCCTGGCGAGTCCGCTGCCGCCAGAAGTGGGCGGCCGTCGGCGGGCGGCGGCGGACGAAGAGATCGTCCACCCGCCGCTCGACGCCACCCGCGGCCCGGATGGTGCGCGCCATCTCGAGATTCTCGAACATTGCGTCGCCGTCGTACCCCCCCATGCGGAGGAAGATGCCGCGGCGCAGGCCGTACGTCCCGGGATAGTCGGCGGCGATAGCTCTGTTGATCAACGTCCTGCCGGTGTCCCACCGCGCGTGCCACGGCAGCGGATCGAAGACGTTCTGCGGCCGGACGAGATCGGCGCCGTCCAGCAGTCTCACTGCTCGGACGAGTTGAGCACGGCGCCAGCGCACGTCGTCGTC
>DASTGF010000190.1:0-2713 GCA_035719255.1 Microlunatus sp. | reverse complement strand
AACGCGTGCACGTCCTAGAGCGAATCGAAAGCGTCGCACGGTCCGATCACGTCTACCGGGGCAGGTGGGCGCCTCATCCCGGCGCGGCGCCCAGGGCGGTGACTATTACTTTGGACGGACGACCGTGGGTGATCTATCACGATCAATCCGGCGGCGGATGGGTTGCGGCGCTGACTGATTCGAGTGGCGCGCCCGATCCGGACAGCGCGCTGTGGCTGCCGTTCGTCGAGGGCGAGGCCGAGATCCCGCTGACCTGGTGGCGACATCTGCACCAGGGCACCCGAGCGCTGCCGGCCATGTGGAACCGGCAACCGCCTCCGGCGACTGCGCCACCACCGACCTTGGCATCAGCGATTCCGCCACGCGCCAGACCGCCGGCGGCGGTGAGCAGCCCGGGCGGACGCCGGGTGACTTGGTCATCGTGGCGAACCGGCTGCCGGTGCACTGCGCAGATCCCGGGTCCGGACCGGTTCGCTGGCATCCCAGCCCGGGAGGTCTGGCCAGCGCGCTGCGATCGGTCGTGCAGGATCCCCGCATGGTCTGGGTCGGGTGGCCAGGGCGGGCCGGACCCGTTCGATCCCCCCTGCCCGTCGATGGCGTGACGCTGGCCGCGGTGCCGTTGGACAGCGTGGACGTGCAGGACTACTACAACGGGTTCAGCAATGGCACCCTCTGGCCCCTCTACCACGACATCGCCGCCCGACCCGACTACGATGACCGCTGGTGGAGCCGCTATACCGCCGTGAACGAGCGGTTCGCCTCGGTGACCTCCGAGTGCGCCGCCCGGCACGCCACCGTCTGGATCCACGACTATCACATGCAACTCGTCCCCGCTCTGCTCAGGGCAAGGCGCCCGGACCTCACGATCGGCTTCTTCAGCCACATTCCCTTCCCACCGCGTGACCTGTTCGCCCAACTGCCGTGGCGGGAAGAGATTCTTCAGGGCATCCTGGGCGCCGATCTGGTCGGCTTCCAACGGCACCGTGACGTGGAGAAATTCATACGGAGCTGTTGGGACTTCTCCTGCCGGACTATTAGCGTGCTGCCCACGGTCAGCGGCCAGACCCGGACGCTGCGCTTCATCGATGCCGACGCCGGATCGGGTGAGAGCGTCTCGACCGAGGTACGAGTCGGTGCCTTCCCCATCTCCATCGACTTTGCGCTGTTCGACCGGCGCAGCCAGCAGCGTGAGACACGGACCCGAGCCCAGCGGACTCGGGACTTGTTGGGGTCTCCGACGACCGTCCTGCTGGGCGTGGACCGCCTGGACTACACGAAGGGAATCCTGCACCGGTTAAAGGCATTCGAGGAGCTATTGGCCTGCGGCGACCTCGATCCGGACCGCACGGTGCTGGTGCAGGTCGCCGTTCCGAGCCGCGACCGTATCCCCGACTACCGAACGCACGCCGAGCAGGTCGCCGCCATGGTGGGCCGCATCAACGGCACCCACGCGACGGCCGGACACCCGGTCGTCCACTACACCCAGCGGCAGCATTCCCCCGCCGAGCTGACCGCCCTGTACCTGGCCGCCGACGTCCTCCTGGTCACCTCACTGCGAGACGGAATGAACCTGGTGGCCAAGGAATATGTCGCCAGTCGCCACGACGAGCAAGGGGCCCTGGTGCTCTCCGAATTCGCCGGTGCTGCCGACGAGCTCACCGCCGCCTACCTGGTCAATCCGCACGACCTGCAGGATCTGCGCCGGACCATCCATCAGGCCGCGACCAGTTCGGTCGCGGAACGGCGTCGCCGCATGCGGATCCTGCGGCAGCAGGTCCGCAGCCACACCGCCCACGACTGGGCGACTGAATTCTTGGACACACTGCGCAGTGTCCGTGGCTCGACCTGCAGCTCCAGCGGGCGCGGCCAACCCCCATCGAACGCCGTTCCCTCGAGCGGCTCTTTGCCGACGGGCAGCTGCCCCGCCGCATCGGTCACAATCTGAGTCGCGCCCGAATCTCACGCCGGCACCGTCGATCAGCCCATCTCCGGGCGACAGATACCGATGCTGTCCGCACGTGAATCGACAATCCGCCTCACCGCCGTTGGCCGCGATGGTCGCACCGTCAGTCCCGTCGCATCCAGCCGGTAGGAAATCTGCACGTCCAACCCGAGCCCAAACCCCGGCGCGGGGTACAACCGCCCCTGACGATGTCCTCAGGCGTGGTCCACCGGCCGCCGGAATCGCCACCGCAGCAACCCCGCGGATGGCGTTGTGCTTGTCCGGCTCGGTCAGCGGCAGTTGATGACCACGCCGTCGAACCGGTACCGCCCGTCGGCCAGCCGGCCCAGCCACGGTATCAACGGACACTCCCGGGCGTCCGCACATCACCGACGGCGGGTCCTTCAGCACGTCTCTGCGTCCCATCCCGGGGGGATTCCTTGACCATCGCCAGACACCGGCCCCGCGTTGGTGGGCCACCAGTGTGTGCTGGACAACGCCAGTCATACGGGAATTGTCACGCCCCCCTTCCGGTCAAGCAAGGTCTGCACTTCTCCTACAAAGACCGGTTGCCCGCTAGGGTCGCGGGGATTCATCGGCGGTATCGCACCGATCATCGTTGCGCTGGTCGCCTGGTTCGCGACGGTGCCGCAGAGGCCGGTCGCCGCCGTCATGATCGTTCGGGGCGGAGTCCTGATCTGCGATGGCGTTTCGAACTGGCTGAGCCGGTCGCAGCCCAGAACGGTCTCGTTCCGGTCATCGTCGGCTTGG
>DASTGF010000189.1:0-2839 GCA_035719255.1 Microlunatus sp. | reverse complement strand
AGACAGGCCCGTGGCGGTGGCCGAATCCCGAGGTACCAACCTCCGACCCACCGCGCTCGACCTACTCTTGGTGGCGTGTGGAGGTTCGTGTTGCTGCTGATCGTCGTGGCAGTCGGCTCCTACTACGCCGCGCGCTTCCTGCTCGAGGGCTGGCCGCGCCGCCGTTCGCACGACGAGCCCTATGTCCGCCCGTACGGGCCGGACGACGACGACGAGTTCCTCGCGCGGATCTCGCGCAAGAAGCGCCCCGACGACCCCGCCTGACCGCGGGGGGCCTCCCCGGCCGCCTTCGCAGGCCCGCTCAGCGGTCGCGCAGGCTGACCACCGGGGCGCCGTTGGCGTACGAGTGCTGACTGGTCGTCGAGAAGTAGTTGATCCCGATGAAGTTGAACCAGAGCGTCGCCACCCCGACCAGCGCCAGGATCGCGGCGTTCCTGCCCCGCCAGCCCGCGGTCGCGCGGGCGTGCAGGTAGGCGGCGTACACCACCCAGGTGATGAACGCGACGACCTCCTTGGGATCCCAGTTCCAGTACGACGACCACGCCTGGTGCGCCCAGATCGGCCCGCTGATCAGCACCGCGAACGTCCACACCGGGAACGCGAAGGCATGGATCCGGTAGGACACCCGGTCGAGAGTCGTCAGCGAGGGCAGGCGGGCGACGTAGCCGCGATCGAGGTCTCGGCCCTTCCGTTGCGCGCGCGACTTCACCAGGTACAGCGCCGACGAGAGGCCACCGAGGGTGAACGCGCCGGTGGCGATCATCGCCGCCATCACGTGGATCACCAGCCACGGCGACAGCAGCGCCTCGGTCAGCGGTGCCACCGGGTCGTAGAGCCAGAGGACCGCGACCATCAGCAGCACCAGCACCAGGCCGGTGACCAGGGGGCCCATCCAGGCCAGGCCGAGCCGCTTGCGGAGCAGCAGGTAGCCCAGCACCATCACGAACGAGCCCGAGATCGTGAACTCGTACATGTTGCCCCAGGGCACCCGGTTGGGGTCGGCGGCCATCCCGCGCCCGAGCAGGGCGACGAAGTGGGCGGCGCAGGCGATCACGGTCAGCAGCACGCCCAGCCGGCCGAACATCGCGATCCGGTACGTCGTGCGCTCGTCGGTCCCGCCGGTCGGGCCCGAGACCACGGGCCCTTCGCTGGAGCCGGTCGAGGCCACTCCCGCGGCGACCGGGGACCTGACCGGCTCCGTCGCCACCTGCGTCACCGGCACCGTCCGCAACGCGCTCCACTCGACCAGGTGCGCCATCAGGGCCAGGAAGTACACGATCCCCGCGGCGGTGATCGCCTGGTTGCTCAGCGTCTCCCATGCGGCATCGCTCATGCCGGCGACTCCTTCGGCTCGGGTCGGGACTGCAGCGAGTCCACCACGGACGAGACTACGGGGGCCAGGTCACCGCCACCCGACCGGTCCAGTGCGGCCACCTCGACCAGCGTCGTCCCGTCGGTACGCCGTGCGCGCACCCAGACCCGGCGCGGCCGGATGAACAGCGACCCGAGCAGCCCGACCAGGGCCAGGACGACACCGAGCAGGGTGATCCAGACGTCGGGCGTGCGACTGATCTGCAGGCGGGTCCAGCGCACCACCTTGTGGAAGGTCACGGTGCCGTTGCCCCCGGGCAGCGTGATGGTCTGGCCGGGCTGCAGGTCGACCCGGAACATCTTCCCGTCCGGCTTCTTCAGCTGGGTCATGTGCGCCTTGTCCATGGCGTAGACCGACTGCGGGACACCGTCGTTGAGCCCGAGGTCGCCGACGTAGGCGAGCATCGAGATGGTCGGGTTGCGGTCGTCTCCCATCACGTTGATCGGGTTGCCGTTGACGAGGGCGAAGGTCGGGTAGAACAGCCCCTCGAGACCGATGTCCTTGCCCGGTTGCCGTCCCGGCGCCTTCACCACACCGAACGACTCGAAGTTCGAGCTCTCCGGCAGGAACACCGTGGGCCCGTCGTAGAGCTTGTGACCCTGCGCGTCGCGCACGGTGATCACCGGGGCGTAACCGTGCCCGATCAGGAAGACCTGCGTGCCGCCGATGGTGAGCGGGTGGTTGACCCGGAGGTCGTAGGCCCGCTGCGGCGACCAGGTCGAGCGGTCGCCCTGGCACGACGTGCGGTACGTCAGCGGTGCCTGGAAGCCGCGGGCCATCCCCTGGCGCGGACCGGAGTCGATCCAGTCGACGGTGAAGTCGTGCACGGTGAAGCAGAAGGGCTCCATCTTCGAGGCCTGGAACAGCGAGCCCGGGTCGAAGTCGTCGTACTGCGTCAGGGTGTTGGAGAAGCCGTTGCCGACCACGAGGATGACGCCGCCCTTGTAGCCGAACAGGCTGCCGATGGCGAAGCCGAGCAGCACGACCAGCACCGACAGGTGGAACAGCAGGTTGCCCGCCTCGCGGAGCTGGCCGCGCTCCGCGGCCACCCACCCGTCGCCGGTGGCGACCCGGCTGCCGCGGGCGAGGTGGCGGGCCGCCCGCTCGAGGACGGCGTCGGGCTCCTCGTCGGTGGTGTACGACGCGTGGTCGGGCATCCGGGTCAGGTTGCGCGGGGCGCGGGGCGGGTCCTGGCGGTAGCCGCGCCAGTAGACGAACAGCCGCGGCACGATGCAGCCGACCAGCGAGATCATCAGCAGCAGGTAGATCGCGGCGAACCACGGCGAGTGGTAGACCGAGAACAGGCTGAGCTTGTCGTAGATCGGTGTCAGGTGCGGGTGGGCGGCCTGCCAGTTCTGCGTCTTCAAGGCGTCGACGCCCTGCTGCGGGATCACCGAGCCCGGGATGGCCCCGAGCGCCAGCAGGAGCAGCAGGACCAGCGCCGTCCGCATGGAGGTGAGCTGCCGC
>DASTGF010000188.1:0-7293 GCA_035719255.1 Microlunatus sp. | reverse complement strand
GCGATCCGGGGAAGGAACCGCTCCTCGTACCAGGCCCGGCCGTGGACGTGCTCTCCCCAGGCGCGGGTCAGGAACCCCGCTGCCAGGGGGATGCCGAGAAAGACCAGGACGGTCTTGGCGACCCCGGCCATGGACACGTCGATGCTCTGGGTCTGCAAGCCGAGCCAGCCGGGCAGGACGTCGAGGTAGAACACCGCGAGGGCGGAGTAGGCCAGCACCTGGAAGACCGCGTTCAGGGCCACCAGGACCGCGGCCATCTCCCGGTCCCCGCACGCCAGGTCGTTCCAGATCAGCACCATCGCGATGCACCGCGCGAGCCCGACCAGGATGACGCCGGTGCGGTACTCGGGGTGGTCGGCCAGGAACAGCCAGGCCAGGGTGAACATGAGGAGGGGTCCGACGACCCAGTTCAGGATGAGAGAGGCGGCCATCATCCGCCGATCGGCGGTGATGTGGCCGACCTCGTGGTAGCGGACCTTGGCCAAGACCGGGTACATCATCAGCAGCAGCCCGACGGCGATGGGCAGCGAGGTCTGGCCGACCTTCACCGCGTCCAGCGTGTCGTTGAGCCCGGGGGCGACCCGTCCGAGCAGGAGTCCGAGCACCATCGCGGCGCCTATCCAGACCGGCAGGAGCCGGTCGCGCCGAGACAGCCCGGCCGAGGTGGTCTGGTCCTGCTGAAGCGGTGTCACCTCACTCATCGGAGCCTTCCCTCGGTTCCGATCGGGTCGCGGCCTGGTGCGGGTCGAGCGGTAGGGCGGCGTGCAGACGCTCGGCCGCGTCGGCTGCCAGGCGGTAGTGGACCCAGCGGCCGCGTCGGGCCGCGAGAACCAGTCCCGCCTCCCGGAGGACACGCAGGTGGTAGCTCATCAGGCTGCCTGCCGCCGGCGCGAACTCCTGCAGCTCACACACGCACGCCTCGCCGGCGCTGAGGCGGTGGAGCACCCGCCACCGGACCGGGTCGGCAACGGTCGTGAGGCGGCGTTCGCGTCCGGCTGGGACCGTGACCCCGGAGACAGTTCAAGAACGTTTGAACTGGCCATACCGTCACGCTAGGTCGACGCCTTGTGCGTCAGTAGGGACCTACGGGCAGGATGCGCCGGTATCGGTCCCCTCCGCCGCAGACACGCCCGACGCTGACCTCGAGGTCGGTCTACCCGGTGAACACCGAAGGGGGTAGCTGGATGTCGGGGACAAGCTCGACGAGGAGCTGGCGGACCCGACTGTCGATGTCGTCGGCGATGCGGCGGACGGTCGCGTCGTCCTGGCCCTTGGGATCGTCGAGTGGCCAGTCGCGGTAGGTGGCGCCGGGGACGTAGGGGCAGTTCTCGCCGCAGCCCATGGTGATGGTCAGGTCGCTGTCGCGGATCGTGTCTGCGGTCAGGAGCTTGGGTGTCTCGCGGGAGGTGTCGATGCCCAGCTGGTCCAGGAGGCGCGCGACCTCGGGGTGGATGTGGTCGCCGGGTTCGGTTCCGGCCGACAGCGCGATGACGCGCCCGTCGGCGTACCGCTCGGTGAGCAGGCGGCTGATGACCGACCGGCCGCCGTTGGCGCGGCAGGCGAACACCACCACGGGGCGGTGGCCGGGCTGTCCCTGCGCGGGGTTGGCGGAGACGTCGGGGTGGGTGGTCATCGGGTGCTCGCTTCGCGGGTCTCGGGCGGGGTCGTCCCCGTCTTGGGCTGGGTGTCGGTCTTGGTGTTGGTCTGGGCTTCGGTCTGGCTGGGGGCGTGAGTTTCGGCGGGGTGTGGGATGACGACGACGTCGGCGCTGGTGCCGATGTGTCCGTAGAGGTAGGCCACGAGGGCGACCCCGACGGCTGCGCCGACGACCTGGGCGGTGATGAATCCGGGTACCGAGCCCGGGGAAATGCCGGCGAAGGTGTCGGAGAACATGCGGCCGATGGTGACCGCCGGGTTGGCGAAGGAGGTGGAGGAGGTGAACCAGTAGGCGGCGCCGATGTAGGCGCCGACGGCCGGGGCCGCCCAGACGCCGCGCCCGGTGCGGGCCAGGGCGAAGATGAGCGCGATGAGGCCGGCGGTGGCCACGACTTCGCCGAGGAGCAGGTCTGCTCCGGTCCGGGTCTTGCCCGAGAGGTCGCCGACCGGCACCCGGTACATGAGGTTGGCGAGCTCGGCGCCGGCGATGGCGCCGAGGACTTGGACCCCGGTGTAGGCGGCGACGTGGCCGCCGGTGATGCCGGCGTTGTCGCGGCGGCCGAGGAGCCAGTCGGCGGCGGAGACGACCGGGTTGAAGTGGGCGCCGGAGATGGGCCCGAACAGCAAGATGAGGACGGTCAGCCCGAAGGCGGTGGCGGTGGAGTTCTCCAGCAGCTGCAGGCCGACGTTGTCGGGGGAGAGGCGTTGGGCGGCGATGCCGGAGCCGACGACCACGGTGACGAGCAGGGCGGTCCCGACGAACTCCGCGACCAGGCGTCTGCCGAGGTCTGGTCGTACGTCGAGGGCGGGGGCCGAGGTCTGGGTGTGGGACATGCGGGGCCGGGGTCCTCTCGGAGGGGTGACTGGGCGGCTGCGGGGCGGTGGGCGGCTGCGGCGGGTGAGAGGGGATCAGAGGGTGGCGGGTTGGGCCGGTGGCTGCATCTGAGCTAGGAGCGCGAGGGTTCGGCGTTCGAGCTCGTCGCGGATGGGGCGGACCGAGGCGGGGTCGAGGCCGGCGGGGTCGAGGTCGGCGGGGTCGGGCACGTCCCAGTCCTCGTATCGCGTCCCGGGGAAGAGGGGGCAGGCGTCGCCGCACCCCATGGTGATGGCGATGTCGGCGGCGCGGACGATCTCGTCGGTCCAGGGCTTGGGGTACTCGGCGGAGATGTCGATGCCGCGTTCAGCCATGGCGGCGATGGCGGAGGGGTTGATGGCTGCGCCGGGTTCGGAGCCGCCGGACCAGGCGACCGCGGTGTCGCCGGCGTGGTGGGTGAAGAATCCGAGCGCCGTCTGGGAGCGGCCGGCGGTGTGGGTGCACAAGAACAGCACGACCGGCTTGCCGTCATCGTGCTTGCCTTCGACTCGGGCCAGGGCGAGGGGGCGTTGCCGGGCGAACCGTTCGGCGAGCTGCGGCAGGTAGTTGGAGATGGTGGCGCCTTCGGCGAACTCCTCGTCGGAGGAGGTCAGGAACCGTTCGATGGTCTCGGTGCCGTAGACGCGGGTGAAGTCGTCAGCGAGCCGGTCGGCGGCGACCTTCACAGCGAGCTGCTGGTCGAGACCAAGGTTCAACTGGGGGTCTGGCTGCTCGTGGGTCATCGTGTGCTCCGTGCAGTGGAGGTCGGGGTCGGCATGCGGGGTGAACAGTGGGAGTCAGCAGGCGACGACGCGCGGCGCGAGTTCGGTGACGCGGCGGGCGAGGTCGTCGTAGGCGGAGTCGAAGGCGCCGGTGGTTCCGGCGGGGACGGGGTCGGGGACGGACCAGTGGAGTCGACGAGCCCACGCCGGCGTAGTGGTGGAGGACAGTTGTGGCTCGAGCTCTTCGTGGGCGTTGTCGCAGACGGTGATGAGCAGTGGGGTCCCCGCCTGCGTGCTCGCTGTGGTGGCGTGGCTGGCCGCGGTGTGCTGTCCGGAGGGGCGGTCGTGACCTGAGGCGGCAAAGTGGTCGAGTTCGTCGAGGTGCCGCGGTCGGGCTGGCGGCAGCGGGAGCCCGTGTCGTGCAGCGGCCTTCCGCGCGCCCGGGGCGATGGCGGCGGCCGGATGGGTGCCGGCCGAGGTGGCGGGCACCGGGCTGGACCGGTTCCACAAGGCAGCGGCCAGCTGGGACCGCGCGGTGTTGGCGGTGCACACGAACACCACCCGGCTTGCTTGCTGCACCTGCGAGGGGAGGAGCGTCTCCAGGGGTTCGGTCACCAGGGTCAGGTAGGAGCGCCGTCGGTCTGCCTCGGACCGGTGTCGCCGTACCAAGCCTTCGCGCTCGAGGACGCCAAGGTGATGAGCGAGCAGGTTGGACGTCATCCCCAAGGACTTCTGCAGCTCGGTAGGGGAGGCGTCAGTGAGCGCGAGGGTGTCCACGATCGCCAACCGGCCGGGGTCGGCCAACGCCGCGTGGATGCGGGCCCGGCGCGCCAGGTCGGCCCCACCCTCGGAAGTTCGCTCAATCGTCATTACCTCAATGATGACTGAGCGAATATCTCTTCGCAACACCTGGTCCACGCGTCAGCGAAGACTGGGCACAGCAGCGCGCCCCGGTCCGTCGGACCGGGGCGCGCTGATTGAGACCAGACGCCTGGCGAGCGCGAGTCGGGGTCCGTCCTCAGCTGCAGCACCCTGCGGTGGACGCTCCTGCCGCGTTGGTCTCGGCCGCGGGCGCGCCGCAGCAGCCACCGGCGGCGGTGGCGTCGCTGTCGGCGCTCAGGTCGGCCAGCGTCTTGCCCTCGAACTCGGGGTGGGCGTCGGCGAGGACGACGTAGTTCTCCCAGCGCTGTCCGTCCGGGCCGGTGACCCAGTGCTTGTCCTGGCGGGCGTAGCAGCACACGACGTCGCCTTCTACGTCGAGGGCCAGGCCCGCCTGCTCGAGGCGGTCGGCCTCGGCTTCGACCTCCGCCATGGACTCCCGCTCGACCCCGAGGTGGTTCAGGGTGCCGGTCTGCTCGGGGTTCTCGAACAAGATGAGCTTCAGCGCCGGGTTCTCGATGGCGAAGTTGGCGTAGCCGGGACGGCGCTTGGCCGGCTCGGTGTCGAACAGCTTGGTGTAGAAGTCGACGGCGGTGTCGATGTCGTTGACGTTGAGGGCGAGCTGGAGGCGGGACACGACGAGTTTCCTTCCGATGATCGCTGCCCGGTGTCGAGCAGCGGGGTGGTCAGGCGCAGCAGAGCTCCACCGACGAGGTGGGCATGACGGAGGTCCGGGCCAGCCAGGCAGGGCGTTGACGCCAGGCCCGGCCGGAGGTCGCACCAAAGTGGGCGGATGGCCGTACGCCCGGCCGCAAGCCGGCCTGGGCCGCCCTGCGCCGCGTCTGTGCAGCCTCTGTCTCGGCGAGCAGAGCCATGAAGGTGGAGTGCATCCTGCTTCTTTCCTGAGGGGCCGGCAGGTCCGGCATTCATCGATGTATGTCTATCTCATTCATAGATGGATGTCAATGATTCCGGGGCGACGCCATCCCGGCGCTGCGCGCGAGGGAGTGCATCGACGCTTGATAGATGTTCGCCTATGTTGTGGCACAATGGGGGACATGCCGAAGCCCCTGCCCGTTCTCGAGCTCTCCTCCTCGACCGCCTGCTGTGCCCCGCTGGTCGCGGCGCCGCTGTCCAACGAGGAGGCGAACGAGCTGGCTGTCCGGTTCAAGGCGCTGGCGGACCCGACTCGGCTGCGGATGGTGTCGTTGATGCTGGCCAACCCGAACCGGGAGGCGTGCACCTGCGACCTCTCCGACGAGCTCGGTCTGACGCAGCCCACGATCACCTTCCATCTCAAGAAGCTCACCCAGGCCGGGCTGACCGTCGCGGACCGGCGCGTGGGGACGTTCACCTACTACCGCGTGGTTCCCGAGGCGCTCGCCGGGCTTGCTGCAGTGCTCGCTCCCGCGGCCTGAGTCCGCGATGGCACACGACAGCGCCCCGGTGGCATGCGACGTCGCCATCGTCGCCATCGTCGCGATGTCTGCAGAGCACTGGCCGGCCGTAGAACGCATCTACGCCGCCGGCATCGCGACCGGACACGCCACCTTCGAGGACTCCCCGCCCACCTGGGAGGCGTTCGACGCCGACAGGCTGCCCGAGCAGCGACTGGTCGCGGTCGACGGTGCTGGCCGGGTGCTGGGCTGGGCCGCGGCGTCCGCGGTCTCGGACCGGTGTGTGTATGCCGGCGTCGTCGAGCACTCCGTGTACGTCGACCCTGCCGCGGCCGGCCGTGGCATCGGCCGGTTGCTGCTCGAGGCGCTGGCCGAGTCCACCGAGGAAGCCGGCATCTGGACCATCCAGTCCGGCATCTTCCCCGAGAACGAGGTCAGCCTTCGGCTTCACGAGCGGGCGGGGTTCCGGGTCGTCGGGACGCGAGGCCGGGTCGGCCGGATGACCTACGGGCCGATGGCCGGACGCTGGCGCGATGTGGTCTTCGTCGAACGGCGCAGCGAGGTGGCCGGTGCGTGACGGCGTAGCGGGACAGGTGTGCGCTCGTC
Organism: Microlunatus sp.; assembly: GCA_035719255.1. Classification (GTDB taxonomy): domain Bacteria; phylum Actinomycetota; class Actinomycetes; order Propionibacteriales; family Propionibacteriaceae; genus Microlunatus. Next base: position 1,180 of record DASTGF010000188.1, on the reverse strand, counting down.
GACCGGCGAAGCCGTGTCGGGTCCCTGCCTACGACTGCTGCGACGCAGAGGAGCCGGCGGACTGGCGCTGACGCGGCCTTCGGGCGGCGCAGCTCAGCCCTGCCCATTTCGTCTTCTACGGAGCTTCTCTCATGCACATCCACATCACTTCTTCGCGCGCGCCCGCAGGGTCGCGCCGCCCGGTCGCCGCGCTGATTGCCGCCGCCGCCTGCTGGGGTCTCGTCGCCGTTGTGTCCAAGCAGGTCGTTGATCAAGACGTCCTTCCCCGTGTCATGGCCTTTTGATGTGCTCGCTGATCGCATCGACCAGGTGTGGCCACAAAGCCGGCGGGCGGTCGTGTCCCATGTCCTCGACGAGAACGAGGCGCGCCCCCGGCACAAGCGCCGCTGTCCGCTCTCCGCCGGTCGGGTCGATCAACGTGTCGTCCACGCCGTGGATGACGAGAGTCGGCACGTCAAGCGCCCGAAGAGCGTCGGCTCGTGAGCCGTCGAGGATCATCGCGGCCAGCTGCCGCGGAACGCCAGCCGGATAGTACGAGCGGTCGTAGCTGGCCGCGGCCAGAGCACGCAGCTGTGCCGGGTCGCCGTACCGACGCGACGCCCAGACGAGTTCGCGTTCTGCTCCGGCCAGGTATCCCTCGCGATCTGTTGGTCGCGGGGAAAACAGCACCTGCTGTGCCTCGGTGGTGGACTGGCCGTACTCCTGCTCTCCGGTGGACGACATCATCGAGGTCAACGAGAGCACCCGCTCAGGGAACTCGATCGCCATCTTCTGCGCGATCATGCCGCCCATCGAGGACCCGACGACGTGCGCGCGCTCGATCCCGAGCGCGCGGAGCAGGTCCATCCCGTCGCGCGCCATGTCTCGCAAGGAGTACGGCGCCATCGCGAGCGCTCGGTCGACGTCGCCGGACATCACAGCGGCGATGAGCTCCATCAGGTCGACCGGGTGCTCGTCCAGCTTCGTCGACAGCCCGCAGTCGCGGTTGTCGTACCGGATCACGTACAGCCCCCGCCCTGCCAGGAGGCGGCAGAAGTCGGCGTCCCAACCGAGGAGCTGGGTCCCGAAGCCCATCACCAGGAGGACGGCCGGATCGCTCGGATCTCCGAAGACTTCGTACTCGATGAGCATTCCGTTGTCCGTCGTGACCTGCACACGGGGATCCTCCCACTCGCTCGAC
>DASTGF010000187.1:0-8818 GCA_035719255.1 Microlunatus sp. | reverse complement strand
GGTGTGCGGCCCTGCGGTGTGAGCGATTCGGCCGACCGGCCGGCATGGATTCCCGGCGAGCGTCTATCTCAGCGCGCTCAGCGTTCTCGGTGAGCTCGTCGGGTAGGCGCATACTGGAAGAAATGACACCCACACCCGGCTCCCGACGCGCAGACCTACCCACTAGCCCCTTCAAGCGCCGGGCTGAACCGTTGATCGAGCGGTTCGCAGTCGGTGACAGGGTCACCCACGACACCTATGGCCTGGGTTGGGTGACAGATATCGAGCCGAACGCCGCGACGGTCGACTTCGACCCGCGTAAGGTCCGCATCACCAGCCCGTACAAGAAGATGCAGAAGCTGGATCCCTAGGACGGCGGGCTGCTCCCTCTCACCGTCACCTGCGGGATCCGGCTGCCCCAGCTTCTGCAGACTGCTGCCACGGCCACCAGGCGCAAGGTCCCTCACCTCCACTCAGACAGCCAGCCCCTCACGGCGCAGGAAGCCAGGCCGGCGTGTCGGTGGGCCCTACCGCGCAGTGCTGGGACAGCTCCGTCTCCGGCGCCGAGTCGTCGCTCGCCCTCGTTGAAGGGCGAGTGAGTCGACAGCAGCCGACGGGCCTGCGTTCTTGTCGCTGACCGCTGGGCTGCGCGTCGAGCACCGGCCACTTGCTCGGGGGAGAAAGTCCGGCGCAAGCCAGGCTGGGCGCATCCGTGCAGCCGCCGAGCTGCGGCACGACACTCAGGCCACCGAGGCGGTCGCCGCGCTTCCGGGCCAGGTGGCCGACTAGGACCAACGCGATTCCGGCCGTGCTGGCGACCTGACAGACCCCACCACGGCGGTTAGCCTCACCAGTTGGCGGTCTCGATGAGTTCGAAGGTTTCCCATGAGCCGATCGCCGTGCGGTTGGCGACGATCTCGTGCCCGCCGCCGCCCTCAGCACACAGCAGCTGGCCGTTGTGCGCCCTCAGCGCCACTCGCGGCACCGGCGGTAGCTGCTGGATGACAAAACTCTCCCAGGGACCGACTGCGGTGCGGTTTGCGACGACCTCGCCGCCTTCCGCGCACAACAGCTGGCCGTTGTGCGCCCGCAGGGCCCATCGCGCGTTCCCGAGGTCGACCAGCGTGAAGGTCTCCCACGGACCGACCTCGTCGCGGTTGGCGACCACCTCCCGCCCGCCGCCCCCCTCGGCGCACAGCAGCTGCCCGTTGTGAGCCCGGAACGCGCAGCTGTTACCGCCGAGGTCAAGCATGCGGAAGCTCTCCCAGGGGCCGAGCTGCGTACGGTCGGCGACGACCTCCCCGCCGCCACCGCCCTCCGCGCAGATGAAGTGGCCGTCGTGCGTGATCAGGGCGAGCCGGGAGATGGGCGAGAGCTTCTCGACTCCGAAGGTCTCCCAGGGGCCGAGCTGCGTACGGTCGGCGACGACCTCGCGGCCGCCACCGCCCTCGGCGCACACGAAGTGGCCGTCGTGAGCGCGCAGGGCGCACTCGGCGTTGCCGAGGTCGAGCAGATCGAAGGTCTCCCACGGCCCCAGCTCTCTGCGGTTGGCGACCAGCCTCCCGCCGCCGCCCTCGGCGCAGACCAGGTGGCCGTCCTGGGCCGCGAGGGCGACCTCGTGACCGGCCTGCAGACCTTGGCTTGAGGTTCCGGTGGTCGAGTAGGAGTACTGCCACCACTGACCTAGCTGCATGATCCGGACAGCGTCGTAGCCGGCGTACTCGTAGCGGTAGAAGGTCCGGTCCGGCGTGAGCGGCTCCTCGGTGATGACCATGCCAAGGCGGTACTCCTTGTACACGCCATCGTGCAGGACGAAGTAGTTGCCCGACCACCACTGCTCTGGGGAGGCCGTGACGGACGTGTAGTGGTAGCCGAGATCGAAGCGGCCGGAGATCTCCGACACGCTGCTTGAGGTGATGAGAAGGAAGCGACACGTGCCGTCAGCGAAGAATCGCCACCCCGCCGAGGGAGCGCCGGCCACCGCGGCGCTCCACAGTCCAGCGGGATGCACCAAACGGCTGGAGCGTTCATAGCTGAGCGTCGAGGTGATGAATACGCTGCTGATGGAGTCATTGGCTACCTCCGCCGGAGAGCCGCACTCCCATGGGCACCAGGCGTAGACGTAGAAGCCCGAGGTCCGCTGGAACGGCCGGCCGATGTCCGAGCACCCGGTGTGGTCTGATGACGAGCCCGCCGTCGCCAGTGTGCTGCGAGTGCCGTGGTAGTCGACGTGCTCGTAGAACGTCGCCCGGTACGGTCCCACGATGCGCACGGACGAGCAGATGTCGTTGAAGCCAACGGCCCTCAGGTCGGGCGTGGACTGGGTGAGCCGAATCCACCGGCCCCCATAGTCGACATGCTCATAGAGATAGACCCCCGAGGCCTTCTGCTCGTCTGGCACGGTCCACGGGTCACGCACTCGAGCACCCCCTTGCGCTCGAGCGGGTGGCGCAGATCGGCTGGGGCTCCGTGGGCCGACCCGGCGGTGATATGGGCCCGAGCCTTCGCGAGTCCGGGGATCTCATCGGCGGACTCGCACGTCACGCCGGTGCCCTGATGCACCCCATCGGGTTCCTGCGGTTCTCATGCTCTCGCGTTCGCCCGGCCAGTGGCGGCCCCGGTTTCCCGCCGGTTGTGCCGCAGGTCCGAATACATGGGAGACGTTGGTTGCGAACACGACCACAGATGCCGAATACATCGCGGCCAGCCCCACCCACCTCCGGACCGGCGAGACCCACTCCCGAGCTCTCGACATCAACCCACCTCCTTCAATGCGGCAGTCTGCGTTCGTCAGCCTCCATACGCATAGAGGCAAAAGGTCCAGATTCACCAGGCTACGAACCTCGCATCCACAGCCCGAGATCGGCCGTGCTGTTGAGCGGGGTGGGCCAGGAGTGGGGTGACCGCGGACAGGAAGATCACCCCGTGCGCGAAACCAGCACCGCGGACCTTCGGGGGTGCCCGGTCGATCAGTTCGTCTTCCTCGGCTGCCAGAAGCAGGGAGTGCGACGGGCGATGGGCGGCGGCATTGGCGCCTCGGTCTTGGGATTCAGTGAAACGCGCCAGGCGTTGGATTTCGCAGCGAGACGTTCTTCGGCGACATCTCGCCGAACAACGGGTTGATCCTGCGGGCCAGCAGCGCTGGTCTTTCAGGGTCGTGGTGGGACGTAGCCCACGCTCCATGAGATAGCGCTCGGCGTAGGTCTTGAGGGTGTTGCATGACGCTTCGCGCTCCCGCCTCGCCTCGCCTCCGTGATCTTGCGTTCCGGCGGCGGCGTCAGTGACGACGATGCGGCCGATTCGGTGCCAGACCTATTATCGCCGGCGATAATAGGTCTCTACACTTGGCCTCGTGGACATCAGGAAGGAGCGGCGGGCCGCCGGTCTGAGCCAGTCCCAGCTGGCTCGCGCAGCCAACGTGTCCCAGCCGAACCTGTCGGCTTACGAGAACGGCCGCCGGATTCCCTCTCCCGAGGTGCTAGGACGGATCAGCCGTGCACTCAGGGTGCGGCCTTCAGCACGATTGCAGCAGCACCGGGAGTCGATCCGGGCGCTCGTCGCCGAGCACCACGCCGCCGCGCCCCGGGTGTTCGGGTCCGTCGCGCGCGGCGACGACGAGCCGGGGTCAGACGTCGACCTTCTCGTCGACTTCAGCGACGAGGCCTCCCTGCTGGACGAGGTCGGGCTCCGGCTCGCCCTCACCGACCTGCTCCAGGTCGAGGTTGACGTGATCGCCGCGGACAGTCTCCGCGGCCCGATCCGTGAGCGCGTCCTTCGCGAAGCGGTCGATCTATGACCGAATCCCACGAAAAGGCCCGGGATGCGGCCGAACGCGTCATCGCTGTTTGCGACGTCCTCGCAGCCCTCATTCCGGCCGATGTGGACACGTTTGCGGCGGACGTTCGCACGCAGTGGGCCGTCGAGATGGGTCTCATCCGCATGGGAGTAGCCGTCAACCGAATCCCCCACGAGGTGCTCGAGCACTTCTCTGAGCAGCCCTGGCGACAGATCGTCGCTCTGCGCAACTTCGCCGCCCACCAGTACGAGGACCTCGACCCACGGCGGGTGTGGCGCACCCTCACCGGCGACGTGCCACTCCTGCGCGCCTACCTCGTCGACACGGTCATCCCGGGACTCGAGCCATGAAACGTCGACTTCATCAAGGCGACGTCGCCGACCAGCTACGACTGCCGGCGGCGGAGTCGTACGTGTCGAGCGCCCCAGCGGCCCCCTGTCTCTACAGCCGGTCCGCCATCGAGCAGCTCGTGGGAAACCGGTAGGACGTGATGAGTCTGGCCACACCGTCACTGCGCCATCGAACGTGCCACCTGAGATGCGAAGGAAGCGTTGATACAGCCCGCACGTCCAGATCGTCGGCGCGGAAGAATTCCTTCCGACCGATGGGATGACGTGCTCCGTGGCCGGCTGAACCACCGGAACAGCCCTACGCTCGCGGAGGGATCCGCCGAACCCAAGGGAAGGCGTACGCCATGCCACGCATCACCCGGTTCGTTGCACGCTTGAGGCTTCGACGAGTCGCGGCGGGTATTGTCGCGTCGGTCGTGGCCGTCATACCCGCGATGCCGGCCAACGCGTCTGCCGACCATGGCGCCCACCTGCGTGTGATGACCCAGAACCTCTATCTGGGCTCCAGCCTGGCGCCCGCGCTGACGGCGACGAGCCAGACGGCGTTCGTCGCCGCGGTCGCCCAGATCTACAGAACCGTCCAGTACACCGACTTCCCTGCGCGAGCGGAGGCTATCGCCGACGAGATCGACGCCGACAGCCCGGACCTGGTTGGACTGCAGGAGGTCACGAATTGGACAACGACAGGGGTGAATCGCCCTCCCGGCTATGACTTCCTGGCGATCCTGCAGGCCGCCTTGCACGCCCGGGGACTGGCCTACACTGTCGCCGCCGTCGCCGAGAACGCCTCGATCGGACCGGTGCCACTGGCCCTGCCGGGCTGCGTACAGCCCGGACCGACCATCACGTGCACCGTGAAACTGAACGACCGCGACGTGATCTTGGTCAACGATCGCACTCCCCGACTCAGCTGGAACCATCCGCGTAGCGGGCGCTACCAAGCCCAAGAAGTGCTCACCTCGCCAGCCGGAACCCTCTCGTTCGACCGCGGTTGGGCGAGCATCGAGGCGCGGCTGAACGGGCGACACTTCCGGTTCACCACGACCCATCTCGAGACGGAGGACTTCCCGGCCACGCAACAGGCGCAGGCGGCAGAGTTTCTCGCCGGACCGGGGCGGGGCGGCACCATCATCGCCGTTGGCGACTTCAACTCCGCCGCAGACGGCTCGACAACAACCTCCTACCGGCAGCTGACCGCTCCCGGCAGGTTCCGCGACGCCTGGAACGAACGCCTGTTGGGGCCGGGCAGTTCATGCTGCCAGGTCTCCAACACGCCACCGCTAGCCCCGGGAGCGCTCAACAATCCGATCTCGACGCTGCGGACCCGCATCGACCTGATCCTCAGCCGAGGAGCGGCGCGCTCCGCCGGCGACACCGCCATCGTCGGCGACAAGCCATTCCGGTCTACCCCGCCGTTGTGGCCATCCGACCACGCCGGAGTCATCGCCGAGATCCGGCTCTAGCACAGATCAGCCCCAGGATTCCCCTGGTGCGGCCCGCGATCATCCTCCGCCGAGCACCGCAGGTGACATCGAAGGTGGGCCCCCGACCACCGTCCGAGCCGGACACGATCGCCCGCCCACCTGGTACAGATGACGCCCCGCCCGAGCGCTGTCATCAGCTTCAACGAACTCGCCCTCTCCGGACTGCTCCACGCCGCCGCCGTGATCAACCTGGCAGTTCCCGAGCAACTCACCGTCATCGCTCTCAGCATGGCTCCAGCAGCCGCAGCCATGCTCAGCCCGCCACTCACCACCGTGTCCCCGCCCAGCAGGACCATCGCCGAGAAGCCGTCGACGCTCTCGCAGACGTGATCGAAGCCAGGTCGGACGGAGTACCCCAAACACTCATCCCGCCCCTCTTGACCATCCGGGACAGCTCAGCCGCCCTCCCCCACACGTGAGCCGCGGTTGACGGTGGCCGGCGTGCCCGGCCAGGACTGTCGCCGCAGAGCAGGACGGCATACGGACAGCGGTCGGCCGCAGCCCGATCGGCGAACCCGGGATCCGGCGGCTCTCGAGCTTCAGGCGGAGAGGCTGGTGGCGAGGGCTCGGGCGGCGGTCGTACCCATTTGGAGCACGAGATCGCCGGGTTGACCGCGGTCGAGCTGGCGAAATCCGGCGTCGAGGATGCCGACGGTCAGTCCAGTGGCAATGGGTACGCGGTCGGGATGGGCATGCAGGAGGTCGCCCCAGGCGTCGGCGAGGGTGTCGCGCATACCGGTGTGGGCTTCGGCGACGGTCTCGTCGATCGACGTGGTCGGTGACCGGGTTCGGGCGGCCTCCATCAGCCAGCCGTGGCCGGTGGCTGCGGCCTGTTCGAGGTTGGCCCGTACCCAAGCAACCACGCGATCTTCCGGGGTGCTGGCCACCTCCATCGCCGCGGCGACTGTGGTCAGCCAATCCGGCAGATAGCGGTCCACGACCAGGCCACGGAGATCTTCGACGGAGTCGACGTAGCGGTAGATGCTGTTGCGGGCGATGCCGGCCGCTGAGGTCACGGCGCCGGCGGTGAGCTGTCCGGACGGCGACTCCCGAAGGATCGCCTCGGCAGCGTCGATCAGGCGGGTGCGGATCATCTCGCGATGCTCGGCGACGGTGGGCGCATCGATCTTCGGCACCGTTTCTCCCTTCGCGAGACTCTTTCCGTCGTGGGACGGCTGGCGTCACCGGATCGTATGACGGTCACGCTCCACCCGATGTTAGCGACATCACCGTCCCAAAGTTGCGGACAGTGCGTCTCAAAACGTAGCGTGGAGGGTGTTCGAGACAACGTGTCGCAATAGCTGGAAGAGGTCGGTCGTGAAGATGGGAGAAATCATGCTCGTCCCAGCCATCGTGATCATCACCCTCGCCCTCGTCTTCTACTCGATCGGGATCTGGGGTGAACGGATCCAAGGCATCCTCAAACCCTGGCATGCGGTCTTCTTCGGCCTTGGACTCACCGCCGACGCCACGGGCACCTTCCTCATGACCCAGATCGCCGGCAGCCGTCGAACCGAAGGCATCGAGGCCAGCGGACCCAGCTCCGTGATGGCCGTCAGCGGCACCCTCGCCATCGTGCTGATGGCCATCCACCTCCTCTGGGCCATCGTGGTCCTCATCCGCAACCGCGATCAGGAGAAGCTGACCTTCCACCGGTTCAGCATCGCCGTCTGGGTCCTCTGGCTCATCCCCTACATCATCGGCGCCGCCTCGGCCATGTCCGGATGAATCGACGGGCTCCGGCGATCGGCTCCGACTTCACCGGAGCCGGGTTGGAGCAGATCAGTGATCTGCGCGCCAAGGGCCTGATGCCCATCGTCCGGGCACACAACGACTACTTCCTCTGTCGACCAAGGGGGGCGATGGTGACCAGTTCAGCTCGGGCCAGCCTTTGGGGTGAGCCGAGCCGAAACGGACGTAGCCACTGCACCCGGGTCATTGGCCAGGGACAGCACGAGTGCTATCTCCTGCGTACCGAACTCTGCGTTTTCGATATGGGCGCGTCGCCGCTGCGACGTCACCCGGAAGCCGGCGTTCACGGCAAATCCAACCGCGCGTGCGTTTTCCGTGCTGACCCAGTAATACAGTTTCGTGCAGCCGTTCAGCACCGCCTGGTCGATGGCGGCTTGGAGTATGCGCGACGCTACCCCGCTGTTGCGAGCCGCAGGGGTCACCCACAGATCGCAGAAGTCTGCGGAGTCTGCGGTTCCCTGAGTCATTTCGAGCGACGCGACCCCCAGCGGGGTTCCTTCACTCTCCGCCAGCAGTCGCTCGGCCTGCCGCAAACGATCGCGCCAGTACGACTCGGGCTTGTCCGCTTCGTCGGCGTAGTTGGCAAGGAAAGCCTGGGGAGCTTCCTGAAGCGAGGCCAGACGGACCGCACGATAGTCCTGCCAGTCGTCTTCGGCGAGTACCCGTACCCGTATCGCGCTCATCCCCCATGCTCCCACACATCGATGCGCTCGATCGTGATAGGTGCCTCGACGGTGGCCGGATTCGGATGGCTGCACAAGCCCCTGCTTCTATGCCCGGTCGACCAACTCCACCACACTGCGATGGCGGCGCTGGATGAGGTCGGCCAGCCAGATGCCGAACCGGGACCGTGCTCCCTCGTGGTCGGTTGTTCACGCTGGGAGAGATTGGCCAGGACCTCGGTGTGCGCGAGCGTGGGCCGTGCCGAATCGCTCAACGCCGTCCCGGCGTGTTCAAGATCGCAGCGAGCACGGCGGCTTCGCTGATGTCCGGATCCTTTGTACCCGTCAGCAAGGTCACGCGGCGATCAGCCGCTAGATCACGCAGGTGTAGCAGAGCCTGAGCCCGCTCCGCTTCGTGCAGCTCGATCCGATAACGGCGGGCGAATTCGGCAAACTTGGCCGGGTCGTGACCGTACCACGTGCGCAGGTCCGTGGACGGTGCGACAGCTTTGCACCACTCGTCGAGACTTGCCTTCGCCTTGGTGAGCCCGCGGGGCCAGATCCGGTCGACCAGGACCCGGGTCCCATCGTTCTCGGCGGGCTCCTCATACACACGGCGTACCTGGACCCCCATGGGCTCGGCCAACGGTCTCCCCTTCTCGAGATCGTCCCTCCACGCCGGAGGGCGCGGCACGTGTCGCGACTCCTGACAACCCATTCGCCGGACCTGGTCCGGGCGCGGCTGTTGAGAGGCCTTCACCGTGACCAGCGCCGGGTTCACGGCCCGGCGTGAGT
>DASTGF010000186.1:0-2941 GCA_035719255.1 Microlunatus sp. | reverse complement strand
ATGTCAGTCACGGCTCGGAGACTACGCGCCCGGCGGCGCGGGTGGTGGTCCTCCGCGCCGTGACCGACCGTTCGATCCGCCGCAGCGGATCAGGCGTTCAGCGAGGTGCCGGTGCTGCGCAGGTCCTCACAGGCCGTGGCGATGCGCGCGGCCATGCCGGCCTCGGCGGCCTTGCCCCAGGCGCGCGGGTCGTACGCCTTCTTGTTCCCGACCTCTCCGTCGACCTTCAGCACACCGTCGTAGTGGGTGAACATGTGTCCGGCGGCCGGTCGGGTGAACGCGTACTGGGTGTCGGTGTCGATGTTCATCTTGACCACGCCGAAGTCGACGGCCGCCCGGATCTCCTCCAGGGTCGAGCCGGATCCGCCGTGGAAGACCAGGTCGAACGGGTTCTCCTTGCCGATCTTGGCGCCCACCTGCTCCTGGATGTCCTTGAGCACCTCGGGCCGGAGCTTGACCGCGCCCGGCTTGTAGACACCGTGCACGTTGCCGAACGTCAAGGCGGTGATGTAGCGGCCCTTCTCACCGGCGCCCAACACCTCGATGGTGCGCAGCCCGTCCTCGACGGTGGTGTAGAGCTTGTCGTTGATCTCGTTGCTGACCCCGTCCTCCTCGCCACCGACGACACCGACCTCGATCTCGAGGATGATGTTGGCCGCGTTGGTCAGCGCCAGCAGCTCATCGGCGATCGCCAGGTTCTCCTCGACCGGGACGGCCGAGCCGTCCCACATGTGCGACTGGAACAGCGGCAGGCCACCGTTCTTGACCCGCTCGGTGGAGATGGCGAGCAGCGGCCGGACGAAGCCGTCCAGCTTGGGCTTGGGGCAGTGGTCGGTGTGCAGCGCGATGTTGACCGGGTAGTTCTTGGCCACCTCGTGGGCGTACTCGGCGAGGGCGACGCTGCCCGAGATCATGTTCTTGATCGTGGGCCCCGAGAGGTATTCCGCACCGCCGGTCGACACCTGCACGATGCCGTCCGAACCAGCCTCGGTGAATCCCTGCAGGGCAGCGTTCAGCGTCTGGGACGAGCTGACGTTGATCGCGGGGTAGGCGAAGTGGTTCTGCTTCGCCTTGTCGAGCATCTCGGCGTAGACCTCGGGAGTTGCGATGGGCATGTGCGCTTCTTTCTACTCGATCGGACCGGCCGCCGGGCCGGTGAGGCCGCGCGGACCAGGCACAGTCTGTCAAAACGCGCCGTTCAGCGGGAGGGGGCGTCGCATCGTGGGCGCATGGCCCGTCCCGAGGACGTCAACCGCGGAGCCGCCGGGTGAGAGTGGTGGCCGCCCGCTGGACCGCCCCCACCAACGGCTCGCGAGACCCGGCTTCGATCCGTTCGGCCTCGAAGGTCACCGAGACGCCGGCGAGCGGGTGCCCGGTGTGGTCCAGGACCGGTACGCCGACCGAGGACAGGCCGGGCGTGATCAGGTCTTCCTCGACCGCGTAGCCCCGCTGGCGTACCTCCACGAGCTGGCGGCGCAGCTCCGCGAGCCGGGTGGGGCCGCGGCCCTGCCGCTGGACCAGCGCCGCGGAGTTCGGATAGATCGCCTTGAGCTGAGCGGCCGGCAGCGCGGACAGGATCGCCAGACCTGAGGCCGTCAACGTTGCGGGCAACCGGACCCCGACGTCGCTGACCAGCGGCGGGCGTGCGGGCGCCCGCTCCTCGATCACGTAGAAGACGTCGGGCCCGTGCAGGACGGCGAGATGAGCGTTCTGCCGGGTGCTCGAACTCAGCCGGGTCAGCACGGGCTGCGCGATCCGGCGCAACGGCATCTGGCGCGAATAGCTGGAACCCAGCTCGAAGGCGACGACACCCAGCCCGTACCGGCGCTCCTCCGGCAGGTAGCTGACGAACCCTTGATCGACCAGCGCACCCAGCAACCGGTACGTCGTCGAGCGCGGCAGATCGAGCAGCGCTCCGATCTGCGCGGCCGGCACCGGTTCGGCCTGGCGGCCCAGCAGAGCGAGGATCCGGAGCACCGCGTCCGCAGCCGGCGACAGCGACATGGATCCAGAGTCTCACCTGTGAGACGAATGCGCCAGGCGCCGTCTTCCCGCGGTGCCTGCGGTGACGTGGAATGAATCATGCCCATCGCGACCACCACATCCGCCGGCGGTGACACCACCCTCGCCGGCGCACAGCCCCACCGATCGGAGGGCGGATCGCCGACCGCGATTGTCGTCGGACGCGGCCCGGTCACCATCGACGACGTCGTGGCCGTCGCCCGTCACGACGCCCCGGTGGAGATCTCCGCCGACGCACTGGACGAGGTCCGGCGCACCCGCGCGGTGATCGAGGCCCTGGCCGACGACCCGCTGCCACACTATGGCGTGTCCACCGGATTCGGCGCGCTGGCCACCCGGCACATCCCGGTCGACCGCCGAGCTCAGCTACAGCGCAGCCTGATCCGCTCCCACGCGGCGGGATCCGGGCCGGAGGTCGAGCGGGAGGTGGTCCGCGCGCTGATGCTGCTGAGGATCTCGACCCTCGCCACCGGTCGGACCGGGGTCCGTGAGCCGACGCTGCGGAGCTACGTCGGACTGCTGAACGCCGGCATCACCCCGGTCGTCCACGAGTACGGCAGTCTGGGCTGCTCCGGCGATCTCGCACCGCTGGCCCATTGCGCGCTCGCCCTGACCGGTGAAGGCGAGGTGCGCGACGCCACCGGTAGGCGGCGACCGGCCGCGGACGCGCTCGCCGACGCCGGCCTCGAGCCGGTCGTGCTGGCCGAGAAGGAGGGCCTGGCGCTGATCAACGGCACCGACGGCATGCTCGGCATGCTCTGCCTCGCGCTGACCGACCTGGAGAATCTGGTCCGGGTCGCCGACATCACCGCAGCCATGAGCGTCGAGGGCCAGCTCGGCACCGACGACGTGTTCGCCGCTGATCTCCAACAGCTCCGTCCCCATCCGGGGCAGACCGCCTCCGCAGCCAATCTGCGCG
>DASTGF010000185.1:0-5229 GCA_035719255.1 Microlunatus sp. | reverse complement strand
GCTCATCTGTTTCCTGCTCCTCCCAGTCAGTCGTTCATGGGCCGGAGCACGCTCCTAGCCCAGCCTTTGGCTCTCCTACTTGGAGTCAAGATCTGGAGGGGTCGAACCGAGCCCTCCGGGGGGCTAGTCGCCGCCCCACGTTGGCCTAGTCCCGTTCAGAAGTGTTGAACGAAGCCGTGTGAGGGAGGTGCGGGAGACCGTCTCCCGCACCTCCCTCCGAGCCTGGATCAGCCGGTCACCGGCGGGGTGAAGACGCCCGTGACGCCCACCCGCTTGGTGTTGCAGCGCTTGCTCGCGATCGGGCTGAAGACCAAGATCCCGGCCTTCTTCAGCTTCACGGTCTGGGTGATGACGCCCTTGACGTTGGACGCTCCCGTGCGCTTGCTGAACTTCGGGCCCTTGATCTGGACGTGGACGCCCTTGACCGCGGCGCCGTGCTTGGTGACGCGGATCGTCAGCTTCGTCTTGCGTCCGACGAAGAGCTGATTCGGGGTCACCTTGCTCACCGCGACGCAGTAGACGGGCGGCGGGACGAACGGTGCGGTGACCTGGACGGTTGCCGTCGCCTGGTTGTTGGCCGTGTTCGTCTCGGGCCGGTTGCCGGCGACCGTGACCGTGTTGGTCTGGGCTCCGGCCGCGCTCGGCGTCGTGACGAGGGTGATCGTCACCGACTCCCCGGCCGCCATGTCGCCGATCGTGCAGTTGAGGATCGCACCGCCGGTGCAGGAGCCCTTGGTCGACGTCGCCGAGACGAAGGTGTTCCCGGCCGGCATCGGGTCCGCGATCGTGACGCCGGTGTCCGCGCTCGGCGCGTTGTTGGTGACCGCGATCATCCAGGTGATGTTGCCCTGGCCGAGATCCTGCGTGGCCGGCGAGCCAGCCTTCGTGATGGACAGATCGACGAGCGCCTGGACGCAGGTCGAGGCCGACGACTGGCCCGGGGAAGCATTCGAGGCCGTGACCTTTCCGGTGTTGTCGACGGTGCCCGAGCCCGGGCAATCCCCACCTGTCGCACCGGTGGTGGTGGAGGTGATGTGGACCGTGAACGTGCTATCAGCCTGGGTCGTCCCGGCCGGCACATCCGCCGGGCCGCAGGTCAGGACACCAGAGCTGATGGAGCAACCGTTCTGACCCCAGCCCGAGCCTTGCGAGGCGATCGTCCAGGACAGGCCCGGGTTCGTCGGCAGCGTGTCCGTCAGCGTGACGTCGTGTGCGGTGCCGGCGCCGTTGTTCCAGACGGTCATCGTGAACCCGATCGGGCTGCCCACGTTCACCTTGGCGGCGTCCGCGGTCTTCGCGATGTGGATGTTCGCCACGTTGATCACCAGCTGCTCGCTCGTGCAGGGGCTGGTGGCGGGCTTGTTCTTGTCGTCGCCTGTGTAGCTGGCCTGCCAGTAGTAGGTGCCGACCGCGTTGAACTGGACACCGTTCGAGTCCGGCACCACGCCGTTGGTCACCGTCTTGGTGCCGCCGTCCGCGAACTGCTGTGTACAAGCGTTGTCGCTGTACACCGTGTAGGTGACCGAGCCGCCCGCATCCGAGGTCGCCCCAGTCAGCGCGGACGAGTCGTGCACCGTGTCGCCGATCGAGCCGGTCGACTCCGACAGCGCGGTCGCGATGGTCGGCTGATTCATGACCGTCAACGGCTCCGTGCCACAAGCCGAGACCGCCGACAGGTTCTTCGCATCCTTGGCGATCGAGGCCTGGAACTCGTAACTACCGGCCGCCAGGTTGCTGAAGGAGGCCGAGTAGTCACCGTTGCCGTTCGTCGCCGGCGAAGCAGTCTTGCTGGTCACCAGATTGCCCGGCACACAGGCATTGGCATCGCTACCCGAGTAGACGCTGATCGTGATTGCCCCCGAGGCATCCGAGGTCGCACCCGCCACCGTCGCCGTATCCGTCACCGAGTCGGTGTTCAGAATGCTGTCCGCCGACAACTTCGTCGTCAACGTCGGCTGGGCGCAGGTGTTGATCGTCTTGTGCTCGATCTCGATGTCCTCGGGGTTGGAGGTGAAGCTCGAACCCGAGGTGCGCGACTCCCAGACCAGCTGCGGGAACGACTCACAGGTCGCGCCAAGCCCTAGGGCTTGCGTCAGGTTGACCCCGAACTCGGCGAACTGCTGCGCGGCGAGAGCGGTGCCGCTGATGCCGTTGTCAGCCGCCAGGATCGCCGCCTGATTGGTCAGGCCCTCGGCACTCGATGAAGCGGGCTGCAGCAGGTTGGCGCCCCAGCAGGGCATGCTGTCCTGACTGACGAAGCAGGTGCCGTTGTTCCCGCCCAGCTTGTCAGACACACCGGGGTTGCTGTTGTCGATCCAGGTCAGGACCTTGAAGTTGAGAACCGTGCCACCGTTCGAGAAGTCGTAGCCGAGCAGGAGGTCGCCCGCTGTCCGGCAGCCAGCCGTGGTCACGCCATCTCCTGTCGAACTCTGGTTGAACTCCACATCCCCGCTCGAGTCGCCGTTCGCGGTGGCGCGGATGGCCGCCCCGTAGAAGAAGGCGTCGTTGTTCGACGCGATCTCCCCGTACGAGGCCACGTGGGTGAAATCGTCCTTGCCGGGCACGTTGCCCGTCTCCAGCGCCGGACACTGCGTGTCGAACTTCTGACCGTTCACCCAGGTGATCTCGGCGCCGGCGTCAGCGGTGAGCTGCGCCGCCCCAGAGGTCACGTCGCAGCCGACGGGCGTGCCGCTCGCCAGAGTGGCGAAGCCATTCGCGCCCTGGAAACAGTTCCAATCTGTGTTGCCGCTCGTGTCGAGCGTCATGTTTCCGTCGTTCGACTCGAAGCCGCTCGGACTCCCAGTCAACGCACTCGACGCCGCCACGAAGACCAAAGCAACGATGGCGACGACGAAGAGTGCCGCCCCCGACGCCCAGAACCTGCGGCTCCTGGTGCGGCTGAATCTCCCGAGTTTGCGCATTGTCTCCCGCTCCTCCCCAAACGCTCACGGGCCGGAGCGCGCTCCTAGCCCAGCCTGACCACACCCCAGCAGTAGTCGTAGAGCCAGCGCGTGGGCCGGGAGACCTTCCAACGTCTAGTAGGAACCACGACTTTGGCCCAGACGTTCAGAAACCTGAACCGAGCCGGGGCGGCTTGGCCCCGTGCGAGCGCCGGTTTAGGATCGGCGCCGTCCCTTAAGTCCCCACGCGAGGAGGGTTCGATGGCCGGAGTGGAAGCACGCGATTTCTCGGCTCCCGACGAGACCCGGGCGCCCGACAAGACGAAGGTCGACATCGTGCGGATGGGCGGCACGAGCGCATCCCGCATGTCCATGCAGCCGGGCTGGAGATGGTCGGAATGCATCAAGCCGGTCGCAGGCACCGACAGCTGCCAGCTGCATCACGTCGGCGTGCTCGTCTCGGGCACGCTGCACGTCGCCCACGAGGACGGCTCCGAGCACGACATCGGCGCCGGCCAGGCCTACGTGATCGAGCCCGGACACGACGCGTGGGTCGTCGGTGACGAGCCCGTCGTGGGCTACGAGTTCGATGCGCAGGCTGCGGAGGCGTACGCGAAGGGCGCGTAGAGCGTCCCTACGCAGGTCGCGGAGGGGGTGGGTCAGGAAGGGCACGTCCCCGGTGCGTACTCGCCCCCTCGCAGCCGGGCGTCAGTGGCTAGACAACGCGCCCTTCGTCGTTGCGCAAAGCGACTTCCTGACCGTGGCCGGGAGATAGGTCGGGAGGTTCGCGCGCGTCGTCCCCGAGACGGCCGGGGTTCTCCCATACGTCTGGGTCGACCTGGCGCGGCTGTCCCTCGAACGAGCCACACCGGTCGGCGGCGACGAAACTGGCCGACCCGCCAGTGCGGGGCTCGAGAACGTCGATCACGATGCCTCGCATAGACGGGTACCGAGTTCGTGCACACCGCGACTCGCGCAACACGACCGGCCCAACCGATACCACTGCGGCGACAGGCGGGCTCGAGCGCGAGTCCGCCTTCCGCGTCTGAAGGGCCGGTACCCTCCGCGCATGCGCCGGATCATCGCAGCGGCGGCGCTTCTCAGCGGGGTCTGCGCGTGCGGATCCTCGGCCGCGTCGACGACGCCGCACCGGATCGTGTTCGGCGTCGGCGGTGGAAACATGGTGCCGTTTCAGGTGACGATCGAGCCGACCGGCCGGGTCCGCTCGAGCGGCCCGCTCGCGCCGAAGATCCGGCATCTGTCGCATGCCAAGGTCGTCTCGCTCTCCCGACTCGTTCGCGAGGACTTTGCCTCCGGCCTGAAGAGCCGCCTGTGCCCCGGGACCAATCCGGACGTCGGCTCCGACTTCATCCAGGCATACGGTCGCACGGTGAGAGTGCACGGCAGCTGCGAGCCACGCTTCCACCGCCTCTGGGACACGCTCGCGCGGGCCGTCGGCCTGCGCGTCGGCTGAGGGCCAGAGGCTTGATCGCGACGTGCTTGAGCTGGGTGTACTCCTCCATCGAATAGATGGACATGTCCTTGCCGTAGCCGGACTGCTTGTAGCCGCCGTGCGGCAGCTCCGAGGAGATCGGCAGCAGGTGGTCGTTCACCCAGACGCACCCGAACTGGAGCTTCCTCGCGGCGTTCATCGTGCGGCCGACGTCGCGCGTCCAGACCGACGCGGCGAGCCCGTAACGGACGTCGTTCGCCCAGCGAATCGCCTCGTCGTCGTCCGCGAAGCGCTGCACGGTCACGACCGGCCCGAACACCTCGCGCTGGACGATCTCGTCGTCCTGCTGCACGTCGGTCACGACCGTCGGCTGGACGAAGAAGCCGCCGTCCGATCCGTTCGATCCCGTCCCGCCGCCCGTCAGGATCGTCGCGCTCTTCGCACGCTCGAGGAAGCCGAGGACCCGCTCCTGCTGGTCGTGTGAGATGACCGATCCCATCTCGGTCTCGTCGCTCAGGGGGTCGCCGACCTTCAGCGACTCCACTGCTCGGCCCTGATGCTCATGCTTTCCCTCCTGTTTCTCAGTAGGCCGTCGCCTGCGCGGTCTCGACGGCTTCGGTCACCTCTGCGGCTCCGCGTCGGAGGACCCCGGTGTCGCGCGTGAGCCTCTGCGCCAGGAGGACGGGGATCGCCGTGAGCAGGATCATCGCGAACGCGATCACGTTGACCACGGGGAGCTGCTGGCCGAGCCGGATGTAGCCGAGGATCAGCAACGGGAGCGTGTTCTGCGCACCTGCGGTGAAGGTGGTGACGATGACCTCGTCGAAGGACAGCGCAAAGGCCAGCAGGCCGCCGGCGACGAGAGCGGTCGAGAGG
>DASTGF010000184.1:0-4549 GCA_035719255.1 Microlunatus sp. | reverse complement strand
GTGATCGAACTCGCCCCGGGCGTGCTCGACGATCCAACCCCACTCCTCCTCGTCGATCATCTCGCGGCGCTGCTCGTCGAGCACGCGGGCCGCGCGCGAGTCGATCACGACGAGTCGCGAGTCGCCGAAGTCGCGGTAGTACGCCCAGCGCGAGTGCGCATGCTCGCGATCCCAGCGGCGCGCAGCCTCGCGCAGGCGCGGCCCTGCGTCGTCGTCCGCCCGCACCAGCGGCAGGAGCTCGTCCTCCGCCAGCTGCGGCGGAGAAAGGTTGCCGATGTGCTGGTAGAGCCAGTACGACATGAAGGCGCCCGTGATGCGGGCGTCCCACCACGGCTCCTCGCGCATCTCGCCGACCCAGCCGGCGGAGATGTTCCAGTCGTCGTTGACGTCGTGGTCGTCGAAGATCATCGTGGTCGGCACCGTCGAGAGCAGCCACCGGATGTCGGGGTCCGACCACGACTCGCGATAGAGACGCGTGTATTCCTCGAAGTCCGCGACCTCCTCCCCGGGCGGCTCGCCGACGTCGCGCCGCTCGCGGATGAACTCGGCCGTGGCCGGCGAGACCTCGTCGGCGTAGACCTGGTCGCCGAGCAGAAGCAGCGCGTCGGGCCATTCGACCTCGCCGCGCTGCAGCTGCCGCGAGTACGTCCAGAGGGCGTCGATGCCGCTCTCGGGAAACTCGTCGGCCGTCGGCTGGGGGTCGCCGATTCGGCAGGAGCCGAACACGAGCCGCACCCGCCGCTCGCCGCTGCGGGTGTGAACGGCCGGCGCAGGCCGGCCCTCGTCCGGCGGCCAGACGACGCGGCCGTCGAGACGCACGTCGTATTCGATCACCGACCCCGGCTCGAGATCCTCGACGAGGATCAGCGCGTAGTGGTGGCCCTCGACCGCGAACGTACGCTCCCGCTCGCCGAGCACCTCGACTTCACACGCCTCGCTCGTCTCGACCCAAAAGGTCGCGCTCTTCGTCCCGGCATAGCGCAGCAGGGGCCCTAGGAGGAGCTCCATCCCGCGGGCGTTCCCCGGGACGGCCTTTCGCTCACCTGCTCAGGGGTGGTTGTCGCGTGGATCCCAGAGCGGGATGGGCGCGCTCGCCTGGTACGCCATTCCGTGCGGGAAGCTGATCAGCTCGATGTTGGTCCCGAACGGGTTCTCGAAGTAGTTGATCGACTGCCCCGCAGCCGGCCCGCCCGTGATCGCCACGGGACCGAAGAGCTTCGTTCCGGTCTCCGCCTGCAGGTAGTCGACGCCCTTGTCGATGTGGCGCACGTAGAACGCGATGTGGTGGGCGCCCCAGTCCGAGTTCCTGCGGAACGTTCGGTCCTGGTCGGGCGAGGTGTACTGGAACAGCTCGACGCCCGGCCCGTTCCCGCCCCGGAGCATGCGGATCTGCTGCACCACGGCGCGCGGGTCGACGTCGACGAGGTCGGTCATGAAGGTGCCGACGGGATCGCTGAAGGGCCCGAACGTGAGCGGGTTGGTGAAGCCGAGGTTCTGCTCGAGCCACGCCGCCGCGACACCGATGTCCGGAACCGTGATGCCGATGTGGTCGATGCCCAGCAGGCCGGGCACCTTGGTCACCACGGAGTCCATCCCGTTCAGCTTCGGCGACCAGAGCGGATGCACGCTCGGCACCTGGTACGCCATCCCGTCCGGGTAGCTGATGAACTCGATGTAGCCGCCCCACGGGGTCTGGAAGTACTGAATCGTCTGTCCTGCGGCAGGCCCCGCCGTGAGGGTGAACGGTCCCGCCGGCATCTTGCGAACGCCCTTGCCGACCATGTACTCGACGGCCGCGTCGATGTCCGTGACGTAGAAGGCGACGTGATGGCCGGACCAATCCGAGTTCCTGGGCATGTCGTGCCGCTGGCCGTCGGGCGCCGTGTACTTGAAGAGCTCGATCCCCGCGCTGTGGCCGATCCGGAGCATCGTGATCTGGTCGATCGACGCCGTCTCCGCGACGTCGACGACACTGGCCACGAACGGGCCCGCGGGGAACGGGCCGAACGTGAGCGGGGCGACTGCGCCCATGACGTCCTCGAACCATTCGATCGCCTGGTTGATGTCGGGAACCGTCAGGCCCACGTGGTCACAGCCGACGAGACCCAACAGGCCGCGGTCGACGCCGCCGAGCATCCCCCCTGCCGCCGCCTGCGCGGCCCGCACGCCGACCATCGGAGCGGCTGCCACCGCGCCCAGCGCGATCGCGCCCTTGCCCAGAAGCTCCCGGCGCCGCATCTTCAGCTCGCTCACGTCTCCCCCTCCCGCTCGTGGTGTGAGGCGCATCCTCTCACGGCTAGGTCCCACGGTCGACATAGATGAGCCTTTCGGCCTATGGCGGGTTGCGCCGACTGCTGGCACCCTGCCCCGTCCAGCCTCCGAGGAGGGGTCGAGTGGGACTACGGATCGTCCTCGTCGACGACGACGAGAGCATCGCCGAACTGCTCCGCGCGAATTTCGAGCTCGACGACCGCTTCGAGCTTGTGGGCTCTGTGCGCAACGGTCTCGAGGGGATCCGGCTCGTGCAGGCCGAGAATCCGGATGCGGTGCTGATGGATCTGCACATGCCGGTCCTGGGAGGCGTCGATGCCACCCGTCGGATCCTCGAAGCCAATCCGACGGCCTGCGTCATCGCGTTCACCGCCTCCGACGATCCTGCCGAACACGCAGCCGCGCGGCGGGCCGGCGCCGCAGCCGTGCTGCGGAAGCCGTTCGACCCTGTCGCCTTCCTCGACGCCTTCGAGGAACATGCCCGGCAGTGCAGCCGCAACCGCGACGCCGCCTAGGCATGCGCGCACGGCTCGTGCTGGCGGCGGTCCTGTCGGCAGCGTTGGTCGTGCCTGCGGCCGGCGTCTCCGCGCCGTCGGGGGACCTGAGCGCCTATGCCGGGTTGGGCACCTGGCTCGACATCTTCGCGGGCAAGTCGGCCTGGAGCCGGCCGGGACGTGAGGTGGCTGCCATGCGCCGCGACGGAGTCCGAACGCTCTATCTGGAGACCGGCAACTACAAGCAGACGGTCGACCTGATCCGGCGGCGCGCGCTCGGCCGCTTCATCGACGACGCCCACGCGGCCGGGCTCCGGGTCGTCGCCTGGTACCTCCCCTCGTTCGCGAACCTCGCCCGGGACGAGCGGCGGGCCCTCGCGGCGATCCGCTTCCGGAGTCCGGGCGGCGGGCGCTTCGACGGATTCGCGCTCGACATCGAGGCGACCGTGGTGCGAGGGCTGCCGCTCCGCGACCGGCGTCTGATCGAGCTCTCGGCGCGGCTGCGGTCGGCCGTGGGCCGCGGCTATGCGCTGGGCGCGATCACCCCCTCCCCCGTCGGGATGTCCCCGTACTACTGGCCCGGCATCCCCTACCGGACGCTGGCCCGCTACTACGACGTGTTCCTGCCGATGGCCTACTCCACGATGAAGGGGATCCGCGGCAGAACGGCCACGCTCGCCTACCTCTCCGCCACCGTGAGATCCATCCGCACCAGCGCCGGCAACTCGCGCCTTCCCATCCACCTGATCGGCGGACTGGGTCATCAGATGGGCAGCGGCGAGACCGCCGGATTCATGCGCGCCGTCAAGGCCTCTCGCCCGCTCGGCTACAGCCTGTACGCGTTGCCGGCCACCCGCCGAGCCGCCTGGTCGGTGCTCAGATCCGCCCGCTGAACGTGTCGCACGCCGACGGCTGTCCCGTCTGGTAGCCGCGGCTGAACCAGTGCCGGCGTTGCGCCGAGGAGCCGTGCGTCCACGTCTCGGGATCGACCTGCCCCTGCGTCTCGGACTGGATGCGGTCGTCGCCGACGGCGGCCGCCGCGTCGAGCGCGTCGGCGATGTCCGCCTGCGTGAGGTCGACGATGTAGCCGGTCTGGGTGGCGTGGTGCGCCCAGACGCCGGCGAAGCAGTCGGCCTGTAGCTCCGTCCGCACCGACCGGCCCTCGGCACCCTGCTGGCTCGAGCCCTGGCCGAGGACGCCGAGCAGATCCTGGACGTGGTGGCCGTACTCGTGCGCGAGCACGTACGCCTGCGCGAACGGCCCGCCGCGGGCGCCGAAACGGGTGCGGAGCTCGTCGAAGAAGCCGAGGTCGATGTAGACGTGCTTGTCGAGCGGGCAGTAGAAGGGGCCGACGTCGGTGCTGGCCGGACCGCAGCCGGTGTCCGTCGAGCCGGTGAAGAAGACGGTCTTGGCGATCGAGTACGTGCGGCCGTTCGAGTCGAACAGCTTCTGCCAGTAGTCCTGGACGCTGTTGACGTCGGCGACGATCCGGCAGTCCTCGCGGCGGTTCGCCTGCGCGCCGGTCTGGCACTCCTGGCCGAGCACCTGCCCCGGCGGAGCCTGGGCGACGGTCGAGCCGTCGAGGTTGCCGAGCGGACCGGAGAGCCCGCCGCCGCCGGACAGCGCGCTCAGAAGCAGGTAGATCACGAGCCCTGCGAGCCCGAGCCCGCCGCCTCCGACGGTGATCCCACCGCCCGGAAGGCCGCCGAAGCCCCCGCTGCCGCGGCGATCCTCGATCTGGGACGGGTCGAGCCTGGCGTTTCTGCGGTACCGCATGCTGCGGC
>DASTGF010000183.1:0-13570 GCA_035719255.1 Microlunatus sp. | reverse complement strand
GGGTGAGTAATCCCGCCGACGTCGTGATCATCGGAGCGAGCTTCGCCGGACTGCTGGCGGCCGCTTCCGCGCATCGTGCCGGCGCCCGCGTCACGGTCTGCGAGCGGGATGAACTGGCCGACGATGCCCGCATCCGTCCGGGAGTACCGCAGGGCGGTCAGCCGCACGTCCTGCTCTACCGCGGTCTGCTGACCATGGACGCGCTGCTGCCCGGACTGCATCAAGAACTCATCGACGCCGGCGGCGTGGTCGTGGACACCGGGAACGTCGCCTGGCTGAGCCCGGACGGCTGGTTGCCGACGGGTCATCGGATCTTCGACGTCGTCTCGCTCAGCCGGCCACTGCTCGAGCTCGCCGTGCGCCGGCGGGTCCTGGCGCTGGACGGTGTGAGCCTGTGGACCGGGTGCCGCGTCCAGTCCCTGACGCGCGACGGAACCCGCTGGCAGGTCCACGCCGCCGACCAGACGACGCTCGGCGCCGATACCGTCATCGACGCGTCGGGACGTTCGTCGCGGATGGGCCATTGGCTGGCCGAGCTCGGGGTCGCGGTGCCGGAGCCGCAGGTCGTCGAGGCTCAGCTGGGGTACGCGACCCGCCGGTACCGTTCGCCGCACGGTCGTCCCATCGACACTGGCATCGTCATCGCGGCGAGACCCGAGGACCCGGTCGGCGCCCTGGTCTTTCCGGTCGAGAACGACGAGTGGCTGGCCTGTGCGGCGGGCTTCGGTGACCGGCGACCGGGCCGGCACGACGCCGAGTTCGATGCCTTCCTCAGCGCGCTGCCACATCCGGCCATCGCCGACCTGATCGCGACACTCGAGCCGGTCGGGGACGTGCAGATTCATCGGCAGACCGCCAACCGGCGGATCGCGTACGGCCGGGGTCGGGACTGGCCGGCGGGTCTGCTCGTCCTCGGCGACGCTCTGACCGCCTTCAACCCGGTGTACGGCCAGGGCATCACGGTGGCAGCCTGCCAGGCCGACGCTCTCGGGCCCGAGGTGGCTGCCCCGCTGACGGCCCGCGACACCTGCCGGTTGCAGCGCCGTCTCGCCAAGGTCGCCGACTTCGCGTGGTCGTTGTCGACCAGCGAGGACGCCCGCTACGACAGCTGCCCGCAACAGCCGACGCGCGCTCAGCGGACCCTGTATCGCTGGAGCCGCCGGGCGAACCGGCTCGCGGTCGGCGGAAACATCGCGTGTCGCCAGACGATGGGCAGGGTCTACCACATGATGCTCCCTCCCCAGCGGCTGTTCGGTCCGGCGATCGCGGTGCCCGTGCTGCGCTCCTTGATCACCGGCGTACCCTCCCCGCTGCCGCCACCGAGCGTGCTGGACGCGGTGACGCCCGCCCCCGGGGACCGGGTTGTCAGCCCACCGCCAGGGCTTTGACCGTCTGTAGCGTGTCGGCCTGGTCCGCCGACTTGTCCGGTCGGTAGCGGAGCACACGGGCGAAGCGGAGCGCGACACCCCCGGGGTAGCGAACCGACGTCTGCAGACCGTCGCAGGCGATCTCGACCACTGTGGTGGGCCGGACGTACACGACGTGGCGGGTGCGTCGTTCCTCGAGGGCGAGGAACCTCTCGGTCTGCCAGTCGAGCATCTCATCCGTCATGCCCTTGAACGTCTTGCCGAGCATGATCAGCTCGCCGGTGCGCTCGTCGGGCGCCGCGAGGTGCAGATTCGACAACCATCCCTCACGCCGGCCGTGGCCCCACTCGACCGCGGTCACCACCAGGTCGAAGGTGTGCCGCGGTTTGACCTTGACCCAGGCGGGGTCACGGCGACCGGCCGCGTACTCGCTGGACAAGGTCTTGATCACCACCCCCTCGTAACCCGCGTGGACCGCGTCGGCGAACACCTCCTCCGCCTGGTCGGCGTCCGCAACGACCCGTCGAGGCACGATCAGCTCAGCCGGCAACTGCTCGACCATGACCGCCATGCGGTCGGCCAGCGGCACCGTCAACAGGTCGCGACCGTCGAGGTGCAGCAGGTCGAAGAAGTACGGCCGCAACGGAGTCCGTCCCGACACCGCCGGTACGTCGGCACTGGACGCCGTGCGCGATGCGATCACCTGGAACTTCTCGGGCCGCCCGTCCGGACGGACCGCCAGCACCTCACCGTCCAGCACGAGCCGGGTCGCGGGTAGCGCGCGGACCGCGTCGATCACCTCGGGCAGCCGGTCGGTGATCTCATCCAGGGAACGGGTGAACACCTGAACGCGGTCACCGTCACGATGGACCTGGATCCGGATGCCGTCGATCTTGTGGTCGACCAGCGCCGGCACCCCGGTGCGCTCCAGGGCCTCCTGCGGCGTGGGGGCGCTGGCCGCGAGCATCGGCTGGATACCGGTGCCCACGCTGAGACCGACCTCCTCCAGCGCGGCGAGGCCGCCGGCCAGCAGGATCTGCGCGGCCGCCGTCGTGGAGGACAGGAGCATGGCGGCGCGCCTGACCGCCGCCACCGGAACCTCGTACGCACGGGCGAGGCCCTCCTGGACGAGGGCATCCAGGGCGCCCTGGCGGAGCTCACCGGACACCAGCCCGATCAGGAATCGCTGCTCGGTGGCTGTTGCCCGCCCGAACAGCTCGTGCAACGCGGCGGTCCGTGCGGTCGTGGAGCCGGGCCCGGCCAGCGTGGCCATCTCCTCGAACGCGGTGTCGACGGTGAGCACGTCCAGGCTGGCGGTCTCGGCCGGCGCCGGCAGATCCTGCAACGATCGCCACCCCACTCCGGTGCGGCGCTGGCGCAGGCTGCCGCCGAGATAGCTGACCACGATCGCGACGTCGTCGGGCCCGGCGTCGGCCAGCACGGCCGCCAGCAGGTCCCGCTTCGCGTTGCGGGACCGCGTCGCGGCCAGGTCGCGCGAGGTGTCGGCCAGGCGTTCGAGCAGCACGGTGGGCCTCCTTGTGCTCAGGACGCTAGCCGACTGGTCCGACAGTTCGCGGCGGACGGCTCCACGGCGCCGGACTAGATGGGTGCGACGGCGCGCGCGATGGTCCAGGCCGCCTCGTCGATCTCGGCGAACGCCCGATCGTAGTCGTCCTCGGTCCGTCCGTACGGGTCCGCGATGTCGTCGCTGGAAGGGCTGGGGGTCCGGTGCCGGGCCAGCAGGGGGACCATCGCGGCCAGGCGTTCGGCGGCCGACCCGTCCGCGACGTCGCCGGTCAGCAGCGCGTTCGCCAGGCGGGCGAACTCCTTCAGGGTGAAGGTCCGCCGGACCGCCGCGGGGAGGACCTCGACGATTTCGGCCCGATGCCCCTTGGTCATGCCCAGCACGAGGTCCGACGACGCCAGGTCGGCTGCGGTCAACCGGCGCGCGGCGAAGTCGGCGCTCCTCACCGACCGCGCGCGCAGCCGTCGCGCCATCGGCTCGGCCATGGCCGCACCGGGGCGTGCGTACGTCCCGGCGGAACGGACCCGGATCTCCGGCCCGAGCAGTTCGGACAGCAGGCTCGCCGCGACGGGTGACCGGCAGATGTTGGCCGTGCAGACGCAGAGGATGGTGAACTCGTTACCGGGCACGGGCGTTGATCCTCGACAGGTTGATCCTCGACAGGTTGATCTCGACGGGGGGCGCGCGGGTTCAATCACGGTGTCCCCGTGATCGCGTCGCCAGGCTACCCGCCCTGCACGGCGCGTTGACGAAGAACGCGCGGCGGGCCGTTGGTTCGACCCTCGACCCGCGATGATCAAGATCATCCGCACGCCGCACACCGAACGCCCCGCGATGAGGCCGAGGAAGTGTCCGAGCCGTCCGGCAGTCTTGACCCATGGCATCGACCTCAGCGACGAGACCGCGACTCGGCATGACCTACGTCCCGTATCTCCCACCCGAGCATCTGCGCGAGCTCGCCGTGGCCGCAGAGGAGAGCGGGCTCGACGAGCTGTGGGTGTGGGAGGACTGCTTCAAGCAGAGCGGGCCGGCCTCCGCCGCCGCGGCTCTGGCCTGGACGAAACGGCTGCGGGTGGGCATCGGACTGATGCCCACACCGTTGCGCAATGTCGCGCTGACCGCGATGGAGATCGCCACCCTCGAGCGGCTGTTCCCGGGGCGGCTCACCCCGGGGGTCGGCCACGGCGTGCAGGAGTGGATGGCTCAGGTCGGCGCTCGGGCTGGGTCACCCCTCACCCTGCTGCGGGAGTACGTGATCGCCCTACGGCGCCTGCTCGCCGGCGAGGAGGTCACGGTCGAGGGGCGGTATGTCCGGCTCGATCGGGTGCAACTCGACTGGGCGCCCTCGACGCCGCCATCGATCGCCATCGGCGCCGACGGCCCGCGATCGCTGGCCGTCGCCGGCGAACTCGGCGACCTCTACCTGCTCAGCGCCGCCCGGACCGACGATGAGATCCGGACGGCGATCGCCACGGTGCGCGAATCGCGCGAGGCGCACCAACCCGATGCGGGGGCTCTCGAGGTGGTCGGCGCACAGATCGTGGCCACGGGACCCGGGGCACGAGAACGCGTGGACGCCGAGGCGCCCTTCTGGGGCAAGCCGGCGGGGATCGGGTCAGCCGGTGGCCCCGACGCCATCGCGGCCGATCTGCGCCGCCTCGCCGGGCTCGGGATCACCAGCATCGCGGTCCAGCCGACCCGGGACGAGCCGGACCTGATCGGTCTGGTGGAGTTCCTCGGTCGCGAGGTCCGGCCCCTGCTGTCTGCCTGAGCCGGGGCCGATGCCGGAGGCGGCTGCCCGCCCCGTTCCAGCCGAACGGCGGAGTGCGGCGACCAGCACCAGTGGCCCGCGGCACCTGCTGGGACCTGGAACCAGGCGTGGGGTCGATCCCGGGCGAGGTAGCGACCGTGCCCCGGCCCGCCACCGTCTCATCCGTCTGCGCACGCCCGTACGCTGCGGTGCATGAGTCCGAGCACCGGCGCCGGGCGGCTCCGGCAGAACGCGATCTATCGGGCCGGTGCGCGCGGGCGCCGACCGAGCGTGCCGACCGACGCGGATCGGCTGGAACGATCAGCACGGCGGGCGATGTCCGCGCGAGCCTGGGCGTACGTCGCCGGGGGCGCCGGGCAGGGCGCGACGATGCGCCACAATCGCTCAGCCTTCGATCGCTGGCGGATCGTGCCACGGATGCTGCATGGCGTGACCAGCCGCGACCTGCGCACCAGCGTGCTGGGGACGCCCCTGCCGGCTCCGCTGCTGCTCGCGCCGATCGGCGCCGCAGCACTGGTGGCACCGCACAGCGACGTGGCGATCGCGCGCGGCGCGTCCGCCGCCGGCACACCGTACGTGCTGTCCAGCCAGGGTTGCGACCCCATGGAGGACACCGCACGCGCGATGGGCGACGTGCCGTTCTGGTACCAGCTCTACTGGTCGGTCGACGACGACCTGGTCGATTCGATGATCCGGCGAGCGCAGGACTGCGGCGCGCGGGCCCTCGTCGTCACGCTTGACACGACGATGCTCGGCTGGCGCACCCAGGACCTCGATCTGGGCTCGTTGCCGTTCGCGCGCGGGGAGGGCATCGCCCAGTACACGTCCGATCCGCGCTTCGCCGAGCTCGTCTCCGCGCGACTCGGCCAGACCGGGCCGGAGTCGACCGCCCAGGCCCCGACCGGACCGATCACGATCGGGGCGATCAAGACCAAGCTGTCGATGAGCCGCAATCACCCGGGTCGCACCTGGGCCAATCTGCGCTCACCGGTGCCGCGGGCGAGC
This sequence comes from Microlunatus sp., assembly GCA_035719255.1. Lineage (GTDB taxonomy): Bacteria > Actinomycetota > Actinomycetes > Propionibacteriales > Propionibacteriaceae > Microlunatus. The sequence goes on along the minus strand of DASTGF010000183.1, from coordinate 7,902 downwards.
GTGGAGGCGTTCCTGGAGCTGTATTCCAACCCCGGCCTGTGCTGGGATCACCTGGCGACGCTGAACCGGCGTACCACCCTGCCGATCCTGCTGAAGGGCATCCTCCATCCCGACGACGCCCGCCGGGCGCTCGACCTCGGCGTCGACGGCCTGATCGTCTCAAACCACGGCGGACGCCAAGTGGACCGGTCGATCGCCGCTCTGGACGCCCTGATCCAGGTCCGGCGGGCGGTCGGGCCGGGACCCGTCGTGCTGATGGACAGCGGTATCCGTACGGGAGCCGACGTGTTCGTCGCCCTCGCGCTCGGGGCCGACGCCTGTCTGCTCGGCAGACCGCACCTGTACGGGCTCGCCCTCGCCGGCCCCGACGGCGTACGGCAAGTGATCGAGAACGTGGTCGCCGAGCTGGAGCTCACCATGGGACTGGTCGGCGTACCCGACATCGGCGCGATCACCGCCGAGCTGCTGGCGGTTGCCTGACCTCGCGTGGGGAGCAGGGGAGGACGCCCGCACCCGGTGCAGAACGCGACCACGCCCACCCGGTCGAAACCGGATGGGCGTGGAAAGATGCGCAGTACCCGCCAGCCAGCGGTGGCGGATCAGGCCTTGTCGCTCGCCGCGGCTTCCTCGGCGGAGCTGTCGTCGCTCGGCTTCTCCTGCCCGGCGACTTCGGCGTCGAGCTCGTCAGTCTTCTCCACCAGCTCCTCGGCCGGGGCTTCGCTCGGCTCGGCGGCGGGCTCGTCCGCGGCGGGCTTCTCGGTCACCGCAGCGGCCGGAGCGGCCGCGGCGGCCTTGACCGGTGCCGGAGCGGCCTTGCGGGCCGGGGCAGCGGTCTTGGCGTTGGCCTTCTGGGAGTCCGCGACCGACTCGGTCACCAGCTCGATCAGCGCCATCGGGGCGTTGTCGCCCTTGCGCGGACCGACCTTGGTGATCCGGGTGTAACCGCCGTCGCGGTCGGCGAACGTCGGCGCGATCTCGGTGAACAAGATGTGCACCACGCCCTTGTCCTTGACCGTGGTCAGCACCAGCCGCCGCGAGTGGATGTCACCCCGCTTCGCCTTGGTGATCAGCTTCTCCGCCAGCGGGCGGAGCCGCTTCGCCTTCGCCTCGGTCGTGACGATCCGCCCGTGCTCGAACAGCTGGGTGGCCAGGTTGGCGAGGATGATGCGCTCGTGCGACGGGCTGCCGCCGAGTCGGTTCCCCTTGGTGGGCGTGGGCATCGGTGTTCTCCGTTGTTGGTGGCTCGTGGTGGCTAGGTGGACCGGCCGAGGCCCGGACGATACCGGGCCTCGGCGCGGCGGCTGGGGCGAACCCCTCGCTCGATCAGTACTGCTCGGTCTCGGAGTAGTCGACCTCGTCCTCGTCGGCGTCGTCGTAGCGCGAGATCGCGGCCAGCGGATCGAAGCCGGGTGCGGAGTCCTTCAGCGACAGACCCATCTCGTGCAGCTTCAGCTTGACCTCGTCGATCGACTTGGAGCCGAAGTTGCGGATGTCGAGCAGGTCCTGCTCGCTGCGGGACACCAGCTCGGAGACGGTGTGGATGCCCTCACGCTTGAGGCAGTTGTAGGACCGCACCGTGAGGTTCAGGTCCTCCACCGGAAGCGCCAGGTCGGCGGCCAGCTGCTCGTCGATCGGCGACGGGCCGATCTCGATGCCCTCGGCCTCCACGTTCAGCTCACGAGCCAGGCCGAAGAGCTCGACCAGGGTGCGGCCGGCCGAGGCGACGGCGTCGGCCGGACGGATGGCCGGCTTGGTCTCGACGTCGAGGATCAGCTTGTCGAAGTCGGTGCGCTGCTCGACGCGGGTGGCCTCCACCTTGTAGGTGACCTTCAGCACCGGCGAGTAGATGGAGTCGACCGGGATGCGGCCGATCTCGGCATCGACCGACTTGTTCTGCACCGCGGAGACATAACCACGGCCACGCTCGACCACGAGTTCCATCTCCAGCCGCCCGGACTCGTTCAGGGTGGCGAGGTGCAGGTCGGGGTTGTGCACCTCGACCCCGGCCGGCGGGGCGATGTCGGCCGCGGTGACTGCGCCGGGGCCCGCCTTGCGCAGATACATGGTGACGGGCTCGTCCTCCTCGGAGGACACCACGAGACCCTTGAGGTTGAGGATGATCTCGGTGACGTCCTCCACGACGCCTTCCAGGGTGGAGAACTCGTGCAGGTTGCCGTCGATCTTGATGCTGGTGACCGCCGCGCCTGGGATGGACGACAGGAGCGTACGGCGGAGCGAGTTGCCGAGCGTGTAGCCGAAGCCGGGCTCGAGCGGCTCGATGACGAAGCGCGACCGGTTCTCGGCGACTGCTTCCTCGGTGAGACTGGGACGCTGCGCGATCAGCATGGTGTGTTCTTCCTTCCCCGCATCGACCGCTATTTGACGATGCGGAACCGCTCCCGTATCCGACGGGCGCGGGTCGTGCATGGTGACGTACGCGTGCCGTGCCCTTCGACGAGCTCAGGGCACAGCTCTGCGCGCCGAGCCTGTCGAAGAGCTTGCTGGGTGTTGCGCTTCTTGGCCCTTCGACAGGCTCAGGGCACTACTTGGAGTAGAGCTCGACGATCAGCTGTTCCTGGACGTCGATGACGATCTGCTGACGGGTCGGGAGCTGGTGGATGAGGATGCGCATCTTGGTGGGCAGCGCGTCCATCCAGCCGGGCACGTCCCGCTCGCCGTGGGTCTCGCGGGCGATGACGAACGGGGTCATCTCGCGGGACTTCTCGCGGACCTCGATCACGTCGTGCGGGCTCACCCGGTAGGACGGGATGTTCACCTTGTGGCCGTTGACGGTGAAGTGCTCGTGCACCACCAGCTGGCGGGCCTGGCGGCGGGTCCGGGCGAAGCCGGAGCGATACACCACGTTGTCCAGCCGCGACTCCAGGATCTGGAGCAGGTTGTCACCGGTCTTGCCCTGGAGGCGGTTGGCCTCCTCGTAGTAGCGGCGGAACTGCTTCTCGAGCACGCCGTAGCTGAAGCGGGCCTTCTGCTTCTCCCGCATCTGCAGCAGGTACTCGGACTCCTTGGTGCGCCCCTTGCCGTGGACACCCGGCGGGTAGGGACGGCGCTCGAAGGCCTTGTCACCCCCGACGAGGTCGGAGCCGAGTCGACGGGACTTCTTGGTCAGTGGGCCGGTATAGCGAGCCATCGTTTACTCCTCTCGGCTCAGACCCGGCGCCGCTTGGGCGGGCGGCAGCCGTTGTGCGGGACAGGGGTGACGTCGGAGATCGCACCGACCTCGAGGCCGATGGCCCCGAGCGAACGGATCGCGGTCTCGCGGCCCGAACCCGGGCCCTTGACGAAGACGTCGACACGCTTCATGCCGTGCTCCATGGCCCGACGCCCGGCGGCCTCGGCGGCCATCTGCGCGGCGTACGGGGTGGACTTGCGGGAGCCCTTGAAGCCCACGGTGCCGGCGGACGCCCAGGCGATCACCGCTCCGCCCGGATCGGTGATCGTGATGATCGTGTTGTTGAACGTGGACTTGATGTGGGCCTGGCCCGCCACCACGTTCTTCTTCTCTTTGCGGCGCACCTTCTTGGCGGCGCCGGCGCTGCGACCTGCAGTTGCCATGAGTCTGTGTGTTCTCCTACGTGTCTCGGGTCACGGTCCGCGTCAGCGGACCTTCTTCTTGCCGGCGACGGGCTTGCGAGCGCCCTTGCGGGAGCGCGCGTTGGTCCGGGTGCGCTGACCACGGACCGGAAGACCGCTGCGATGCCGGCGACCCTGGTAGGAGCCGATCTCGACCTTGCGGCGGATGTCCGCGGCGACCTCGCGGCGGAGGTCACCTTCGGTCTGGTAGTTGGCCTCGATCCAGTCACGCAGAGAGACGAGCTGGTCGTCGTTCAGCTGGTGGACACGAAGGTCCCCGCTGAGCCCGGTGGCCTCGAGAGTCTCGAGCGCGCGAGTGCGGCCGATCCCGAAGATGTAGGTAAGGGCGACCTCGAGACGCTTGTCGCGCGGGAGGTCGACGCCGATGAGACGTGCCACAGGCGGTGTTCCTTTCGAGTGGTCGACGTGAACCGGACTCCGACGTGCCCTTCGACCAGCGCAGGGCACGTCACGAGGCAGTCACGTCGCGGAGGTGTCGGCGCGTGATGCGTCCCGGGTGCCTGTCGACACGAACTGGGTCGTGTCTCCCGGGCCTCGGCCTCCGACCGAGGGTGGCCCCGGAGCGAGCTCCGGGTGTGCGATCACACGTGTGTTGAGTTGTTTCGTGGACCTCGGGTGCGAGGGCCACGGATGGGTCGTACGAGTCCCGTGGGGCGTGCGGAGGGACTCAGCCCTGCCGCTGCTTGTGCCGCGGGTTCTCGCAGATCACCATCACGCGACCGTGCCGGCGGATGACCTTGCACTTGTCGCAGATCTTCTTGACGCTCGGCTGAACCTTCATCGAACGACTCTCTGACTCTGCGGGCACGCACCCTCCGCGCTGGCGGGCAGCACGAACGGACGCGACCGGTGGTGGATTCTTGCGGGAATGACTACTTGTGCCGGTAGACGATCCGGCCCCGGGTCAGGTCGTACGCGGAGAGTTCGACGACGACTCGGTCTGCCGGAAGGATGCGGATGTAGTGCTGCCGCATCTTGCCACTGATCGTGGCAAGCACTTTGTGTCCGTTGGCCAGCTCAACGCGGAACATCGCGTTGGGCAGAGCCTCGACCACGGTGCCCTCGAGCTCGAGTGCGCCTTCCTTCTTCGCCATGTACTCACAATCTGGATCGGGAATTGGAACTACTGCCGGCCAGAGTTGGCCGACAGGCAACATTACGCCACAATGCGCAGCCACCCAAATCGGCGTGATCGCGAACGAAGTGCGCAGCGCCGATCGGGCCGCCATCCTTCCCGCCCCGGCCGACTTGTCAGGTTCACCGCTGCCCCGGGCCCACCCACGACCTGACAAGTCGCGGGAAGGCGTCCGGGGTGTCGGAGCTTCGGCGTAACCTCACGTTCAGGCTCGTCGGAGCGTCTACCGGATATGAGCTGCGTGAGCCCTGAGATGAGGATGGCCGAGATGGAGCGGGTGCGGTGCGAGGTCACCAGCCCGATCGATCCCCTGACCCTGATCGCGGAGGGCGATGTGCTGGTCGGTGTCCGGTTCGCCGACGGCGGCGGTCGCCGCTGGTTCTCCGGTGACCGCGAGCTGGCCGTGGACGACGCGCACCCCGTACTGGTCCGGGCCCGTCGCCAGTTGAGGGAGTACTTCGCCGGCGAACGGCAGGCGTTCGATCTTCCGCTCCAGCCGCAGGGCGATGAGTTCCGGATGCGGGTCTGGTCGCAGCTGTGCACCATCCCGTACGGCTCGACGGTCAGTTACGGCGACGTCGCCGCCGCGCTGGGCGACCGGCGACTGGCCCAGGCCGTCGGCCAGGCGGTCGGCGCCAACCCGCTGCCGGTGGTGATCCCCTGCCACCGCGTCGTCGGTAGTGACGGCTCACTGACCGGGTTCGGCGGCGGGCTGGCGCGCAAACGGTTCCTGCTGGAGCTGGAGGAGCCTGCCGAGCTGGCCGCCGCGAGGCTGTTCTGAACCGGTCGCGCGGCGCCGGAGGTCCCGGCAAGCCGCCCTTCGAGCAGCTGGTCACCCAGCACGGGCCGACCGTGCTGCGCGTGTGCCGCTCGCTGCTGCCCGCCGCCGACGCCGATGACGCCTGGTCGGAGACGTTCCTCGCTGCACTGCGCGCCTACCCCGATCTCCCAGCCGGGGCCAACACCGAGGCCTGGCTGGTGCGGATCGCTACCAACAAAGCGATCGACCAGACCCGGGCCCGGGCGCGCCGCCCGGTGCCGAGCGCTTCGGTCGCCGACCCCGACCCCGCCGGCCGAACCCCAGCGGGTCGAACCCCTGACGGCCGAACCCCTGCCGGCCGAACCTTTGCCGGGGAGCCGGTCGCGCCGGGACCGGACGCCGATGAACCGCACGACGCGGTCCGGGAGGCGGTGGCCGCGCTGCCGGACAAGCAGCGGCTGGCGGTCAGCCTGCACTATCTCGGCGGCCTGCCGTACGCACTCGTCGCCGAACAGCTCGGCGGCACCCCCGAAGCGGCTCGCCGTGCCGCCGCGGACGGCGTCGCCCGCCTTCGCACCCGATTCCTTGCCTCAGGAGCACCACGATGACCGTCCCGCTGGACGATGCCGCTGTTCACCACGGTCTGGCCGCGGTCGAAGTCCGCGCCGCCGAACTGGCCCGGCTGCACGAGCGACTTGCCCGGGTCGCCGGCGACCAGGACCTGCTGGACGTCGGCTACGTGCTCTACGACTCCCCCGTCGGCCGGCTGCTGCTGGCCGCGACCCCGCGCGGCCTGGTCCGGGTCGCCTTCGAGTGCGAGGACCACGACCGGGTCCTGCAGACGATCGCCGACCGGATCGGCCCCCGGGTGCTGGTGGCTCCGGACCGGCTCGCCGAGGCCGTGCGGCAACTCGATGCGTACTTCGCCGGACGCCGGCGCGGCTTCGACCTGCCGCTGGACCGAGCGCTGTCCAGCGGGTTCCGCCGCGAGGTGCAGGATCACCTGCCGTCGATCCCGTACGGCCGCACCGAGACCTATGCCGAGGTCGCGACCCGGCTGGGCCGGCCGCGCGCGATCCGGGCCGTCGGGTCGGGGTGCGCCACGAATCCGCTGCCGGTGGTGCTGCCGTGTCATCGCGTCCTGCGCAGCGACGGCACGCTCGGCGGGTATGCCGGTGGGCTCGCGGCCAAGGCTGCGCTGCTGGAGCTGGAAGCGGCCGCATGAGCGCCGACACCACGAGCGTCGGCCAGTGAGCTGGACCCTTGTCGGGGCGGACGGTCGGACGTACGTCTCTGGGTCACCGGGATCGGTCGGCGGCCACCGCCGTACCCGGATCTACGGCCGGATGGACTGTCCGAGTGCCACGCGGGCCCTGGCCCGCGGCGGCTACGCCGAGCACCGCGTGTTCTTCGCCGATGCCCAGACCGCGATCGACGCGGGTTATCGAGCGTGCGCCGTGTGCCTGCCCGAGCCCTATCGAGCCTGGCGGGAGCGATGATCGACGACGGCTGGCGGAGGAAGCCAGGGCGCGTCAGGCGCTCGCGACGGGACGGGTCGACCTCACCCTGGAGAGGCCGGCTTGGTCGACGACGGCACCGAGAATGTCGGCGGCGGTCGCTAGCGTCGCTTCCGTGAACGATCTGGTGATCGGTGAAGACGGGCTGGCCCGTCCGGTGTGGGCGGCCACCGACCCGTTGCTGCGTGAGTACTACGACACCGAGTGGGGCTTGCCGATCCGCGACGAGCGAGGCCTGTTCGAGCGCCTCAGCCTCGAAGCCTTCCAGTCCGGATTGTCCTGGGCGACGATCCTGCGCAAGCGGCCGGCGTTCCGAGTCGCGTTCGCCGACTTCGACCCCGACACGGTGGCCGGCTTCGGCCCCGCCGACGTCGAGCGGCTGCTCGGCGACGCCGGCATCGTGCGCAATCGGGCGAAGATCGAGGCGACCATCGCCAACGCCGCCGCGACCGTCGGGTTACGGGCCGGCGGTGGCCTGGTCGAGCTGATCTGGTCCTTCCGGCCCGACCGCACCCCGGCACCGCGCTCGTCGGCCGAGCTACAGACCACCTCGCCGGAGTCCCTGGCGCTGTCGAAGGCGCTGCGCCGCCACGGGTTCCGGTTCGTCGGCCCGACCACGATGTACGCGCTCATGCAGGCGATCGGGATGGTGGACGACCATCTGGTCGGGAGCCACCGGCGCGGCAGCTCGGGTGTCTGGCCGGGTTGAGGGGCTGGGCGTCGGCAGCGGTCAGTCCGGCCCCGCTCCACCACCCCCATCCGGCGCCGTCCAGCTGCCGGCCCGAGGGGCCTTCGACCACGACTCGGCCTTCGGCTATCTCGCCCGCCACGCCATCCCGGGCGTCGAGACCGTGGACCCGGCACGGCGACGCCTGACC
>DASTGF010000182.1:0-3003 GCA_035719255.1 Microlunatus sp. | reverse complement strand
TATCTCGGCTCCGCCGCCGCACACCCCGGCGGCGGAGTGCACGGCGCCTGCGGCGCCAACGCCGCCCGAGCCGCGCTCGCCCACGACCGGCTCCACCCACTCACCAAGTGACGATTCAGCGCCTCCCCGTGATCCGTCCCGGGGCGCAGGGACCCGCTGGTATTCGGGCATGCAGTCGACCTCCAATCGACAATCCCGGCCGTTCAATGAGACCCGACCGATCCGATTCGACCGGTCGACCGGTCGAAATCGCTCTGAGCGGGACCCGCTGTCCGAACCAGGCGACGCTGTCGAAGGCACGCCGCTCGAGCAACGTGACGCCGTCGACCGCCTGCCAGACCGCCTGCGGGGCGCACCGATCACCCACCTGCGCCCAAGACGCCGACCGCGCGGGCGATGACCAGAAGAGAGGTGACCAACGCCGCGGTCGCCTGCACTCCCATCAGGATTTTCGCGCGGCTCGTCAACGGCATCGTGTCGGTCGGGCTGAACGCGCTGGAATTCGTCGTGGACAGATACAGATAATCCACGAAGGTAGAGATCCAATCAGCCTTCACGCTCGAACCGGCGGAAACCTCCACCACGGTGTCCTGGGTTTCGTCCTGGGTGAAACGGAAATCGGCCAGCGGCAATTCCGCGCGCGCCTTCTGTGTTCGTGAGACCGGACCGCCCCGGTCCAGCTCCCAGTAGATCAACCCGAACGCGATCACGTTCGTCGCCCACACCTGCAGCGCCGCCACCAGCAGGCTCGTGCCGGCCGTGTTCTGGTCGCCGACCAGAACGACCACCAACAACACCAAGGTAACCAGGTTCGACAACACCACCAGCCCGGCCAGCACCAGGGAGGTTGCCCGGGACCACCGAGTCTGCCGGGTCAACCGCCACGGATTCGTCGCGATCAACACCACCAACAGCACCAGTTCCAGGCCCGGAATCAGGAACCGTGGACCCACCAGCAGCGGTTCCGGTAGCGCCGCATACAGCGCAATCGCGACCAGCACCGCGATCGCGGGGGGAAGCCTGGCCTCGCCCCGCTTGCCTCGACGCGCATCGTGGGCCGCGTGCGCAGCCCGGGCCGGCGGCGGATCAGCCATTCCCTGCTCATCGTGTCCGGGCATCCCACCATGGTTCCCCCCATACCCACCGTCCGCTCTCACCGGGCCGTTTCCGATGGCACGCCGGACGGGCCCCAACGTTCCGCCGGGATCGCGGGCAGGCGGGCTCCTTCCAGCGGGAGCTTGAACCTCAACATCGAGCGGGCGCTCGACGAGCCTTCCCCCTCACCACGAGACGCCACCAACCGACCCGGGGCTTGACCTCCACCGACTCCTACCCGCCGCGGCTCGCAGCCTTGGGTTGCCCGACCAGGCGGACACTGTCAGTTCGCGTTTGGTCTGCCGCGTTTGGTCTGCCGCGTTGATGGGGGCGCCCCGTCAAGGGCCGTGAGCGCGTGCTCTGGGGAAACGTTTCGCGGCAGTCGGTGGTCGGCAGCAAGGTGGCAGCGGGCTGCGCAGTGAACCTGGCCAGGAATCGCCCCCAGGAGCCAGACATGCTCCGCTTCGCCACGCGGCGGCTCGCCGGTCACAACGCGGGTCAGTACGATCACTCACTGTGTATGTCGTGCATCTTCCGGAACCCTTCGAGGCGTGTCCGGAATGCGGTCAGCCCGTGAGGTTTGAGCTGCGCGATCTGACCCACGCATCCAGCTCGAAGACCGGTGTGCCGGAACCGGTCCGATGTGTGCGGTACTGCCCCGCCGGGCCCCACGAAGTGACCCGCCTCATCGGAGCACCGACGGCGACGGACCCGGTTCCGGCATTGTCTTCCGGCACTGATTGTTCCGGCATCGTTGTCGCCGCTACGGTCCGCAGCATCGGGGCCGGCCGTCGAGCCGGTCCCCACGTCGATCAGGTGCCGGGCAAGGAGTGAATGAGCATGACCAGCCACACGCACCGAACGCACGACCCTGACCGGCACGACCACGTGCACGGTGACGGCTGCGGCCATCGCGCCGTGACCCACGAGGACCATCTCGACTACCTGCACGACGGACATTGGCACGCGCCGCACGACGGCCACTACGACGAGCACTCCAATCTGGACCGCTGACCACCGGAACAAGCCGGGTCCGTCCAGTTAGGCGTGACCGACTGAGTCGAGCGTCCCATCACTCGGGTCCGAGGGGGTCAGGCCCGGGATGCTGGCTTGATCGGCGGCGGATTCGTGTGCCGGCGGCGTCCGGACGCTCGGCAGCGTGGGTTGAATGGCCCCTCGGATCATGCCGATCAGGGTGTCGGTCAGCCGGGGAAGGTCGTCCGGGGTGGGTTGCTGAGTCATCAGCCAGACGTCCATGGCTTGGCCCATGCCGAGGATGACCGCGATGAGCAGGGTTGACGGGACGTCGCTCCGGACTGCTCGGACCCGCTGCCCTGCGGCGAGTGTCCGGTAAATCCACGGCAGGACTAGCCGCTCCAGTTCCTGTTGTGCTCGCTGGACCGCGGACGTCGAGGCAGTGAACCCGCCGCGGAGAAGCGCGGCTAGTTGCGGGGCGTCGGTCAGGGCTGTCATCAACCGGAGGTAGTAGTCGGTCAGGGCCGCCCAGAACACCTCGGGGTCTGCTTGCTGCAACGCAGGGGCGGGGCCAACGCGGGCGAACAGCTGCTCGAGCTCGGCCCGCGCGACATAGGCGTAGAGGTCCTCCTTGCCGTCGAAGTGGTAGTACATCGACCCTTTGGAGATGCCTGCTGCCTCGATGATTCGGTTCAGGGAGGCGTCGTGAAATCCCCGGGCGGCGAACTCGTCCACCGCGGCCTGCCGGATCAGCTGCTGCTGCCCGGTGGGCAGCCTGGCGAATCGGGATCGGACCATCCGCTCAGGCGGCGGTGAAGGTCGGGAGCTTCACGGTGTCGCGGAAGCTTCTGCCCATCACGAGGTCGGCCACCTTCGGCAGGCCCATCAGCCTCATCGCCGTGTTCCGGACGGTCAGCTGGAGTCTGCTGCGCG
>DASTGF010000181.1:0-10473 GCA_035719255.1 Microlunatus sp. | reverse complement strand
ACCCGGCCGTACGCCTCGCGGGACGCGTTGAACTCCTTGGTCGGGCCGGGGAACAGCAGCCGGTTCAGCGTCTCCTGGCGCGGCCGTCCGGGCTCATCGAGCGCTGCCGAGTCCTCCGCGGCCAGCTCGGTCTCCCGCAGCCGCACCGTCCGTCCCTGCAGCGCCTTGGTCCGGAAGGGTTCGGGCCAGCCACCCGGCGGGTCGCCGAGCTCGCCACCCAGGAAGCCGATCACCGAGTCGGGGATGTCGTAGTTCTGCGGATTCTCGGCGAAGTCCTCGGGGTCGGCACCGACCGCGACGAGCTGCAGCGCGAGATCACCGACCACCTTCGACGACGGCGTCACCTTGGTCGGCCGACCGAGGATCCGCGACGCCGCTGCGTACATGGCCTCGATCGCCTCGAACTTCTCCCCGAGTCCGAGCGCGATGGCCTGCTGACGCAGATTGGACAGCTGACCACCGGGGATCTCGTGGTCGTACACGCGGCCGGTCGGCGAGGGCAGGCCGGACTCGAACGGCGCATAGACCTTGCGCACGGCCTCCCAGTAAGGCTCGAGGTCCATCACCGCCCGCAGGTCGAGGTTGGTGGCCCGCTCGGTGTTGGCCAGCGCGGCCACGAGCGCCGACGCCGGCGGCTGGGAGGTGGTCGCCGCCATCGGCGCCGACGCCACATCGACCGCGTCCACGCCGGCGTCCACGGCGGCCATCAGGGTGGCCGTCTGGCCGCCCGCGGTGTCGTGGGTGTGCAGATGGACGGGCAGGTCGAACCGCTCGCGCAGCGCCGATACCAGCTTGTGCGCGGCCGGCGGGCGGAGCAGACCGGCCATGTCCTTGATCGCCAGGATATGTGCGCCAGCTTCGACGATCTCCTCGGCCAGCCCCAGATAGTAGTCGAGGGTGTAGAGCTTCTCACCCGGGTCGTTGAGGTCGGCGGTGTAGCACAGCGCCACCTCGGCGATCGTGGTGCCGGTCTCGCGGACCGCCTCGATCGCGGGACGCATCTGCTCGATGTCGTTCAGCGCGTCGAAGATCCGGAAGATGTCGATGCCCGTCCGCGCCGCCTCGTCGACGAACGAGGTGGTCACCTTGGTCGGGTACGGGGTGTAGCCGACGGTGTTCCGTCCGCGCAGCAGCATCTGCAGACACAACCCCGGCATGTTGTAGCGCAGCGCGTCCAAACGCTCCCACGGGTCCTCGTTGAGGAACCGCAGCGCTACGTCGTACGTCGCCCCGCCCCAGCACTCCACGCTGAGCAACTCGGGGGTCATCCGACCGACGTACGGGGCCACGCGGAGCAGGTCCTTGGTCCGGACCCGCGTGGCCAGCAGCGACTGATGGGCATCGCGGAACGTCGTGTCGGTGACCTCGACATGCTGGCGGGCCCGCAGGTCGGCGGCGAAGCCCTCCGGTCCCAGCTCGAGCAGCCGCTGGCGCGAGCCGGACGGCGACGGCTGGCCGAGATCGATCCCGGCGGGCAGCTTGGCCTTGGGGTCGAGCAGGGTCGGCGCCTTGCCGTGCGGCTGGTTGACGGTGACCTCGGCCAGCCAGCGCAGCAGCCGGGTTCCGCGGTCGGCCGGGGCGTGGGTGGTGAGCAGCTGAGGGCGCTGTTCGATGAAGGCGGTGGAGACGTCACCGGCGATGAAGTCGGGATCGTCCAGCACGGCCTGGAGGAACGGGATGTTCGTGCTCACCCCGCGGATCCGGAACTCGGCCAACGCCCGCTTGGAGCGCGCCACCGCTGCCTCGAAGGTCCGTCCGCGACAGGTCAGCTTGACCAGCATCGAGTCGAAGTGGGCGCTGATCTCCACACCCGTGTCGACCGTGCCACCGTCCAGCCGGACGCCCGCTCCCGCAGCCGACCGATAGGCGGTGATCGTGCCGGTATCGGGTCGGAAGCCGTTGGCCGGGTCTTCGGTGGTGATCCGGCACTGCAACGCGGCACCGTTGATCCGTACCGCGTCCTGCGACAGACCCAGGTCGGCCAGGGAGGAGCCCGAGGCGATCAGCATCTGCGACTGCACCAGGTCCACATCGGTGATCTCCTCGGTCACCGTGTGCTCGACCTGGATCCGGGGGTTCATCTCGATGAAGACGTGCTGGCCGGCCCGGGGTCCCTCCGTCTCGACCAGGAACTCCACGGTGCCGGCGCAGGAGTAGTTGATCGAGCGCGCGAACGCCACCGCGTCGCGGCACAGCGCCTCGCGCAGTTCCGGGGCGATGTGCGGGGCCGGCGCGATCTCGATCACCTTCTGGTGCCGCCGCTGGATCGAGCAGTCGCGCTCGAACAGGTGCATGACGTTTCCCTGGTTGTCGGCCAGGATCTGCACCTCGATGTGCCGCGGGCGACCGACCGCCTGCTCGATGAACACCGTCGGGTCACCGAAGGCACCCTCGGCCTCGCGCATAGCGGCCTGCAGTGACTCCGGCAGCGCCTCGGGAGTGTCCACCCGGCGCATGCCGCGACCACCACCGCCTGCGACGGCCTTGACGAAAACCGGGAAGCCGATCTCCGCCGCTCCGGCGACGAGCACGTCGACGTCCTTCGACGGCGGCGTCGACTTCAGAGTCGGGATGCCGGCCGCCTTGGCGGCCGCCAGTGCCCGGACCTTGTTGCCCGCGAGCTCCAGGACGTCCGGCGGCGGCCCGATGAAGGTGATTCCGGCGTCGATGCAGGCCTGCGCCAGCTCGGGGTTCTCGCTGAGAAACCCGTAGCCCGGATAGATCGCGTCCGCACCACAGCGCACGGCGGCGCGCACGATGCCCTGCACGTCGAGGTACGCGCGGACCGGGTGGCCCCGCTCCCCGATCTCGTACGCCTCGTCGGCCTTGATCCGGTGGACGGCGTTGCGGTCCTCGTACGGATAGATCGCGACGGTCTGCGCGCCGAGCTCGTACGCAGCACGGAAGGCACGAACGGCGATCTCACCCCGGTTGGCCACCAACACCTTGGCAAACATGTCCTGGAATCTAGCGGCTGATTGTTACCGCACTGAGACGGCGGTCACCCTCCGAGAAGCGGAGAGGTGATCGTGAACCGGACGGTCACCTGCCCGGACACCGTCTGGACGGCCGGCTGGAAGTCGAAGGCGGGCTCGCCGGCATCCTTGGCCATCGCCCCTATCGCGAACGCGCGAGCCATCGGCGGGGCGAAGCTCTCGGTCAGATCCGACACCTCCACCAGCCCGTCGAGGCGCGCCCCGAAGGCCGAGGCATAGTCCTCGGCCCGCCGACGCGCGTCGGCGATCGCCTCGATCCGGACCTCCCGGTAGGCCTCGTTCTCCGGTCGCAGCGACCACCACGGCCCAAAGACCTGGGCGTCCGAGACCGCACCGAGGGCCAGCACGAGGTCGGACAGGACGGCGAAGTCGCGGACCACCAGTTGGTTGCTGAACGATCCCCGATACCCGGTGATCTTGGTCGCGTGCCGACGATCGAAGACCGGATGCACCGTCATCCGGGACCCGCCCGAGCGCTCCAGAGCATCATCGAACCGGGCTGCCACCTCCGCCAGCGTGGCGCTGCCACGGGCCAGCCGCCCGTTCACGGCCTCACTACTCGGGCCCGACGCGTGCACGGTCGCCGTCAGGGTCGCCAGATCGGGGTCGACCTCGCGGGTCGCCTCCCCGCGGACGGTGACGATCGGTGCATTCACGGTCTGGCTCCTCACCCTCGGCCGCGCCGACCGCGCGGGCGTGCTGCGAGGCTAGCTCGCGGGCCTCACCCGCCCGGGGTGAACCGTCGTTCCAGCCGGTGACGCCCGCAGTGCCGCGGTGCCACGATCGAGTGACCACCTCGTCGACGAAGGAGCAGTTGTGGCGACCCTGACCGTCTGGAAGTTCGAAAAGCCCGATGGCGCGTCGCAAGCGCTGCGGACCGTGAAGGACCTCAACAACGAGGGCCTGATCGTGTTGCAGGACGCTGCGTACGTGGAGTGGCCGGAGGGTCAGAAGAAGCCCAAGACCCATCAGTTGCAGGAGTTCGTCGGCCCGTACTCGCTCGGCGGCGCCTTCTGGGGCTTCCTGTTCGGCCTGCTCTTCTTCATCCCGTTCCTGGGGCTGGCGATCGGCGCAGCGGGCGGTGCCGCGGCGGGCGCGCTCCGCGACGTGGGCATCGACGACGACTTCATCAAGAAGGTCAAGGCGTCGGTCACGCCCGGCACCTCGGCGCTGTTCCTACTGACCTCGGGCGCGGTCGAGGACCGGGTCCGGCAGCGGTTCATCGGCACCGACATGGAGTTGATCTACACCGACCTCTCCGAGGACGAGGAGACCAAGCTCCGGCACGCCTTCGGCGAGGACTGACCTCCACCGACGTCGAGCCCGCGGCGGCTCGACCACTCGCCCCACGACCCGGTGAGCCTCAGGCCCGCGCCTCCTGGACGGAGGCCGGGACCGGGGCGGCCGGGGGCGTCGTGACCCGGGGGAGCAGCCAGAGCGCGGCCAGCGACACGCCGACGAGGGTCAGCGCACCGCCGCCGAGCAGGGTCCAGCGCGGACCGAAGGTCTGGCCGATCCAGCCGATCACCGGGGCACCGACCGGGGTGCCACCCATCAACACCATGGCGTAGAGCGCCATCACCCGTCCGCGCAGTGCCGGGTCGACACCCATCTGCACCGAGGCGTTGGACGCGGTCAGGGTCAGCAGTGTCGCCAGGCCCAAGGCCGGCAGGGATGCGGCGAACGCCCAGTACGTCGGCATCAGCCCGGAAGCGATCTCCAGCGCGCCGAAGATCATTGCGACCACGACCACATAGCGTCCCGACGGCGCGGAGGTCCGCCGCGCGGCGATCAGGGCACCGGCCAGCGACCCGACGGCCATGAACGTGCCGAGGATGCCGTACTGCTCCGGGCCGCGGTGGAACTCCTGCTGGGCCATCAGGGCCGAGGTCAGCTGGAAGTTCATGCCGAAGGTGCCGACGCTGAAGGCGACCAGGAGGACCAGCAGGACGTCGGGCCGGCCGCGGACATAGCTGACCGCCTGACGGATCTGCCGCTTCGCCTTGCGGATCAGCGGTGGTGGCTGCAGCAGGGCGGGGTTCATACAGATCAGGGCGACGATGAACGCGGCGTAGGTGACCGAGTTGGACAAGATCGCCCAGCCCGACCCGAACGCGGCGATGACCAGGCCGGCGACCGCCGGGCCGATGATCCGGGCGCCGTGGAAGGTGGCCGAGTTCAGCGCGATGGCGTTCGGCAGCAAGGGCCCGCCGACCACCTCGGAGACGAAGCTCTGCCGCGCCGGGTTGTCGAAGGCCGTACCGACGCCGAACAGGAACGCACACACGTACACCTGCCAGGTCTGCGCCACGCCCGTGACGGCGAGCACCCCGAGCAGGGCCGCGCAGGCGGCCAGCCACAGCTGCGTCACCTTGAGCACGGAGCGCTTGGCGAACCGGTCGGCGACCAGGCCGCCCACCGGCGAGAGGAGCAGCATGGGGAGGAACTGCAGGGCGGTGGTGATGCCCACCGCGACACCGGAGCCGTGGGTCAGCTCGAGCACGAACCAGTCCTGGGCGACGCGCTGCATCCAGGTGCCGATGTTGGAGACGAAGGCGCCGGCCATCCAGATCCGGTAGTTCGGCACGCTGAGGGCGGCGAACATCCGCGGCAGCCGGGAGTGCGGCGCCACGCCGGACGATGCGGCTGCCGAGAACTCGGTCTGGTTGTTCGGGCGGGCGGGGTCGGTTGCGCCGGTGGGCTCGGTCGGGTGGGTGGGATCGTGCCTGGTCGAGTCGGGGCTGGTCGAGTCGGGGCTGGTCGAGTCGGGGTTGGTGGAGTCGGGGTTGGGGGCGAGGCGAGGGGCGTCGAGACTCACGCGCTGTGCACCCGATCGAGGATCAGCACCGCGCGGCGGAGCACCGCGCGGTCCTCCTCGTCCATCTGCTCGATCTGCTGGGCGAGCCACTCGTCGCGCCGGCGCCGGTTGGCGAGCAGGACCTCCCGGCCCGAGTCGGTCAGCGTCACGACACACTGGCGGCGATCGGTCTCCGATGGCATCCGGGCCACCAGACCCCGGTCGACCAGACCGTTCACGATCCGGGTCATCGACGGCGGCTGGACCCGCTCGAGGGCGGCGAGCTCCCCCATCAGCTGGTCACCGTGGTTGAGCAGGCTGCCCATCGCGGACAGCTGGCTGCCGGTCAGTTCCAGGTCGTCGGCGCGCATCTGACGCAGCCGACGCGCGAGCCGGAGCGTGGTCGTGCGCAGTGCGCTCGCCAGCCCGGGCGTACTCGTCAAGTCGTGCGTCATCATGGCACCAGCATAATATTTCGCATTGCTAAATACAACTGCTAAGTATCTCGGGCAGCTGATGGCGGGTTCATGCCGGGGTAGTCCCGGCATGAACCCCGCCATCAGGTCTCGTACGTGCGCCGCGAGCTCAGCTGACGAGCTTGGTCAGCACGCCCTGCACGAAGTAGACGACGAACAGGCCCGCGACCACCCACATCAGGGGGTGCACGACCCGGGCCTTGCCGCGGACCAGCTTCAGGACCACGTACATGATGAATCCGGCGCCGATGCCGATGGTGATGGAGAACGTGAACGGCATCAGCGCCATGGTCAAGAACGCCGGCAGCCCGTCCTCGATGTCGTCCCAGTTGACCTTGGTCACCTGGCTCATCATCAAGAAGCCGACGAAGACCAGCGCGGGAGTTGCGGCCTCGGACGGCACGACGTTGACCAGCGGCGCGAAGAACATCGCCAGCAGAAAGCCGGCCCCGGTGACGACCGACGCCAAACCGGTCCGGGCCCCCTCGCCCACACCGGCCGCCGACTCGATGTAGGAAGTGTTGGACGACACTGAGCCCAGTCCGCCGGCCGCCGCGGCCACCGAGTCCACGGCCAGGATCGCGCCGAGGTGCGGCGGGTGCCCCCGTTCATCGAGCAGGTTGCCCTCGGCACCGACCGCTACCACCGTGCCCATCGTGTCGAAGAAGTCGGCGAGCAGCAGCGAGAAGACCAGCAGCACCAGCGGCAGGAACAGGTGCAGGTTGAACCCGCCGGCGAACGAGCTTGCGAAGGCACCGAACACGCTGACGTCGCCGACGATGCTGAGGTCGGGCACGGCGACGAGATGGCTGACCTGGGGCACGTTCAGCGCCCAGCCGGTGGCGTTGTCGGCCGTCTTCGGCCCGATCGAAGCGACGGCTTCGATGAGCACCGCCACGACCGTGGTGGCGGCGATCGAGATCAGCATCGCGCCCTTGACCTTCTTGGCCCACAAGATCGCGACCAGGAACAACCCGATGACGAAGACGAGCATCGGCCAGCCGAGCAAGGAGCCGTTGATGCCCAGCTCGACCGGCGGGGTGCCGGTCGGCTTGCGGACGATCCCACCGTCGAACAGGCCGACGAAGGCGATGAACAAGCCGATGCCGATCGAGATGCCGGCGCGCAACGATCGCGGCACCGCCCTGAACACCGCGGTGCGGAAGCCGGTGAAGACCAGCAGCGTGATCAGCAGGCCCTCGATCACCACCAGCCCCATGGCCTGCGGCCAGGTCATCCGTGGGGCGATGCTGAAGGCGAGCAGCGCATTCAGCCCCAGGCCGGTCGCGATGCCGATCGGGAAGCGGCCGATCACCCCCATCAGGATGGTCATCACCCCGGCGACCAGGGCGGTGGCGGCGGCGACCATGGTGATCGCGTGGTCGACGTTCGCGCCGATCACCGCACCTTGCGCGTCTTGGTAGGGCGCGCCGCCGATCAGGTTGCCCTGACCGTCCGGTGCGGTGCCGATGATCAGCGGGTTGAGCGCGATGATGTACGCCATCGTGAAGAAGGTGACCAGACCACCGCGGATCTCCCGTCCGATCGTCGAGCCGCGCGCGGTGATGCCGAAGTAGGCGTCGAAGCCGGAGATCTGTTGCTCGTGCGACGGGGCCGGAGCCGCCTTGGGAGACTTGGTGACCATGCGGCGATCCTAAGGATCCCTCACCTGATTCGATCGGGTGACTATGGTCTGTTACATGACCGATTCCCAGCGGCCCGGTGCGCCAGAGCCGGCGCAGCCGCGGGAATCAGAGCCGGCGCAGCCGCGGGAATCCGGCCCGCCGGAGTCCCAGCCACCGGCATCGGCACTAGAGCCGACGGTCCACGGCTTCTTCGTTCAGGCGCCGATCGCCCCGCTGGACGAGGATGGCATCGTCGTTCTCAGCGTCGGCACGGCCGCGTTCTGCCTCGCGTCGATCGGGCTGTGGTTGGCGTGGGACCGGCTCGTCGCGGCGCATGACCAGTGGTGGCTGGCGGTGGCGCTGACGGGAGTCGTCCTGGGCCTGCTGGGTCTGCTCTACTGCTGGCGGCGTCGCAGGCGCTGAGCCTTCAGAGCTGGGCGGCCTCGAGATTGCGGATCATCTGCTCCAGCATCGTGGTCAGGGCGCGGACCTGTTCCGGCTCGAGACCGGCGAGCAGGCCGGACTCCACAACGTTCGCCTCCCGGATGGCGGTGGCGAAGCGCTGCCATCCAGCATCTGCGAGCCGGACCAGGACCCGGGTCCGGTTGGCCGGATCCGCTGTCCGGGTGACCAGTCCCCGCTCCACCATTCGGTCCAGCCGGTGGGTCATCGACGACGGCGCGACGTTGCCCTCCGCGGCGAGCTGGGTCGGGGTGAGCGCAGCGTCGGCGTTGAGCCGTCCGAGCGCGCTGAGCACAGCCCACTCCCCCGCACTCAGACCGTGGTCGGCCAGCTGGACGTCGTACCACTGGGTCAACCGGCGCGACAGCCGGTGGACCGCGGTGATCACCTGCTGGACCGACTCGTCGGCGCCCGCGGCGACGTAGGTCGCCACCTCGGAGCGGACCTCGTCGATCTCGCTCCGGCCAGTGCGCTCGGACCGTTTCGCCACGGCCCCATCCTGACGGATCAGTCGAACAGCGAGATCGGCTCTTCCCACTCGATGGTCTCCCACGCCGGGCGGGGCAGATCCTCGGCCTGGTTCTGCGGGCCGACGGCGGAGTGCGCACCGCAGCCGTGGTCCACGCTGACGACCCGGCCGTCGGAGGCGGAGTAGACGTTGGCGCAGACGCCGAACTCATCGCCCAACCCGCCGCGCAGCCGGACGAAGAACCCGCAGGTCTCGCAGACGCCGGGCGCGAGCTTGGTCATCTGGTTGTCCGGCCCCCCGTCGGAACCGATCCAACGCTCGGCGGCCTCGTCGCGGCCATACGCCGTCAACACGCGCTCGCGTCCGAGCCCCAGCTCGGCCACCACGATCCGGGCCAGATTCGCGTCCGCCGGCTCCAGATCGGCCGCCGACTCACCGCCGGTGAAACCCGGCTCCAGCCGGGGATCGTCGTCCGGTGAGGGCATCAGCAGACCGGGCGTGACGTCGCCGGCCTGGACCCGCTCCGACCACGGCACCCATGCGGGGCTCAGCAAGGAGTCCGTACCGGGCAGCAGCACCACCTCGTTGACCGTCGGGACCTTGGCGCGGGAGGCGCGGACCAGGGTGACCGACCAGCGCCAACCGGCGTAGCCGGGGTGGGCCGCAGCGAAGGTATGGGTGACGACCCGCTCGGCGTCGGCGTACGTTCCGAGGTGATCACCGACCTCGACCACGTCGGCGGCCTCCTCGGCCGCCTCGCGGGCGAGCTCGACCGCCTCGGCGCAGATCTGGTCCAGCTTCACTGCACGCGTGCGCGTCGTCGTCGCCATGGCATCCATCCTCGCAGCCGTCGTCGGGGATCGGAGTCCGGCCGCACCGGTCTCCTCAGGGCTCGCGCCGGGTCAGAGCTCGAGCTCGTCGGCGACGGCGCGGAGCACCGTGGCCAGCTTCTGGGAGGTCCGGGCGTCCGGGTAGCGGCCGCGCCGGTATCCGTTCCCCACGCCGTCCAGCATCTTGATCAGATCCTCGACGATCACGGTCATCTGCTCGGTCGGCTTGCGGTGCGCCTTGGACAGCGACGGCGGGGTCTCCAGCACCCGCACCGACAGCGCCTGCTCGCCCTTGCGGCCCTCGACCACACCGAACTCGACCTTCTGGCCGGACTTCAACGAAGTGACCCCGGCCGGCAGTGCGCTGGACCGCACATATACGTCCCCGCCCTCGTCTTTGGTCAGGAAGCCGAAGCCTTTTTCGGCGTCGTAGAACCGCACCTTGCCAACCGGCACTGCTACTACCCTCACTTGATCGTCGTCGCTGGCGCGACCATGTCCGACACGGTGCGGGCAGAGTCCCGCAGCCGCCCAAGCGTAGTCCCGCGCACAGCCGGCTCCAAGCCGATTCCGTCGACAAGCGCTCTCAGGCTGGCTCAGGGCTGCATCGGGGTCAGCCTGAGGTTGAGGATCGACGAGCTCAACGCCTCGACCGGCTCGCGGGCCGAGCGCGGATTGGCGACGAGGGTGAGCTCGACGTCGGGCAGCACGGGCAGGTCGAACCGGCCGCTCAGGTTGGCCAGCCCGGGCGGCACCCTGCTCTGGGCCAGCACGCAGATCCCGAGGCCGGCCCGGGTCGCCGCCAGCACTCCGTTGAT
>DASTGF010000180.1:0-3916 GCA_035719255.1 Microlunatus sp. | reverse complement strand
CTTGCCGCCGCGATCACCGCGAGCAGCACCGTGGAGGTCGGCCGGAAGGCGTCGCGTATCGCGCCGGCTGACTGCCCCATGCCGCCGGTGAACAGGTCGAGGTGAAACGCGTAGTAGTCCGGGTCGCCGTAGGCAATCGGTCCTGGCACCGGCGGGTACCGCCCGGCGATGTAGATCCAGGCGCCGAGTCCGGTCAGCCACAGCAGCCCGAAACCCGGCCAACGGACCCACTGCCGGCTTCGGACCATCTGCCCGACGGCCAGCACCCCCACACCCAGCACCACCGAAGGATTGAGCCCGATGGCAAGCCAGGCCAGCACCCCGCCGAGCACGGCCGCCCACCACGGCCCCTTCCGCCAGAGCAGGAACGAGGCGAGTCCCATCAACCAGGACAGGGCGTAGGGCTGGGCGTCCAGAGCCATGAAGTACAGCGGCAGCGGCTCAATGACTACCTGCGCGGTAGCCGCGAACAGCAGGAACACCACCAGAGCCGGCCGCCAGCCACGGCGATCGGTGACCATGGGCGCAGTAACCGCCGCCAGCAGCAGCAGCAGGCCGTAGAAGGCCAGCGCATTGACCAACTGGCAGGCGAAGAGGTTCACCGCCGGATCGGCGATCGGACTGAGCAGCGCGGGCACGACAGAGGCGAAACGGTTCTGGCCCCAGAAGAACCATCGCACATCCTGTACGGACATGACCGACTGCAGGACGGCGTCCGCGGCGATGTTGGCGGCCGACAAGCGGAGCACGGCGACCAACGACAGAACGATCAGGATCACCGCGAACAGCCCGCCGACTGCGAGTCGCCGGGCCGTCGCCGCCAGGATGCTCGCCTGCGCCGGTTCGGCGATCACCCGGCCTGGAGTTGCTTGCGGAAGAAGTCGATCGTCGACGCCAGTCCCTCTGCCAGTTCGACCGTCGGCTGCCAGCCGAGGACCTCCTTGGCCCGGGTGATGTTCGGCTGCCGCTGGGTCGGATCGTCGGACGGCAACGGGTGATACTCGACGGCCACGTCATCGCCGACCAGTTCGATCACCCGGTCGGCCAGCTCCTTCATGGTGAACTCATGCGGGTTGCCGATGTTGATCGGCCCGGTGACCTCGTGCGGTGTCGCCATGAGCCGCATCAGTCCGTCGACCAGGTCGTCGACGTAGCAGAACGAGCGGGTCTGGGTGCCGTCGCCGTAGATGGTCAGGGGCTTGCCGGACAGCGCCGAGACGATGAAGTTGGACACGACCCGGCCGTCGTCGGGTCGCATGCCCGGGCCGTAGGTGTTGAAGATGCGGGCGACCTTGATCGGCATGTCGTGCTGGCGGCGGTAGTCGAAGAAGAGGGTCTCGGCGCAGCGTTTGCCCTCGTCGTAGCAGGAGCGGATGCCGATCGGGTTGACGTGGCCCCAGTACGACTCCTCCTGCGGGTGCACCTCGGGGTCCCCGTAGACCTCCGAGGTGGAGGACAGCAGGATCTTGGCCTTGGTCCGCTTGGCCAGGCCGAGCATGTTGATCGACCCCATCACCGATGTCTTGGTCGTTTGGACCGGGTCACGCTGGTAGAACACCGGTGACGCCGGGCAGGCCAGATGGTAGATCTCGTCGACCTCCACGTACAGCGGGAAGGTCACGTCGTGCCGCATGATCTCCAGGTTCGGGTTGGTGATCAGATCGGCCAGATTGCTGCGGGAGCCCGAGTAGTAGTTGTCCACCACCAGGACCTGGTGGCCCTGCTCCAGCAGTCGCCCCACCAGATGACTGCCGATGAAGCCCGCGCCACCGGTGACCAGAATCCTGCGCTCAACCATGACCGGGGACTCTATCCCGGTGCGACCCCCCGCCTCCGTCGATCCGCGAGGTGTCGGACGCCTCCCGTGCCTCGTGGGACGGGTGGTGATGGTGGGCTGTGACTCCGCGCGACACCGACGGTTCCGTGCCCTGAGCACGGCAAACGCGTTGTTATGCTGCCGCAATGAAGCTTTCGATTCTGATGCCTGTCTACAACGAGCGCGCGACGCTGGAATCAGCGGTGAAGCGCGTACTCGATGTCGATTATCCGGTGGATATCGAATTGGTCATCGTCGACGACGGCAGCACGGACGGCACCAAGGATCTGTACCCGCAGTGGGCCGGTGACCCCCGGGTGAACATCCATCTCAAGCCGACCAACGGGGGCAAGGGTTCGGCCATCCGCAAGGGCGCCGAGTTGGCCACCGGTGATTACGTGATCATGTGCGATGCGGACCTGGAGTACGCGCCCGAGGAAATCCCGTCGCTGCTGGAGCCGATCCTGCAGGACGAGGCGACCGTGGTCTACGGCACCCGCACCTTCGGCAGCCACAATGCCTTTTCCTACCTCTACGTGCTGGGCAACCGGGCCGTCACCACGGCCGCGAATGTGCTGTTCAACGTGTACATCAGCGACCTGGAGACCTGCTTCAAGCTGCTCCCGCTCGATATGTACCGGGCGCTCGATGTGAAGTCCGCCGGATTCGGCATGGAGGCCGAAATCACGGGCAAGATCCTGCGCTCCGGGGTCCGGCCGTACGAGGTGCCGATCAGCTACAAGGCGCGCAGCCGCGAGGACGGCAAGAAACTGACCTGGAAGGACGGCGTCGAGGCGCTGGTCATCCTGGCCCGGGAACGGGTCCGCAAGCCGATCGCCTACTGAACCGGGGCACTGCATGAACCAGGCAACGGGTGTTGTCGACGCCCCGGACGCCGACGACGCCCGTCCGGTCTCGGCGACCCCGCCGCTGTGGCGTCGCGCGCTGCGTTACCTGCCCGACGTGGCCGCGGTGCTGGCCACGGTCTGGGTGTTCCGAGGCGTGCTGCGTGGCGGGCTGCTGCCGGGCAATGACGGGGACGCGCGGTGGACAATTGCTCTGCACGAACACTGGTATCGAGTGTGGAGTGGTCAGGAAGCCATACGTGATCTCCACTACTATTACCCGCTCGCCAACACATTGGGCACCAGTGATGCGTTCCTCGTGCAGGGCCAGATCTATTCGCTCGGTCGCCTTTTGGGGTTCGATCAGATCAATTCCTGGGTCGTCGCGGGAATTACATTCTTTCTGATCGGCGCGCTCGGCGTCGCTGCCCTGGCCCGGCGACTGCTGGACAGCCGGTGGTCCCAGGTCGCCATGGTCGTGCTGTCGGTTGCCTCGTATCCCGTGCTGGTCGGCCTCGGTCACGTCCAGCTCTTCGGGCTGCTATCGGTGTCCTGGATTTTTGTCGGGCTGCACGACGTGATCAGCCGACGACACGTCCGGCGCGGCGTCGCGCTGGTGGTGCTGGTTCCGCCGCTGTTGGCTCTGTCGTCCTGGTACGCGCTGATGCTGGGTTCCGTCGTGATCGGCTTCCTCGGCCTCGGGCTGATGCTGGTCAGTTCGTGGGCGGGCATTGTCCGGATGGGCCGCCAGGTCGCCGGTGACCTGTGGCGCACCCTGCGTTCGATCCCCGGAGCCGTGCTCGGCGTGCTGTTCGTGGTGCTGTGGGCCGGCGTCCTTTGGGTCTACCTGCCCAGCCGGGGGCTGCTGCCCAAGCCGGGATGGACCGACGTCGTCGCCTTCAGCCCGCGCTGGTCGGACATCTGGAACGCCAGCGACGGTGGCGGCGGGATCTGGCACGGGCTCTACGCGCGGCTGCCGGACCTGGCCCAGTCCAACTACGAGCAGCAGCGAGGGTTCACCCCGATCCTGCTCGTCGCGTTCGTCGTGGTGACGCTGACCATCTTCCGGTCGGTGGTGCTGGCCAATCGGGCGCCGGTCATCGCCGCAACGACCGTGGATCGTCCCGCCGACATCGCGTCTCGCGGCGTGGGTCGCGCCGGTCTGCTGGCCAGCTCGTTGACGGTCGCCGCCGTCATCGGGTTGTTCCTGATCGACGAGCGTGGGCTCAGCCTGTACGGGATCCTCTGGGCATAT
>DASTGF010000179.1:0-3253 GCA_035719255.1 Microlunatus sp. | reverse complement strand
ACCAGTGGGAAAGCATTCACAGCCCTACCCTGATGCAGGACTGAGCCGCATCGGACCAACGGTCGACGGGCACCTTCCTGCCGGTCCAGGGCCGCAGCCACTGCCGGGGGCGGGTACGTTTTGTCATCTCGTGGCGGCTCCTGGTATCGGCTCGGTGGCCAGGTCGCCCTGCCACAGGTCCGGGCCGAACACCTCGTACTTGATGTCGTGGGCCGCGACGTCGCGGTCGATCAGCGAGCTGCGCACTGCCTGCATGAACGGCACCGGCCCGCACAGGTAATAGGTGGCGTTTTCGGCCAGGCTTACAGCGGCCAGGTCCATGAGGCCTTGACGAAAGCCGTCGACGGGCAGGCTGCAGTTGGGCCCGCGTTCGAACCAGACGTGGATCGAACCGTTGGGCAGGGCGCGGATGTCGGCCAGGATCTGCTGCCGCAGCGGCCAGGACGCCTCGTCGACGTCCGCATGCAGCACGGTGACGTTCAAACCGGACCCGGCGGCAACAAGATGGGACAGCATGCCGGCCATGGGGGTGATGCCGATGCCGGCGCTGACGAAGACGACCGGGCGGCCGGAGTCGTCCAGGACCACGTCACCGAACGGCGGCGACATGGTGACGCGGTCGCCCACCGCCACCGAGTGATACAGCAGGTTGGACACCTCCCCGTCGGGTTTGCCGCCGCCGTGCACCCGCTTGACGGCGAACTGCCGGTGCTTGCCGTCGTCGGCGCGGGTCAGGCTGTACTGCCGCGGCTGGTGCACTCCGTCCGGCATGAGCATCCGGACTGTGACGTACTGACCCGGCAGCGAGGTCTTGACCAGCCGGTCGTCAATCCGCTTGACCCGGAACGTGACCACGTCGTCGGTCTCGGGGATCCTTTCCACGACCTCCCAGTCCCGCCATACAATCTCGGGGCGGACCCCACGGGCGCTGTACAGGCCGCGCTCCTGATTGATCAACGCGTACGCCATCAGCCAGTAAACCTCGTCCCAGGCGGCGGCGATCTCGGGGGTGACCGCGTCACCGAGGACGTCGGCGATGGCCCAAAACAGATTGTCGTGGACGACCTGGTACTGATCGGGTCGAATCCCCAGCGACGCGTGCTTGTGGGCGATCCGAGACAGCAGATGCTCCGGTTCTTGCTCGGGTGTGTTCACCAGCGCCGCGGCGAAGGTGGCAACCGAACCGGCCAACGCCGCCTGTTGGGTGCCTTCGGCCTGGTTGCCGCGGTTGAAGGTGCCATCGAGCAGATCCGGGTGAGCACCGAACATGTGCTCGTAGAAGCGCCGCGCTATCTGGTCGATGTTGCCGGCGACGGGAGCGAGGGTTGCCTTGATGATGGGCCTGGATCGATCGGAAAGCATGGTAGCTCCTCACCCGTATCGGAAATACTCTTCAAACAGTGCAGCCATTCATTTGCGATTCGGTCGTCTGACCCCGGGCTGTCATACCCGATGTCTGACTGGTACTGGACGGCACCGCTGTGAACGACCGTACAGGCCACCCCGCCGCGAACGATTACACCAACGAGCGCCGCTAGCTGCATCGCAACCGGTCGACCAGGCTCTCTCGCGATCATCGGCATTGATGCGTCAATGAGATCATTCAGTAGCCATGGACGGATTATTCCGAGGGGCTGTCTCGTTCCCGCCCAAGGGGTGATGTCGTCGCCGTGACCTGGATACACCCTGGTGGAATCGAGCACTTCCAAGGCCGGATCCTTGAGATCTC
Source organism: Microlunatus sp. (assembly GCA_035719255.1). Taxonomy (GTDB): domain Bacteria; phylum Actinomycetota; class Actinomycetes; order Propionibacteriales; family Propionibacteriaceae; genus Microlunatus. The sequence goes on along the minus strand of DASTGF010000179.1, from coordinate 1,524 downwards.
CATCGGCGAGTCGAAGTCGTCCAGGGCCTCGGTCTTGCCGAGCCTCCCCCACGAACGGCGCGCCTCGGTGCACCATCCCCGCGCGGAACCAGAGGTCGTCCGGTGATCGGCTGCAGGCGGCACCCGATACATCTTCGACCGAAGAGTGTTTGTAGGTGTGATCGATCGGGGCGATGCCGACGTCGGTGTCGCGTGGTCCATGGGCAGCGGCGAGACCACTGGCGGACCGATTGCGGCGGCCCTGCCGGCCGCTGGTCATCACGGTCGGGTTCCCGAAGATGTCAACAGGGTCGCTAGAACCGCTGCCTCGCTGAGGGCGGTTGATTTGGTTGCGGTGAGCAATGTCAGCGAGTTGTGGATGGCGAGGTCACGCAGGTGTGCGAGCGCTGCGGCTTGTTCGGGGGTGGCGAGTTCGTCAAGGTAGCGGCGGGTGAACTCCTCGAAGCGTTCCGGTTCGTGGTGGTACCAGGTCCGCAGCTCCGTGGACGGGGCCACCGTTCGGCACCATTCGTTCAGTCGTGCGCGGGCTTTGGACATTCCGCGGGGCCACAGCCGGTCCACGAGGACGCGGGTGCCGTCGTCGGTGCGGGGTTCGTCGTAGATGCGCCGCACCTGCACCGCGTGTTGGTCGATCATTTGCAATGACCTCCTGACGGTGGGTTCTTTCGTGTCGCAGGAACGTGCACGACTCGGCATGGGCCGGCTGGCACGCGTTTGGTTGGTTCGGTCGGCAGGGGTCACCGCGTCTGGGCAGGGTCGACTCACTGGTCCCGGTGAAGGGCGCAGGTGGCGCAGACCTTCTCTCGAGTCAGCACACACGGGGAACGCCTGCTGCGTCATACCTGGGGCGACCGCCCAAACCAGGGTTGTAGGTCGGTTCTGTGAAGGTCATGCTCGACTTTCTTCATGGGCTGGTGATCAGCAGGGTGCCGAGCGTGACCAGCGCGGCGACCTTGAGGACCTCGAGGGCGACGTAGGCGAGGTGCAGCCGGGATGCGGGTGGGCTCTGGCCGGTGATGATCTGTCCGGCGCGTCTGTCGAGACGTGGCCGTAGCAGCCCGGTCTGGGCGGCCAGGAATGCTCCGGTGACGCCGAGCAGGACCCAACTAGCAGCAGTCGGTCGGGACGCCACCAGGGCGGCGAGAAGCACTGCCGAAAAAATGATTTCGGCGGCGTTTAGGGCTCGGAAGACGAGCCGGCCGATGCCCAGGCCGAGTGGCAGCGTGATCCCTGGGGCCCGGAATTTCAGGGGTGTCTCCAGGAAGGAAATAGCCAGTACCATCCCGAGCCAGATGAACGCGGTGGCCGCGCCGATGACCTGTCCGGTTGCCGTCATCGCTCAGGCCCCGATGGCGGAGGTTGTCGGTGATGCTGCTGAAGGTCTGGGTTGGGGGGTCAGGTACGCCAGGCACAGGTGGGGTTTGACGAACGGCACCAGGCGCACCGTGGTGAGTGGTTTGCCGAGTTGGGTGAGCGCACCCTCCAGGAGCCCGAGGTGGATGGCGCAGACCACGTCGGGATGTT
>DASTGF010000178.1:0-3025 GCA_035719255.1 Microlunatus sp. | reverse complement strand
GGTGGGCCGGCATCTCGTCGCGACCCCGGTCTCCCGGGTAGGTGCGTCATCAGCGGCGGTCGATCCTCCAGCAGCTCAGCGGCCCGACATCGTGCTGTTCCTGACCGACGACATGCGTGCCGATGACCTGAGGTACCTGCCCAAGACCTGCCGCCTGCTCGGCGGGTCCGGGGTCACGTTCCTCCAGTCGTTCTCACCGAACCCGCTGTGCTGCCCCGCTCGGGCAGAGCTTGTCACCGCCGAGTACACCCACAACAACGGGACGCACTCCAACACCGGGGCCTGGGGTGGGATGCAGTCGTTGAAGGACCCGGACAACAACATCGGGGTGTGGCTGCAGAACGCCGGGTACCGGACCGCATATGTCGGCAAGTACCTCAACGGATACGAGGACTGGCGCGAGGGCCATTCGACTCCCGCGGGTTGGGACCGCTTCGACGCCACCATCAAGTGGATCTACGAGTACACCCGCTACGAGTTCGAGAGCCACGACCGGCCCACCGTCCTGGACTACACCAACACCGGTCTCGATGCCCAGGGCCGCTCCTACATCACCCGCGCCGAGACCCAGATCATGGACGGCTACATCGACGACTTCTCCGGAGGTGGCCGGCCGTTCTTCCTGTTCGACTCGCTGTTGGCGCCGCACGGCGCTCAGGGCGACGTCGGAGAGAGCCTGCACTTCGCAATCCCGGAACCCAAGTACGCGAACCTGTACGCCGGTACAGCGGTCAACCCGGCCACCAGGTCGGCCGCCTTCCTCGACCAGCGCGTCGGCGACGTCCCGGTGGAGGCTCGGGCCACGACTCCGGCTGACACCGTCACCGCGAGAACCGCGGCAGCACAGTCCAGGTTCCTTCAGCGAATCCGCGCGTTGGCCTCCGTCGACGACCACGTGGCCGCTGTCATCCAGAAGGTGAAGGATGCCGGACTGTTCGACAACACGGTGTTCGTCTTCTCCTCGGACAACGGCATCATGCTCGGTGAGCACAACCACATGACGAAGTTCCTCGGATACCAGGAGTCACTCAGGGTGCCGCTGATCATCTCGGGCCCCGGCTTCCCGCAGGGGGTCACATCGTCTTACCCGGTGACTACTGTCGACGTCTCCTCCACCATCCTCGACCTGGCCGGTGCCACTCCGGGCCGCCTCACCGACGGGGAGTCCATCCTCACCAAGATCGACGACTCGAGACCGCGACCGTTCCCGATCGAAGGTGTGACCAGCAAGGACTCCGCTGCCCATGAGTGGGGCTGGCAGGGCGCCGCCTGGGGTCGCTACTCCTACATGCGGTACTGGAACGGCGGCGAGGAGCTCTACGACACCACCCGCTCCCAGTGGCAGGAGGAGAATCTGGTCGACAACCCGCGCTATGCCGTGATCCTGGGCCAGATGCGCAGCCTCTACACCGAGCTCAGGTCGTGCCAGGGCGCGGTCCAGTGCAACCCACCAGCAGCCGTCCCACCCGCCCCGAGACCGGAGTACCGACCGCAGTTCGCCGCGACCTTGAACAGATCGGTCCTCCGCGCCGCAGGTCCTCGGTCCTTCCGGATCCGCGTACAAGTTGCCGGGCTGTCTGTGCCCGTCGACAGCGGAACGCTGCGCATGCTGGCCAACGGGACCCCTGTCGGACCACGAGTCGCGGTCACGGTGCACGGCCGCGGCACGGTGAGATGGAGCCCGCCGGCTTCCACGGCCAAAGGAACCTATTGGCTGAAGCTCCGCTACAACGGCGCGGACAAGGACGTGACAGCCGGTGTCAGCCCCCGTCTCTTCCGGGTTCGCGTCCGCTGACGTCGAGTCACACCCGGCCGCCTCGCCCCGATCCGCTGACCTCCCCGATGTCGGAGGGCGGCGCACCTCGACGTGGGTCCCACGGCCTGGGCGCACGTGCACACCCGGCGTGGCTGCAAGGCGGGTCGTCGGCGCGTGCAAGCCTGCTTCGTCGATCGTGTCCGGCGTATCTCTGACCTGCGGGTCTTCGAAACGGTCGAGCGCTCTCCTTTCGCGCCTCACGTCCCACTGCGCCGAGCGCCGGAGACGCAGCAGTGACCGCCTGTGGCCAATGCAACAGCAGAAACTGTTGAAACCAGTTGCTGTTGGTGAAAATATGATTCTCATGGCACGATCCACCACCACCCCACGCCCCGCTGAACGGGCACGCCGGATCGCCCCGGTTCTCAAGGCGCTCTCGGACGAGAACCGGCTGACCATCCTGCTCGCGGTCGCCGACCGCGACTCCTCTGTCACCGAGCTCACCGCCGCCACCGGCCTGGCGCAGACCCTGGTCAGCCACCACCTGAAGAGCCTGCGCGAGAACGGCCTCGTCACCGCGACGCCCGTGGGCCGCAGCAACGTCTACTCGCTGTGCTGCGACGCCGTCGCCGGACCCCTCGCCCTGCTGTCGGCGCTCGCCCGCGCCGACGACTGCCCCACTCCTTCCCCATCCTGAGCACCACCCCAGCAACACGCCCGAGGAGCACGAGATGAGCACCCACACGAACACCGCATCGCACGCCGGCTCGGGCCCCGTCACCGACACCACCGACGTCCGCGACCCCGCCGACACCACGGGCACGGGGGACGCCGAGCAGCTCCGCGACGCCATCCGCGAGCACTATGCCGCCGCCGCGCTGACGGTCACGCTCGCCGGCACCTCCTCGTGCTCCGGCCCGTCGCCCTCCAGCTCCTCCTGCTGCGGCTCCACCACGGAGGCGCTCGACGCATTCGGCCAGTCCCAGTACGCCGGGACCGACCGCGAGGTCCTTCCCGAAGAGGCGCTGATCGCGTCGCTGGGCTGCGGCAACCCGACCCTGCTCGCCGACCTGCAGCCCGGAGACGTCGTTCTCGACCTCGGCTCCGGCGGCGGCATCGACGTGCTCCTGTCCGCGCGCCGGGTCGCGCCCGACGGCAGGGCCTACGGCCTGGACATGACCCCGGAGATGCTCGAGCTCGCCGAGGCCAACCGGGCCAAGGCCGGCATCGAGAACGTCGAGTTCCTTCTGGGCAGCATCGAGGACATCC
>DASTGF010000177.1:0-2465 GCA_035719255.1 Microlunatus sp. | reverse complement strand
GCGGCGGTGCTCGGCCTGCCCGAGACGGGGGTCGGCCTGGTGCCCGGTGGCGGTGGGACCCAGCTGCTCGTCCGCCGGGTCGGTTCGAACCGGGCCGCGGACCTGATCTTCACCGGCCGCCACCTGTCCGCGGAGGAGGCGGACCGGCTCGGCGTCGTCGACCGGCTCGTACCCGCCGGGACGGCACGGGAGGCTGCCGTCGAGCTGGCCGTGGAGATCGCCGCACGGTCACCGGTGGCGCTCCGCGCCGCCAAGCAGGCGCTGCGGCGGGGCAGTGATCTGGATCTGGAGAGCGCGCTGGTGGTGGAGAACCTGGCCTGGGAGCGCGCCGCTTTCTCGGCCGACCGGCGGGAAGGCATCGCGGCGTTCAACGAGCGCAGGCCACCGCGCTGGCGCCAAGATGGTGCCGATGACTGAGCACACCCCGCAACTGCCGCAGCCGGTCGAGCTACCGGTGCACGAGCTGGAGAGCCCGCTGTCGCTGCGCGATCAGCTGATCCGGTTCGTGATCACCGGCGGCCTGTCGGCGATCGTGGACTTCGGGCTGCTGGTGCTGCTGATGCATCTCGGTCTGGGGCATACCCCGGCCAAGGCGCTCTCCTTCGTGGCGGGCACCACCACCGCGTACCTGATCAACCGGCGCTGGACCTTCCGGGCCGCGCCCTCCACCCGACGCTTCGTCGCCGTGGTGGTGCTCTACGCCGTCACGTTCGCCCTGCAGGTCGGTCTGTTCTCGCTGCTCTACACCGCGCTGGAGGACCATCTGCGCCAGGTGTATGTGCAACTGATCGGGTTCGTCATCGCCCAAGGCGTCGCCACCACGGTGAACTTCATCGTGCAGCGCTCGCTGATCTTCAAGCTCCGCTGAGCTCCGGGTTCCCCTGGCCCCTCACCCGCGCAGTGTGCAGTAACGACAACTCTCATCGGCGTGTCGCTGTCGTTCCCGCACAGTTGCCGAGGAGGGGAGCGGGGTGGAGGGGAGCGGGTGGCTGGCGTCAGGCGCCGGCGCGGCCCATCCGGACGTCGGGGGCGCCGAGCCGGGCGGCGTCGGCGGACAGGTCGTCGGGCTGGTGCTGGCTCTCGCGCTCCGCTTCCACCCGGGCGCGGTAGTGCTCCACCTCGCGGGCGATCGTCTCGGCGTCCCAGCCGAGAGCCGGTGCGACCAGTTCGGCCACCTCGGCCGCCGCGGCGACTCCGCGGTCCCAGGTCTCGATCGAGATCCTGGTCCGCCGGGCCAGGATGTCGTCCAAGTGCAGTGCGCCCTCGTGGGTGGCCGCGTACAACGCCTCGACCTTCAGATAACCGGGTGCGGAGTCCAACGGCTCGGCGAGCTCGGGACGGTCGGCGATCATCGCCCCCAACTCGGCGATCAAGGACCCGTACCGGCCCAGCAGCCGTTCCGCGTGCCCGGTGCTGATGCCGAGCGACTCGGCCAGGTGAGTGCGGCTGTTGTAGAGACCGTGGTAGCCCTCCGCCCCCAGCAGCGGTACGTCCTCGGTGCACGACGGCGGCACCGTCCGGTTCAGTCCGTGAACGGCGGCGTCGACGGCGTCGGCGGCCATCACCCGGTACGTCGTGTACTTGCCCCCGGCCACCACGACCAGGCCCCGGACGGGGGAGGCCACGGCATGCTCGCGGGACAGCTTCGAGGTGGAGTCGGACTCGCCGGCCAGCAGCGGACGCAGCCCCGCGTAGACGCCGACCACGTCCTCGCGGGTCAGCTTGTCCGACAGCAGCACGTTGGCATGCTCGAGGACGTAATCGATGTCGGCCTCGCTGGCCGCCGGATGGGCCAGATCGAGCTTCCAGTCGGTGTCGGTGGTGCCGATCACCCAGTAGCCGCCGGTTCCGGCTGTGGTGCTGCCCCACGGGATGATGAACAGCAGGCTCTTCTCGGTCCGGGTGATCAGGCCGGTGGAGGAGTTGATCCGGTTGCGAGGGACGACCAGGTGGATGCCCTTCGAGGCGCGCACCCGGAAGGCGCCGCGGCCGCCGATCATCGCCTGCAGCTCGTCGATCCAGACCCCGCAGGCGTTGATGACCACATCGGCGCGGACGTCCAGCTCGCGACCCGTCTCCAGGTCACGGACCTGTACCCCGGTGACCCGGTCCTGGTCGCGCAGGAAACCGGTGACCCGGGCACTGCTGGCCACCGCGGCCCCGAAGTCGGCCGCCGTCCGAGCCAGCATCATGGTGTGCCGGGCGTCGTCGACCTGGCCTTCGTAGAAGGCGATCGACCCGTACAAGGCGTCACGGTCGGCCGACGGGAACAGCTCGAGCGTCTTCTTCCGGCTGAGGTGCCGCAGATGGCTGGGGACGCCGCGGCCGGCGCCCATCACGTCGTAGACACCGATGCCGAGTCCCGCGTACGCGCGGTCGAACGCGGGCCGGCGCAACGGATAGAGGAAACGCACCGGCTTGGCCAGGTGAGGGCAGAGCCTCTCCAGCGCGAGCTTGCGCTCCTT
>DASTGF010000176.1:0-3690 GCA_035719255.1 Microlunatus sp. | reverse complement strand
GGCGGCCGGAGGGGGCGGCGCGGTCGCCGACACCCCGCGACTGACCATCGCGATGGTCACCCACGAGACCCCGGGTGACACGTTCTGGGACAAGATCCGCAAGGGCGCGGAGGCGGCCGCGGCCAAGGACAATGTCGAGCTGAAGTACTCGAACGACCCCACGGCCTCGGCCCAGGCCACGCTGATCCAGAACGCGGTGGACTCCAAGGTCGACGGCATCGCCAGCACGCTGGTCACCCCGGACGCGTTGGCGCCGGCGGTCAAGGCGGCGACCACCGCCGGGATCCCCCTGGTCGGCTTCAACTCCGGCATCGACCAGTGGAAGGAACTCGGCGCGCTGATGTACTTCGGCTCGGACGAGAACCTGGCCGGTGCCACCGTCGGTGACAAGCTGAACACCCTGGGCGCCAAGCACCCGCTCTGCGTCATTCAGGCCCAGGGTTCGGTCGCCCTGGAAGCGCGCTGCGCCGGCGTGAAGGCCAAGGTGGCGGCCACCGAAAACTTGCAGGTCAACGGGGCCGACACGGCGGACATGACCGCGACCATGCAGGCCAAGCTGCAGCAGGACCCGTCGATCGACTATGTGGTCACCCTGGGCGCACCGGTCGCGCTGGCCGCCCTGCAGTCGGCCTCCGGGGCCAACAGCAAAGCCAAGATCGTCACCTTCGACCTCAACGCCGACGCGGCCAAGGCGATCAAGGACGGCCAGATTCTCTTCTCGGTCGACCAGCAGCCGTACCTGCAGGGCTACGAGGCCGTCGACTCGCTGTGGCTGTACCTGACCAACCGCAACGTTCTCGGCGGCGGCCTGCCGGTCCTGACCGGTCCGTCCATCGTCGATGAGAACAACATCGACGCCATTCTGACCTACGCCCAGAACGGCACCCGCTGATGTCCCGCCCGGGCCGGGGCGCTCGGCGCCCCGGCCCGGGCACTCCAATGAGGGAGTTGTCATGAGTCAATCTGTGAAATCTTCGCCGCCAGCCCCATCCGGCGGTGCCGCCACACCGGCCAGGACGACTCCGTCGTTGATGACCCGAGCTCTGGGTCGGCCGGAGATCGGCGCCTTCCTGGCCGCGGTCGTGATCTACGTCTTCTTCTTCATCGTGGCTCCGCCGTTCCGGTCGCTGGAGTCGCTGTCCACCGTGCTGTACGCATCGTCGGTCGTGGGCATCGTCGCGGTCGCGGTCGGTGTGCTGATGATCGGCGGGGAGTTCGACCTGTCCGCCGGCGTCGCCTCGACCACCTACGGGCTGACCGCCGCCCTGATCTGCTACTACCTGAACCTCAACCTGTGGATCGGGGTGATCGCCGCGCTGATCCTGGGCCAGTTCGTCGGCTTCATCAACGGATACCTGGTGCAACGCACCGGGATTCCCTCGTTCCTGATCACGCTGGGCACGTTCTTCATCCTGCAGGGCCTGAACCTGGGCGTGACCAAGCTGCTCACCGGTTCGGTCGCCACCCCGAACATCTCCAACATGGACGGCTTCTCGACCCTGCAGCGAATCTTCGCCTCGACCATCACCATCGGCAGTGTCGGCATCAAGATCACCGTCATCTGGTGGATCCTGTTCGTGGCCGTCGCGCAATGGATGTTGACCCGCTCCCGGATCGGCAACTGGATCTTCGCGGTCGGCGGGAACGCCGCCTCCGCCCGGGCGGTCGGCGTGCCGGTGAACCGGGTCAAGATCGGCATGTTCATGGGCGTCGGGTTCCTGACCTGGTTCTACGGCATGCACCTGCTGTTCGCGTTCTCCACGTTGCAGGCCGGGCAGGGCGTCGGCCAGGAATTCATCTACATCATCGCCGCGGTCGTCGGCGGCACCCTGCTCACCGGCGGGTTCGGCTCCGCGATCGGCACCGCGATCGGCGCGTTCATCTTCGGCATGGTCACCCAGGGCATCGTCTACGCCGGCTGGGACCCGAACTGGTTCAAGGCATTCCTGGGGGTCATGCTGCTGCTCGCGGTCGCGGTGAACCTGTACGTCAAGAAGCTCGCCAGCACCCGGAAGGCCTGACACCATGACCGACACGCTGCAGGACCACGCGGACCCGACGCTGAGCAAGGGTGAACCGCTGATCCAGATGAAAGACGTGGGCAAGGCCTACGGGGCGATCCGCGCCCTGAAGGGCATCAACCTGGAGGTCAACGCGGGTGAGGTGACCTGCGTGCTCGGCGACAACGGCGCCGGCAAGTCCACCCTGATCAAGATCATGTCCGGGCTGCACCCGCACTCCGAGGGCACGTTGAAGGTCGACGGGCAGGAGGTCAAATTCGGCTCCCCCCGGGAGGCGCTGGACCACGGCATCGCCACCGTGTACCAGGACCTGGCCGTGGTCGGGCTGATGGAGGTGTGGCGCAACTTCTTCCTCGGCTCCGAGCTGCGGGTCGGGAACTGGCCGCTGGCCCCGATGAAGATCAACGAGATGCGCGAGATCGCCGACACCGAACTGCGCAAGATGGGCATCACGGTCAAGGACATCAACCAGCCGATCGGCACCCTGTCCGGCGGTCAACGGCAATGTGTGGCCATCGCCCGGGCCGTGTACTTCGGCGCCCGGGTGCTGATCCTGGACGAACCGACCGCCGCCCTGGGCGTCAAGCAGTCCGGTGTGGTCCTGAAGTACACCGCGGCCGCCCGCGACGCCGGTCTGGGGGTCGTGTTCATCACCCACAACCCGCACCACGCCTACCTCGTCGGGAACCACTTCATCATCCTCAAGCTCGGCCAGCGGGTCCTGGACAAGCACCGCAACGAGGTCACCCTGGAAGAGCTCACCGCCGAGATGGCCGGTGGCCGCGAACTTGCCGAGCTGAGCCACGAGCTGCAGTCCACCCAACGCTGACGCTGTGATCGCGGCCCCGAGGTAGTCCAAGAAGCGCTGGATGCGTTGCTTTGTCAACGCATCCGGCGCTTCCTGGTTTCCGATGTCCCTGCTGTTTCCGAGGAAGGAACCCAACCCCGTGACTGTCAATATCGGTGTGATCGGTGTCGGGATGATCGGCAAGGACCACATCCGCAGGCTGACTACCGTGCTCGCCGGCGCCGCGGTCACCGCGGTGACCGACGTCAACCTGGACGAGGCCAAGAGGGTCGCCGCCGCGGTGCCCGGCGGCGCGACCGCGCACGCCACCGGAGCGGAGCTGATCGACGACGCCGGAGTCGATGCCGTCGTCGTCTGCTCGTGGGGTCCCACCCATGAGGAGTACGTGCTGGCCGCGATCGCCGCCGGCAAGCCGGTGTTCTGCGAGAAGCCCCTCGCGACCACGCAGGAGGCGTGCCGACGGATCATCGACGCCGAGGTCGCGTTCGGGCGGCGACTGGTGCAGGTCGGGTACATGCGCCGGTACGACGCCGGCTACCGCGGCCTGAAGGCGGTCATCGAGTCCGGTGACATCGGTACCCCGACCATGCTGCACTCGACCCACCGCAATCCCGGCGTGCCCGGTCACTACACCCGGGAGATGGCCATCACCGACACCGCCGTCCATGACATCGACATCGCGCGATGGCTTCTCGACGACGAGATCGTCGGTGCCCGGGTGTTCAAGCCGCGCAGGAACAGCCTCGGCGGGGAACTGGAGGATCCACTGTTCATCCTGTTGGAGATGGCCGGCGGCGCCCTGGTCGACATCGAGACCAACGTGAACATCCGCTACGGCTACGACATCCGCGGTGAGGTCGT
>DASTGF010000175.1:0-4158 GCA_035719255.1 Microlunatus sp. | reverse complement strand
CCGACTTGCACCACGCTGAGCGCCAGCAGGGTGTCGTAGATGCCGATCATCTCGCAGATCTTGGCCACCGGGATGAGCAGGATCTGCGGCGGCAGCAGGTTGCCGGCAAGCATGATCAACAAGATGGCCCGACCGAACGGGACGCGATAGCGGCTCAGCGCGAACGCGGCCAGCGAGGCCAAGAACAGCACGGCGATCACTGTGCTGACCGTGACGATGACGCTGTTCAGGAGGGCTCCGCCGATGTCGCCGTCTACCCATGCCGTCCGGAAGGCCGACAGGGTGAACGACTGCGGCCATGAGCCCAGCCCGTTCGCGGCGATGTCGTCGAAGCCGCGGAGCGCGACCAAGATCACGAACGCCAGGGGCAGCACCCACAGCACGGTGACCGGCGCCATCACGGCATGGAAGACCCAGCCGTGGCGGTTCCGGCGCCGGACCAGCGCGCCTCGCGTGGCGGGGATGGTGGTCGTCTCGAGACCGGGGGCGGTCATCTCAGTCCTCCCGGGTGGCGCGGACGAGGTAGGTGATGATGAAGGCGATGGCGAGCAGGAAGATCACCACGGCGAGGGCCGACCCGTAGCCGAGGTTCACCTGGGTGAAGCCGACCTGGTACATGTACGTGCTGAGCAGCTGGGTGCTGTTGTACGGCCCGCCGCGGGTCATCGCCCAGACGATGTCGAAGGTGCGCAGCGAGTCGATCACCGTGACGGCGAAGATCACCGTGTTCACGTTCCGCAGCTGGGGGAACACGATGTACCGGAACCGCTGCCACCAGGTCGCGCCGTCCACCGCGGCCGCTTCCTCCAGGGACGGGTCGCAGCCCTTCAGCCCGGCGAGGTAGAGCACCATGATGTAGCCGGCCTGCCGCCAGACCGCGGCGACGAGGATGGCGGCGAGCGCGGTGTCGGGATCGGCCAGCCACTGCTGCTGTCCGGTGTCGATCCCCACCGCGGCGAGCAAGGTGTTGATCGGCCCGTCCGGTTGGTAGAGCACCCGCCAGAACAGACCGGTGACGGCGAGGGAGAACACCATCGGCAGATAGATGGCGCTGCGGTAGAGCCCCACACCCCGCCGGGGCCGGTTCAACGCCACGGCCAGCGCCAGGCCGATCAGCACCGACAGCCCGCCGAAGCCGACGATCCAGACCACGTTGTTGCCGATCGCGGTCTGGAAGATCGGGTCGTGAACCAGCGTCTGGTAGTTCTTCAACCCCACCGGCTCGGCCGCACCGACCCCGCTCCACTTGGTGAAGGAGAGCTGGAAGCTGTTGAACGCCGGCCAGAACACCCAGGCCAGCTCCACGACCAGCGGGACCAGCAGCAGCAGCCAGACCACCGCCGGCACGCGGTGGGTGACCGGGCGCCGGGCGAACCACCGGCGCCGGGACCGGGCGGTCCCGGCGCGGGCCGGGCCGCCCGGTGGTGACACGGTGTGGGTCGGGGTCGTCGTCATCGCGGGCTCGTGATCATGAGTTCCAGACCTGTTCGGCGGCCGACTGCCAGTCCTTGAGGATGCTGGCTACGTCGCCGGGATTGTCGAGGAACTTGGTCAGCGCCGCGTCGGCCGTGGTCTGCAGGGCGTCGCTGGAGTCCCGGTTGAAGAACTGGGTGATCTCCTTGGTCTCCTCCAGCAGCTTGATGCCCTTCTGCACCAGCCGGGAGAAGTTCGACCGGTCGACGTCCGGCGACGTGGGCAGGTTGGCCGAGCCCGCCGCCTCGATGAATTTCTGCTGCTGCGCGGGTCCGGCGAGGTAGCCGAGCAGGTCCTTGGCGCCGGCCACGTTCTTGCTGGCCGCGCTGGCGAAGTACCCGTCGGTGGGAGCCTCCTCCGCCGAGGGGATCGACGCGTCGATCGTCGGCACGGAGAAGAAGTCGACGTCGTCGACCTCGTCGCTGGGGAACGCCTGGGTGACGAAGGCCCCGATCAGATACATCCCGGCCTTCTTCTGCACGAGCGGAGTTGCGGCTTCCTGCCAGCTGTAGGACCTGCCCTTGGGGTCGAAGTAGGGGATCAAGGTCGCGTAGGTGTCCATCACCTTGCGCACCTCGGCACTGTCGAAGGAGTGCTTGCCGGCGAGCAGCTCGCGGTGGAACTGGGCGCCGTTGATCCGCAGGTCCAGGTAGTCGAACCAGCCCGACGCCATCCAGGCGGTCGAACCGGTGCCGTTGGTCAGCGGATGGACGCCCTTGCCCTTCAGGTCGTCCAGCAAGGTCATGAAGTCGTCCCAGCTGCTCGGCGGCTTCACGCCCCACGTCTCGAACGCCGAGGTGCGGTAGAAGATGCTCCACCAGTAGTAGTTCGTGGGCACGAAGATCTGCTTGCCGGAGTCGTCGCTGGACAGGCTCTTCAGCGCTGGGGAGAAGCCGGCGCATGCTCCGTCCCCGGTCCACAGGTCGGACAGGTCGAGCAGCAGGCCCTTGCTCGCGTAGTCGCGCGCCACCGAGCCGGCGTACCAGGTCAGCACATCCGGCGGGTTTGATGACGTCAGGTACGTCGGCAGCTGGGCCCGGAACTGCTCGATGGCCACCGTGTTCAGCGTGGTCTTGTAGGCGCTGTAGTCCTTGATCAGCGCCTCCAGCGCAGCCTTCGGCTTGGGGTCGGACAGCGAGGACTGCAGGGTCAGCGTGGTCGAGGTGTTGACGCCCGTGCTGGCCGACGACGAGCTGCTGGGGCTGCCGCCGAGGCAGCCGCTGAGCAGGAACGAGCTGCCCAGCGCGGTACCGCCGAGCAGCAGGCTGCGGCGGGAGAGGATGGCAGCGGGGAGCTGTGCTGGCGTCATGGCGGTGGTTCTCCTTCGAACGGTGGACGTGCTCGGTAGGTGACAGGCGGGATAGGACAGGCGGGATGGGAGTCAGCAGGGCGGCCGGATGAGCCGGCCCTCGCGGAAGGCGCGGTTGCACTCGAGCTGGAGGGCGCGGTCGGCCCACATGGCGTGCTGCGGTGCGGCGTTGGAGCAGACGATCGTGCCCCAGGCGCCGATCCGCGTGGACTCGTCGACGGCCAGCCGGCAGAACTCCGCACCGACCGGCCCCTCCTCGAACCGACCGTCGCGCGGGGTGTAGCCAACCCACCCCTCACCGAAGACCACCGGCACACCGTGCTCGGCGGCCCAGTCGCGGGCGGCGGCCAGCCACAGCCGGAGCGTGCTCGCCATCTCCTCCGCCCAACGGCCGTAGTGCCGGTACAACCAGCGGTCGATCGCTTCGGCATCGCCCCAGTCGTGGACGTACACCTCGGGGGCGGAGACGATCGTCGCGACCAACCGCCACGGGGCGTCCGGCGCCCAGTCGCCGAACTCCGGCGCCTCGGGAAACAGCAGGTCCCTCGCCGCGCGGTCCCGGTCGAAGTCGTCGACCCGCCCGCGCAGGCCGTAGTGGGCGATGAAGGCACCGAGCACGCCGTACACGTAGGGATGGGTGACGAGGACGTCGACGGTGTCCGGGATGCCGCGCATCGCGCCGACCGGTACGCGGGCGTAGTTGACCGTGACCGGTCGCGTCGGGTGGCGGCGGTGGAACACCTCCAGGGCCCGCTCCAGGCGCGGTCGCAGCGCGACGACCCGCTCGTCATGGTCGACCGGCAGCCCGTCGGCGAGGTGCCCGACCTGCACCTCGTTGTGGATCTCGGTGAAGGCGATCCGGTCATCCAGGTCGTTCGCGGCCAGGTAGTCCACCAGGTCGGCGAGTGCCTCCGCCTGGGCCGCGGCCCGCTGCTCGGGGTCGATCGCCATCAAGGCATCGCACCAGGCGGAGTCGGCGGCGAAGGAGGAGCTCTGCTGATACTCCCAGGAGGACACGATGACGAAGCAGTCGTGGTCCCGGGCCGAGCGGAACAGCGCCAGCAGGTGGGCGCGGGCGTCGATCACGGTCGGCTGTGCGACGTCGTACCAGCGCATCCGCCGGCCGTAGCCATTGCCGAGCGGACCGAGGCGGAGGGCCGAGGTATCCAGGCCGCTGCCGAACAGCAGATACGGCATCGCGCAGATCCGGATCGTGTTGTAGCCCCGTTCCACGGCCTCGGTGAAGGCGGTGTCGAGGTCCTCGAACGGCTCGCCCGGGCCGGTGCGGACGTACCAGGAGAAGTCCCACAGTGTGATCGTCAGCTTGGCCGGGAGATGGGCCGGAAGGGGAATCGGGCGGTAGCTCACGACATGCT
>DASTGF010000174.1:0-26129 GCA_035719255.1 Microlunatus sp. | reverse complement strand
TGGTGAACAGCATCACGAGCCGATCGATGCCCAGGCCGAGACCACCCATCGGCGGCGCACCGAACTCCAAAGCGGCCAAAAAGTCCTCGTCGAGCTGCATGGCATCCGGATCCCCGGCGGCCGCAGCCAGCGACTGGGCGGTCAGCCGCTCGCGCTGGATGACGGGATCGACCAGTTCGGAGAAGCCGGTCCCCCGCTCCAGACCGCCGATCATCAGATCCCAGGCCTCGATCAGGTTCGGGTCGTCGCGGTGCGGTCGGGCCAGCGGCTGGGCCAGCGGCGGGTAGTCGCAGACGAACGTCGGCTGGACCAGCGTGGGCTCGACGATCTCCCCGAACAGCTCCATCACCAGCTTCTGCGCACCCCAACCCGGTTCGGTGGCCGCCGCATGCTCGGACGCGATCTGCCGCAACCGCTCGGCCGGCGTCTCCGGGGTGATCTCCTCCCCGAGCGCCTCCGATAGTCCGGGATAGACCCCCAGCCAGCGCCACTCACCGCCCAGGTCGATCTGGCCGGCAGGTGTGTCGATCACCCGCGAGCCGAGCAGGTCGGCGACGTCGAGGATGATCGTCTTGATCACCTCGGCGATCGACCGCTGATCGCCCCAGGCCTGGTAGACCTCGAGCATCGTGAACTCCGCGCTGTGGGTGGAGTCGATGCCCTCGTTGCGGAAGATGCGGCCGATCTCGTACACCTGCTCGACACCGCCCACCACCGCACGCTTCAAGAACAGCTCCAGCGCGATGCGCAACGTCATGCCGGTATCGAACGCGTTGAGGTGGGTGCTGAATGGGCGAGCATTGGCGCCGCCGTGGATCAGTTGCAGGACCGGCGTCTCGATCTCGACGAACCCGAGGCGGTGCATCGTCTCGCGGACGCTTCGGGTGATCGCCGCCCGTGTCCGCACCATGTCCCGGGCAGCCGGCCGGACGACCAGATCGGCGTGCCGCTGCCGGACCCGGGTCTCGTCGGAGAGCTCCCGGTGCAGGGTCGGCATCGGCCGCAGCGCCTTGGAGGCCAGCTCCCAGGACTCGGCCAGCACCGACAGCTCCCCCCGGCGAGACGAGATCACCCGGCCGGTGACCGAGACGAAGTCGCCGAGATCGACATCGGCCTTCCAGTCGGCGAGCCGCTCCTCACCGACCGCGGCCAGGGACAGCATCACCTGCAGCCGCTCGCCGGAAGAATCCAGCGACAGACCCTCCTGCAGGGTCGCGAAGCACAGCTTGCCGGTATTCCGCACGAACACCACCCGACCGGTGACCGAGACGACGTCGTCGGTCTCCTCGCCGCTGGCCAGCCCACCCCACTTCGCCCGGACCTCCGCAAGCGAGTGGGTGCGCGGCACGCTCACCGGGAAGGGGTGGCGCCCTCGGGCGAGCAGACGGTCCCGCTTCTCGTGTCGGATCCGGATCTGCTCCGGCAGGCTCTCCTCCTCAGGCACCGGCCAAGCGTAGTTTGCCGGCCGGTGCGCCCGGCGCACCGAGACGATCGGCGGATGCGGCTGCGGTGTGCATCGCCGGAGATCCCACCGCAGGTCCACGGCCATGCCCAGCCGCCCGGCACACCCGGGCACAGTCGCACTGCACAGCCGCACTGCACAGCCGCACTGCACATCCGGCGGGCAGCCTGCGTCGTGATGAGCTCCAGGTCGGGTCCGGGTCCTCGTTCGACCGGCCTCGTTCGACCGGCCTCGGTCGACCGGCCTCGCTCGACCGGAACTGCAGGCCCCGGGCCCGCCGGGACGTGTTACCTGGAGGTAATACGCGGCTGAGTAAGGTCTCGGCCATGAAGGACGTCTTGGCGAGCTATCGTCCGGGGGTTGCGTTCGACGAGATGATCGACGAGACCGGTCAGGTCCGTCCGTCCTATCAGGCCGTCCACCGGTCGCTGCAGAGGGCGACTCCCTCCGAGCTCAAGGTGATCGCCGAGTTCCTGGCCAACAACTACTTCCAGGCCGGAGTGACCTTCGACGTCGGAGGTGTCGAGCGGCCGTTCCCGCTGGACCTCGTGCCGCGAGTGATCGCCTCCGCCGAGTGGGAGACGATCGAGTCCGGCGTCGCTCAGCGGGTGAAGACCCTGGAGGCCTTCCTGGCCGACGTCTACTCCAACGCCCGGGTGATCAGTGACGGCGTCATCCCCCGCCAGCTCGTCACCTCCTCCAACCACTACCACCGCGCGGTGTGGGGCATCGAGCCGCCGAACGGCGTTCGGGTCCACGTGGCCGGGGTGGACCTGGTGCGGACGCCGGCGGGCGACGTCCGCGTGCTGGAGGACAACGTCCGGGTGCCGAGCGGTGTGTCGTACGTGATGACCAACCGCACCGCCATGCTCACCGCCATGCCCTCGGCGTTCAGCAACCAGCGGATCCGGCCGGTGGGTGCGTACCCGCAGCGGCTCCTCACGGCCCTGCGCAACGCCGCCCCGCACGGGGTCGACGACCCGAATGTCGTCGTGCTGACTCCGGGGGTCTACAACTCGGCGTACTTCGAGCACACGCTGCTGGCCCGCACCATGGGTGTCGAACTGGTCGAGGGCCGCGATCTGGAGTGCCGGCGCGGCAAGGTCTACATGCGCACCACCGAGGGCCTGCAGCGGGTGGACGTGATCTATCGCCGGTTGGACGACGATTTCATGGACCCCGTGCACTTCCGCAGTGACTCGATGCTGGGCGTGCCCGGCATCGTCAACGCCGTTCGCACCGGCGGCGTGACCCTGGCCAATGCGATCGGCAACGGAGTGGCCGACGACAAGCTGATCTACACCTACGTACCGGACCTGATCCGCTACTACCTCCATGAAGAGCCGATCATCCGCAACGTCGACACCTGGCGGCTGGAGGAGGACGCGGCGCGCGAGGAGGTCCTGGACCGCCTCGACGAGCTCGTCGTGAAGCCGGTCGACGGCTCCGGTGGCAAGGGGATCGTGATCGGGCCACACGCCAGTCGCGAGGAGCTCGACGCGCTCCGCCGCCGGGTGATCGCCGACCCGCGCGGCTGGATCGCGCAGCCGCTGGTGCAGCTGTCCACGGTGCCGACCTTCATCGGCGACACCCTCGCACCCCGGCACGTCGATCTGCGGCCGTTCGCGGTGAACAGCGGTGACGACGTGTACGTCCTGCCGGGCGGTCTGACCCGGGTGGCACTGCCGGAGGGTGAGCTGGTGGTGAACAGCAGTCAGGGCGGCGGCAGCAAGGACACCTGGGTGCTCAGTGCTCCCCTGCATCACCCGCCCCGCGAGGAGGATGCCGAGCCGGAGGTGCTCGATCTCGGCGCCGAGACCGACGAGCCGGCCCCCGAGCCGAAGCCGGTACCACCCCGCCAGCCGGTCGTCCCGATGGTGATCAGCCGGCCACCGGGCCTGGCCCCGGATCTGGTCAGGCGCGGAGAGCCACAACAAGAACAGCAACAGCAGGCCCGCGGCACCCGCGCCGAGCCTGCCGGAGCGTGTGGCAGCGGGAGGCCGCGGTGCTGAGCCGGATTGCCGAGGCACTGTTCTGGATCGGTCGCTACGTCGAGCGCGCCGATGACACCGCCCGCCTGCTGCAGACCCACCTGCGGGTCATGATCGAGAGCAGCCCCACGTCGGAGAGCGAGTCCTGCGGCAACCTGTTGGCCCTGATGGGCATCGACGGAATCGAGAACCCGGGCAAGGACGACTTGTTGCGGGTGCTGGGCTACGACGCCCGCGAGTCGAGCTCGATCTTCGCCTCCTGGGCGGCGGCCCGCGACAACGCCCGCCGGGCCCGTGAGGTGATCCCGGCCGAGCTCTGGCAGTGCATCAACACCACCTGGCACAACCTGCCGTCGGGCCGGATCCAGCTGACCCAGGCGCACGGGTTCTGTGACTGGGCCCGCGAACGCAGCGCTCTGTTCTCCGGCCTCGCCCGCGGGACGATGGTCCGCGACGACGGCTGGCAGTACCTGCTGCTCGGCCGCAGTCTCGAGCAGGCCGACATGACCTCGCGGATGGTGGCCTCAGCCGCTCCGGCCACCGGGACAACCCAGTGGCCGCAGGTGCTCCGGGGCGCCGGTGGCCACGACGCCTTCCTGCGTACCTATCGCGGCGTGCACTCCGACACCGGCGCGGCCGAGTTCTTGATCGTCGACGCGCGATTCCCGCGGTCGGTGATGCACGGTCTGGTGGCCGCCTCGGACTGCCTGGACACGGTCAGCCAGGCCAAGCCCGGACATACCGCGGTCGCCAAGGCCCAGCGCATGCTGGGGCGCCTTCGGGCCCACCTGGAGTACGCACCGATCGACGACATCGTGGCCAATCTGAACGCGGAGATGGTCCGGGTCCAAGACGTCTGCGCCGACGTGTCCGAGATCGCCGCCAAGGCGTTCTTCGCCGCGGCCGACGCGCGGGCCTGGATCAGGGAGGGGACTCGCTGAGATGCGGATCAGCATCGACCACAAGACCGGCTTCCGCTACTCCTCGCCCGTGGCGTCGTCCTACAACGAGGCCCGGATGACCCCGGCCACGACGAGCCACCAGACGGTGTGGACCAGCCGGGTGAGCATCGACCCGACGCCGTGGAGCTTCACCTTTACCGACTACTGGGGCACCCAGGTCACCACCTTCGAACTGCACGAACCGCACCAGCGGCTCACCGTGCACGCCCAGTCGGTGGTGGAGACCCGCGGCGACGAGCAGCCGTGGGACACCAGCCGCCAGGTCCCGGGCAACGACCTGGGCTGGGCGGCGCTCAACGACCGGGGCGTGATCGACTCGATGGCGGAGTTCCTCACCGTCAATGACCGGACCACACCGCACCCCGAGGTCAGGGCGCTGGCCGCCGAGCGGGCCGGCCAGCCACCGCGGCTCGCTGCGCTCGACGTGTGCCGCACGATCGCGGAGCGGCTGACGTACGAGAGCGGCTCGACCACCGTGACCAGCACCGCATCCGAGGTCTGGGCCGCCGGACGCGGCGTCTGCCAGGACTACAGCCACATCGCTCTCGGCGCGCTGCGTTCGATCGGGCTCCCCGCCCGGTACGTGTCGGGCTACCTGCACCCAGGCGGGTCCCGGCCGAACACCACCGTCGCCGGCGAAAGCCACTCCTGGATCGAGTGGTGGTGCGGCAGCTGGGTGGCCTACGATCCGACGCTGGTCAACCGCATCTCCGATGCGTACGTCCGGGTCGGCCACGGCCGGGACTACGGTGACGTGACGCCGCTGCGAGGGACGTACTCCGGTGGACGCTCGGAGATGTTCGTGACCGTCGAGATGACCCAGCTGGGCTGAGCCGGAGGCTCGTCTCCACGGCGACCGCGCACGCCGATATCTTGTCGCCATGAGCTACGGACAGCAGCCGAACCCGTACGGTCAGGGCCAGCCGGGACACAATCCCGGACAGAACCCGTACGGCCAACCCGGCGGCAATCCGTACGCCCAACCGCAGCAGCCGTACGGCCAGCCCCAGCCGGGCCAACAACCCTACGGTCAACCGTCCGGCCAGCCGAGCGCTCAGCAGCCGTGGGGGCAGCCGCAGGGCCAGCCCCCCCAGGGACAGCCGGGACAGTGGGGTGCGCCGAACCAGCAGGGTTACGGGCAGCAGCCCTACGGTCAGCCCCAGCCGGGACCGCAGCCGCCCGGTGGTTGGACCCCGCAGCCGGCGAGCGTGGCCCGGCCGGCGATCCCGTCCCGCGCGATCGCCGTGGTGACCACCGACGCCGTGCCGGGACGCGAGATCGCCGCGGTGATCGGTGACGTGGTCGGTGTCGTGGCACGCCCGCGCGAGCTGCCTCCCGAGTTGCGCGCGGGGAACCCGCTCGACGGCTACGCGACCATGCTGACCCGGACGCGCCAGGACGCGGTCACCAAAATGCTCGACATGGCGGTCGCGGCCGGTGCTGACGCCGTTGTGGGCTTCCAGTTCGACTGCAGCGAGATCACCCAGACCCTGAGCGAGGTCGCCGCGTACGGCACTGCGGTCAAGCTCGCCCCCGAACCCGAGGTGATCGCCGCGGTCGAGGCCGCGCAGGCCGAGCGGGAGGCCGCCCCCGGCGGCACCGACTCGGGCACTCCCGACACGGACCCGGTCCGCGACGAAGCCTCCTCGGCCACCACGCTCAGCCGCCCCGCCTCCGCCGCGACGCCGTCGGCGCCGCGCACGGGTGGAGGCTCGGGCGACCAGGGCTCTGCTGATCGGCCGTGGCCGCCGAGCACCTGGCCGTCCCAGAACTGATCCTTGACTCCATGGGTTCGCTTCCGGGCCCGTTGTTCGCCCCCGGGGCAGATGTTCGCCCCCGGGGCAGATGCTCGCGCCCCGCGCGATGATCGGCTCCGCGTCCATGTCGCGTGAATCGTTGCGGAAGGCGCTAGCGGGCGGCACGGACGCAGGATCGAGGGCCCGAACCGACGTTCCCGATCGCCTCGGGGCACAATGAGGGCATGAGCGCCGATCACGAGGACCAGGCCGTGGACGCGGCCGAGGAGACCAAGCGCAAGTTCCGCGAGGCGCTGGATGCCAAGAAGAACGGCCGCCGCGGCGACGCCCATGTCGACGACGGCCAGCACGGTCACGTGCACGGCCACGGTCCGGTGGACGCCAAGCGCACGTTCCGCCGCAAGACCGGCTGAGCGCACCCTCACGCCGTCCGCGGGCTCGCCCGCGACGTCAGGCGAGCGGGGCGAAGCCTCAGGCGGGCTGGACCCTGATCCCGGCCGGGGTGGCGACGAATCGCACGGCGCCGAGGTCGCTGACGACGGCGTCGGCCGCGCTCAGCTCATCGGCATCGACAGTGGTGGCTACGGCGAGGGCCGCGCAGCCGGCGGCGAGGGCGCCCTGGACCCCGGCGGGCGCGTCCTCGATCACCAGGCAGGTGCTCGGATCGACCCCGAGCCCGCGGGCCGCGGCCAGGAACGGATCGGGATGGGGCTTGCCGCGCTCGACATCGTCGGCCGTGACCAGGACCGGGGGCGTGGGAATACCGGAGGCGCTCAGCCGGGCGGCGGCGAGCGGCCGGGTGCACGACGTCGCGATCGCGCGGCGTGCGCCGGACAGGGCGTCCAGCGCCTCACGGGCGCCCGGCATCATCTCGATCGTCTCGACGTCGGCCAGTTCGAGCTCGTTGATCCGGGCCAGCGCTGACTCGTATTGCTCGGGCGGCAAGACCGCTGCCACGACCCCGGCCGCAGGAACCCCATGATGGAAGAGGAGTTTCGCCGGTTCGATCCCGTGCTCGGTCGCCCACCGCGACCACGACCGGAGCACGGCCGGCGTGGAGTCGATCAGCGTGCCGTCCATGTCGAACACGACAGCGGCGAACGTACGGTCGGCGAGCGGGCCAAGATCGGTCACGGCCCCATTGTGGCCACCGCACCGGGCCGCCACGCATCGGGAGCCACCCGGATGACCAAATCCCTTGCCTGAGTGAGTGCTCACTCATAGGCTTCCTGATCGTGGTCCGAGCAACACCCCTTCCGCCCGACGAGCGCCGCGCGGCCATCATCGCCGCGACCGTGCCCTTGCTGCGTGAGCGCGGCCGCGAGGTCAGCACCCGCGATATCGCGGAGGCCGCGGGCATCGCCGAGGGGACGATCTTTCGCGTCTTCAGCTCCAAGGACGAGCTGATCGACGCCGTTCTGGACGATGCGCTCGACCCGGGCGCCAGCTACCGCGCGATGGCGGCCATCGATCCCGCACTGCCGCTGGAGGAGCGGATCGCGGCCGCGGTGGCGATCATCCAGGACCGGATGCATCACGTGTTCGGTCTGATGCACGCCGTCGGCTTCCGCCCGCCGGGCGGCTCGGGCGAATCGGCCCGGCCCCGGGCCATCAACCGCCAGCACGACAACGCTCCGCTGGTGGCACTTCTGGCTCCCGACACGGCGCGACTCAAGATCGCGCCCGAGCGTGCGGCGAGCATGCTGAGTGCTCTGGTCCTGGCCCTGAGCCACCCCATGCTCCGCGGGGACTGCGCGGAGCGCGCGGCCGACCCGTCGGAGATCACTGACATCTTCCTGTACGGCATCACCACGGCGTCGGAAGGAGCCTGATGCTCATCCTCACCCTGCGGACGTTCCTGCGGCCGTACAAGGGACTGCTCACCGCCGTCGTCCTGCTGTCCTTGATCGGGACGATGGCCGCGCTCTACCTGCCGAGCCTCAACGCGTCGATCATCGACGAAGGGGTGGCCAAGGGCGACACCGACTTCATCTGGCGCACCGGTGGGATCATGCTCGCGGTCAGCGCCTTACAGGCGATCGGCTCGATGACCGCGGTGTACTTCGGGGCCAAGGCCGCGATGGCGTTCGGCCGCGACGTACGCGGGGCGCTCTTTCACCAGGTGATGTCGTTCTCGGCGCGCGAACTCAACCGGTTCGGCGCACCGTCGTTGATCACCCGCAACACCAACGACGTCCAGCAGGTGCAGATGCTCGTGTTGATGTCGTGCACGATGCTGCTCTCGGCCCCGATCACCATGGTCGGTGGTGTCGTGATGGCCCTGCGCGAGGACGTCGGACTGTCCTGGCTGGTGGCCGTCGCGGTCCCGCTGCTGGCCGGCGCGGTCGCGATCATCATCAGCCGGATGCGACCGCTGTTCAAGGTCATGCAGACCCGGATCGACACGGTGAACCGGGTGCTCCGCGAGCAGATCACCGGCATCCGCGTGGTCCGCGCCTTCGTTCGTGAGCCGTACGAGACGGCGCGATTCGCCCAAGCCAACGCCGACGTCACCCAGACCGCCACCTCGGTCGGCCGCCTGATGGCGTCGATGTTCCCGGTGGTCATGTTCATCCTGAACCTGTCCAGCGTCGCCGTGCTGTGGTTCGGTGCACACCGGATCGACGCGGGTCAGATGCAGATCGGCTCGCTCACCGCGTTCCTGACCTACATGATCCAGATCCTGATGTCGGTGATGATGGCGACCTTCCTGCTCGTGCTGGCACCCCGAGCGATGGTTTGTGCCGAGCGGATCCAGGAGGTGCTGCAGACGCCGTCCAGCGTGAAGGACTCCGAGAACCCCGTGTTCCACACCGCCGAGCGCGGCACCGTCGAACTCCGCCACGCCACCTTCACCTACCCGGGCGCGGATCACCCGGTGCTGCGCGACATCTCGTTCAGCGCCGGACCTGGCCGGACCACCGCGATCATCGGCTCGACGGGCGCCGGCAAGACCACGCTCGTCTCGCTGCTCCCCCGGCTGTTCGACGCGACCGACGGCTCGGTCCTGGTGGACGGGGTGGAAGTCCGCGAGCTGGATCAGGAGGTGCTGTGGAGCCGCATCGGTCTGGTGCCCCAGAAGCCCTACCTGTTCAGTGGAACCGTCGCCAGCAACCTGCGCTACGGAAACCCCGACGCCACCGACGAGGAGCTGTGGCAGGCGCTGCGGATCGCCCAGGCCGAGGACTTCGTCGCGGCCATGCCGGGAGCCCTGGAAGCCCCGATCAGTCAGGGCGGCACGAATGTGTCCGGCGGCCAGCGCCAGCGGCTGTCGATCGCCCGCGCCCTGGTCCGGAAGCCGGAGATCTACGTCTTCGACGACTCCTTCTCCGCCCTCGACGTGGCGACCGACTCCCGGCTGCGGGCGGCCCTGCGCCGGGAGATCACCGACGCCTGCGTGATCATCGTCGGGCAGCGCGTCGCCACCATCGCCGACGCCGACAGCATCCTCGTGCTCGAGGCCGGTGCGATCGTCGGCCACGGCAGCCACGAAGAGCTTCTGGAGACCTGCGTCACGTATCAGGAGATCGTCGACTCCCAGCTGAGCGCGGAGGAGGCGGCGGCAGCATGAGCGAGCCGGTACGCAAGTCGGCCGAGCGGCCGAAGTACGCGCCCCAGCAGCGCGGCCACGGCCCCTTCGGCGGCCCCGGGGCGGTCGAGAAGTCGATCAACTTCGGCCCGTCGCTGCGCCGCCTGATCGGTCACCTGCATCCGGAGCGCCTTGTCCTGGTCGGGGTGATCCTGCTGGCCGTGTCCGGCATCGTGATGAGTGTGCTCGGACCGAAGATCCTCGGCCGAGCCACGGACGTGATCTTCACCGGCGTGATCGGCAAGCAGCTGCCGCCGGGTGCCACCAAGGAGCAGGTCGTCGAGGCTCTGCGGGCCCAGGGTCAGGACACCTTTGCCGACATGGTGCAGCGCCTCGACGTGGTGCCCGGCGTGGGAATCGACTTCACCCTGCTGGGCGAGATCTTGCTGCTGGCCCTGGTGCTGTACGCGGTGTCCAGCTTGTTCCTGTGGTTCCAGGGCTACCTGCTCAACGGCGCCGTGCAGCGCTCGATCTACCGGATGCGCGAGGAGGTCGAGGCCAAGCTGAACCGGCTGCCGCTGAGCTACTTCGACCGCCTGCCGCGGGGTGAGGTGCTGAGCCGGGTCACCAACGACATCGACAACGTCTCGCAAGCTCTGCAGCAGACGCTGAGCCAGCTGCTCACGTCGCTGCTCACGGTGGTCGGGGTGACCGTGATGATGCTGGTCATCTCCCCGCCGCTGGCGCTGATCGCCTTGATCACCATCCCGGTCGCGGTGCTGATCACCACGGTGATCGGCAAGCGGGCCCAGGGTCACTTCGTCGACCAGTGGAAGACCACCGGAGAGCTGAACGGCCAGATCGAGGAAGCGTTCACCGGTCACGCCCTGGTCAAGGTGTTCGGCCGGCAGAAGGCGGTCGAGGACGTCGTCGCGGAGAAGAACGAGGGACTGTTCCGGGCCAGCTTCGCCGCCCAGTTCATCTCTGGGTTGATCATGCCCTCGATGATGCTGATCGGGAACCTCAACTACGTGATCATCGCGGTGGCCGGCGGTCTGCGGGTGGCGAGCGGGACGATGAACCTCGGCGACGTCCAGGCGTTCATCCAGTACACCCGGCAGTTCACCCAGCCACTGACCCAAGTCGCGTCGATGGCGAACCTGCTGCAGTCCGGCGTGGCTTCGGCGGAGCGGGTGTTCGAGGTGCTCGACGCGGAGGAGGAGTCCTCGGAGGCGTCCGGCGTGCTGCCCGCGACCCGCGGCCGGATCGAGTTCGAGCACGCGACGTTCAGCTACACCCCCGAGAAGCCGTTGATCACCGACCTGTCACTGGTGGCCGAGCCGGGTCACACGGTGGCGATCGTCGGTCCGACCGGGGCCGGCAAGACGACCCTGGTCAACCTGATCATGCGGTTCTACGAGCTGGACTCCGGGCGGATCACGCTGGACGGGATGGACATCGCCGGTGTCCCGCGGTCGGACCTGCGGAGCAACATCGGCATGGTCCTGCAGGACACCTGGCTGTTCCACGGCACGATCCGCGAGAACATCGCCTACGGCCGCCCGGACGCCACCGAGGCCGAGATCCATGCCGCGGCAGAGGCGACGTACGTCGACCGTTTCGTGCACTCCTTGCCCGACGGCTACGACACGGTGATCGATGAGGAGGGCAGCAACATCAGCGCCGGCGAGAAGCAGCTGCTGACGATCGCCCGGGCGTTCCTGGCCGATCCGGCGCTGCTCATCCTCGACGAGGCCACGAGCTCGGTCGACACTCGCACCGAGGTGCTGGTGCAGCGGGCCATGGCGGCCCTGCGGACCGACCGGACGAGCTTCGTCATCGCTCACCGGCTGTCCACCATCCGCGACGCGGACGTCATTCTCGTGATGGAGGACGGGGCGATCGTGGAGCAGGGCAACCACCACGAGCTGCTCGAGGCGCGCGGCCACTACTGGGAGCTGTACAACTCCCAGTTCACCGCGGCCATCTCCGACGACGAAGAGCTCGCCCCGTCCAGGCTGCCGGGCGGAGTGCCGGACGGGGTGCCGGCCGGGGTCACTCGTTAGGGCGGAGTTGTGAGCTGCAAACCCCAGATGCTCTACGACGGACTGTGAGTGTGGGTCGTCGTGAACGGCGCGTCGACAACGAGAGGATGATGGGGGTGACGTTGGGAGGCAGCACGAGATGTCCGTCGACCACGAACTCTTTGCCGATGCGCTGCCGACCTACCTGACGCGATTTGTTGGCCGCCGCCGGGAGATGGGCGAGCTCGCGGCCCGTCTCGAGGGGGCGCGTCTGGTCACCGTCTGCGGTGTCGGTGGTGCTGGCAAGACACGTCTGGCCATCGAGGTGGCGAAGCGGTGGCGCGCAACGCACCCTGGAGTGGACGTGCATTGGATCCCGCTGGCCACGATCACCGACCCGGACGCGGTGCCACGGTCCGTCGCGGCAGCGCTCGGCCTGGACGCGGGGTCGGGATTGGATCCGCTGACGGGCGCGATCGACGTACTGCGCGACAGGCCCGTCGTGCTCGTGCTCGACAACTGCGAGCAGGTGGCCGGTGCGTGCCGCGAGATGGTCCCGCTACTGTCGGGTGCCTGCCGCGGGCTGACCGTCCTGGCGACGAGTAGGGAGCCGCTCGGAGGTCCGATCGAGCAGGTGTTCCCCATCCCACCGCTGGGGACCGCCGGAGATTCGGCCGCTCATGGTCAACCGGGCGGCGAGGCCGCAGAGTTGTTCGTTGACCGGGCGATCACCGCGGCTCCTGTGTATGCCTTGACCGGGTCGAATGCCGCCACGGTGCGAAACATCTGTGCGCGACTGGACGGTCTTCCGCTCGCCATTGAGCTTGCCGCGAGTTGGATCAGGGTGTTGTCTGCCGAGGACCTTCTGGCTGAGATCGACAAGAGCATGGAGGTTCTCACGACTCAGAGCCCTCTCGTGGCCGGGCGCCATCGCAGCCTGCATGCGGTCCTGGCCAGCTCATGGCAGTGGCTGGGGGAGAACGAGCGGCGGGTGCTTTCGGCGTTGGGCGTCTTCGTCGGCGGCTTCACCCGTGAGGCCGCCCAGGCCGTATCGGGCGCGAGCCTGGCGTCGCTGGCCGCCCTGGTCGAGCGATCGTTGATCCAGCGACTGCCCGATGCAACCGGAGGTACGCGCTACCAGGTCCATGAACTGGTCCGCGCGTACGCACTGGAGCGGCTCGCAGGAGAGGGCAGCACCGCGGTCGCGGATGTGCGGTCGCGTCACTTCGACGTGTTCCTCACCATCGTCGAGCGCGCCGATGCCGTCTGGGAGGCCTCCGATGGACCGAGAGGGCTGCGGCTGGTTCGCGACGATCAGGCCAACATCGACGCGGCGATGCGCTGGGCGCTGGAGCGACAGGACACCGATCGCGCCCTCCGCATGGCCGCCGGCTTGTTCTCGTTCTGGATCTTCACCTCCGTCCCGACGCAGTACTCCACCACCTTGGACCGTGCGCTCAACCTGCCGGCCCGCCCGGAGGACGCCACGGCGTTGCGGGTTCGCGCTGGTGCCCTCGTCGTCGCCGGACATGCAGCGATCGCGACAGGGGACTTGGTCCTGGCTCGGTCGCGCTTCAACGACGGTCTTGCCCTCGCCGAGCGTCTGGAGGATCCGGTGCTGATCGGGACGGCACTGCGCGGGCTGGCACACGCACTGCTGATCTGTGGCGAGCTCGGTCCGACTCGTGATCACATCGAGCGCAGCCTGTCGATCTCCCGCTCCGTGGATGATCGGCGAGGAATCGCCTGGTCCATCCACGATCTCGCCGAGCTGGAACTCGCGAATGGACGCCTGGAGCGTTCCGAGATGCTCCTGGAACAGGCGATGCATCAGTTCTCCGAGCTCGGCAACGTGATTGGCACGTATCGATCCGAGGTCCTGCTCGGCACCATCTACGCGGCCCGCGAAGACTGGTCGACAGCACTGAGCGCATTCGGCCGTGCCCTCACCTCCGCGAGCACGATGCACATCGGCCCGCGGGTCGCTGTCCTCTTCGAAGGGGTGGCCCAGATCGCCGCCGCACTGCGCGCGCCCGAGCTCGCCACGCAGCTGCTCGGGTCGGCCGAGAGCTGGCGACGGGCGCACGGGTTCCCCCGGCAGCAACACTTCGCCGCGTCGTACCAGCGGGTCCTGTCGCATACCCGGCGACAGCTCACCGATCAGGCGTGGCAGGACCACCACGCGGCGGGCGCCGGCTGGACCTCGGTGGAGGCACTGCAGCATGCCGCATCGTGCGTCGTCGAGCTGGGGTCGACTCTCGAGCGTCGGGCGGTCGGGCTGACCGAGCGTGAGATGTCGGTCCTCCGCCTCTTGGCGCCGGGACTGAGCAACGACGCCATCGCCGCTCGCCTGGCCATCAGCCCCCGGACCGTGCACGCCCATCTGAGATCGATTTTCGACAAGCTGGGCGTTTCCACGCGCACGGCCGCTGTCCACGAGGCGACCCGACTCGACCTGGTCTAGGCATTGCTGCCGATGGCGAGTTGGGCAATCGTGCCGATGTGTCGGGGGCCTTTGGTGACCACAGTGGATCTCATGACCACCATCGACGTCGACGTTCTCCACTGAGCGGCTAGGGATCGACGACCCAAGACCGGATCGCCCACGGCCCCCGGCCGTTGATCCGCCGTCCATCGGCTGCCGATGACTCGGCTGCGCTCGGCCCACACAGAGCCAGGAAGAAACACCGAACCTCGCTCCGTCATGGCCTCGCGCCAGACGGCCCGCCGAACCCGCCAGCCCGTCGGCCGCCGGCCACCAATCCAGGAAAGGGCGGTCCACCCATGTCGCCGGAAGAGCTGAGCCCGGAAGAGCTGAGCCCGGAAGAGCTGAGCACTGCCCGAACCGCCGTCGAGCCAGCCAGGCAACGAAAGCGTCCCCATCCGGCGCTGATCTGGGCGGCAGCAACGATCGCGCTCTTCGGATTCAGCGAGCTTGCCTGCCCTGACGGCAGCGAGAGCGGGCTCTTTCTTCGCAACACCGGGTCCGACAACCCCGCCTCGACCGTCGTCACCCCGGAAGGAACCGGAGGCGGCTACGCCCCCAACTCCATCAACACGCCGCGGATGCCCCGTGCTGCCAGACCACGAAAGTCTCCCCGAAATCCGGACAGAACGGTGATCGAACCGCGCTGGCCCAACGACGACTTTTCCATGGGTGGCTATGCGCCGGATACCCAGCCCCTACCGCGGGATTCGAGATGAACCCGGTCCCCGCTCACACCTCGTCGACGCAGACCCCGGTTCTCCTTAGGGTTGGTCGCATGACCGGGTGGACTCCGCCCGCCTTTCCGGCGCAGTGGAGACGGACGGCCCAGAGCTCACCCTGGATCGGCCGCCGTGAGGAACTGGCGCAGCTCGAACGAGTCTGGGCCGCCGTCGAGGACGGCTCTCGACAGCTGGTGTTCGTCGAGGGTGAGGCCGGTGCGGGCAAGTCTCGGCTGGTGATGCAGGCGTCGTGGGCGCTGCACAGGCAGGGTGTGCCGGTGCTGGTGGGCGCCTGCAGCAGCGACTTCGGCCTACCCTTCGATCCGCTGGTGCCGCCCGTTCGGGCGCTGCTCTCCGCAGTTGATCGAGGGGAGTTGCTGCTGGCTGACGTCGAGAGCGCCTCCGCTGCCGAGGCTCGCCGGCTCCTGGCAGTCCTGACCGCCGGTGTCTCGTCGGAGGCGACGACCGAGACCTTCCCGGCGGTCGCCCTCGGTGCGGTGGTGACGGCTATCGCGAGTGCGTGCACCCACGGGCCCTTGGTCATCGTTCTGGAGGACCTCCATTGGGCCGGCGAGTCCGGCCTGCGAGCCTTGCGGTACGTCGTCGAGCGCACGGCCGAACTCCCCGTGCTCTTCTTGGCCACACAACGCGACGCACCACCGGATGCGTCCGTGCGCGCCACCGTCCTCTCCGTCGAGCTCACCCGCCTGCCCGGCGTTCACCGCATCACGCTCGAGGGCTTCGATACCGAGGAGGTGTCGACGTACCTCACCGCGCTCCACGCCGCGGATGCTGCCATCCTGGGTGGCCTGGCCGCCGAACTGCGGCATGCCACCGGCGGCAACCCCTTCGTTCTCGGTGAGGTGGTGCGCGAGCTTCTCCGCCACGGCGCCTCCGCGCCGCTGACGACCGGCGACATCGTCGTACCGTCCTCGCTCCGCGCCCTCGTTGCCGAGCGGCTCGACGGACTCACCTCGGCGGAGAGGGATGTCATGGCCCGTGCTGCGGTGATCGGCGAGACGTTCGGCGTGGACCTGATCTCGGACTCCGGTTGGGGCCGAGACCGATCCACCAAGAAGGCCTACTGGGCTCTGACGGTGGCGGCAGAGCGGGGGTTGATCGAGGCGGTTCCGGGCGCCGTGGGTCAGTACCGGTTTCGCCACTCCCTCGCCCGCCAGGCCGTGCTCGAGGCGACCGATCCCTATCAGCGCGCCACCCTCCACGCGGCCGTCGCGCTCGCCCTCGAGGCCCGCGTCGATTCCACCGACTCCTCGCTGCTGCCCCAGCTGGCGCATCACTTCTCGATGGCGGTCGGGCTGGGCTTCGAGGAACGCGCCGCCGACTACTTCGAGCAGTCGGGTGTGCTCGCGGCCGCGCGCCTGGCCCATTCGGATGCGGCTGCACTGTTCGAGCGAGCCGCAGAGCTCAGCCGGGTCGGCCGGAGGCGCGACGAGCTTCTTCTCCGAGCCGTTCGCTCGCACATCGTGGCGGGCCACTTCCGTCGCGTCCGGGTGCTGGGGGAGGCTCTCGCGACCCGCGGTGAGGCTGGGATCCGCCTGGAGGCCGCAGTCGTCTACGAGGAAGCGAGCTACTTGGGGCTGGGAGCCGGACGAGCGAGCGAGGTCCTTGCTGCGGCTCTTGCCGACTCTGATCTTCCCGTCGCCGACCCGCTGAGAGTCCTGGCGGAGGCGTCCTACGGCCGTGCGCTCGTTCTCAGCGGACAGTTCGCCGACGGACATCGGCAGCTGGACCGGGCGCTCTCGCATGCCAGGGCTCACGCCGATGACCGGCTCCTCCTCGACGTTCTTCTCCGCAGCCTCACGCTGGCCTTCAGGCTCAGCAACGAGGACGACTTCGTCCGGATGCGCCACAACCAGGACCTGGCCCACGAGGTGACCGCGCGGGCGAGGCTCCGAGGCGAACTGCGACCGCTCAGCATCGCGTCACAGATGCGCGCCTTCGCCGCCTATGCCTTCGGCGACCCGATCGAACTCGACCGGGCCCTCGACGAGCTGCTGCGCACCGGGCGGATCAGCAACGAGACGTTCTTCCGGTGGCGGGGCACCGCGCTGATGGCCACGCGCCATCTGTCGAGAGCAGATCTCACCTCGGCCGGCGAATCCCTGGTCGAAGCGCGCCGCCTCGCCGCGACCCTCGATCTTCCCGACGACGCCGAGGGGGCATGGAGCCTGCAGTCGTACATGATCCGGCGAGAGTGCGGAAGGCTGGAGTTCGCGCGCTCGGCGTTGACGTCGGGCCAGGTGCCCCAGAACACCTGGTCCCCCGGGTTGCTGGCCCTGTACACCGAGTTGAGGATGGACGATCACGCCAAGGATCTGCTCCGCGAATGCGTCCGCCATGCTCTGCCGGAACTGCGGAGTTACTCCACCTGGCCGGCCGCGTTGTCCTTCCTGGTGGATGCTGCGGTCGGTCTGGACGACCGGCCCAGCGCTGAGGCACTAATGCCCGAGATCGGGTTGTACGCCGGTCGGAACCTGATGACCTCTGAGTTCCTCGGTGCCTTCGGCAGCGCCCACCGTGCGCTGGCCGGACTCACCGCCGTGCTGGGCCGGGCCGGTGTCGAGGACCACTACGCCGCGGCGCTGGAGATGGACACCCGCATGGGATCGACTCTCCACGTCGCCACCACCCGCGCCGAATGGGCCACCTGGCTGCGCCGTACCGGCGCACCGCGAGCACGAGTGGACGAACAGGCGACCGAGGCCGGCGCTCTCGCCGATCGATTCGGCTTGGTGCGGGTGCGCCGGCTGCTCGGCAGTGACCCAACCAGGACACCCACACCCGATGGGGGTTTGGACGGGCTGACCACCCGGGAGCTCGAGGTCGTGCGCTTGATCGGTCGCGGCTACAGCAACCGTGAGGTCGCGACCGAGCTCTTCATCAGCGAGCACACGGCGGCCAATCACGTGCGGAGCATCCTGATGAAGACGCGCTCGGCCAACCGCACGGCTGCCGCCCGCTACGCCATGCGACACGGGTTGCTGGAGGATGGCTCAGACGACGCCGACCTGTGACCCGTCGGGCAGGACGCGCGCCGACAGTTCGGTGATCACGTCGGCCGGCAGACCGGCCCGCTGCGCGGCTCGCAGGATGGACTCGGCCGAATCTGCCTCGTAGAGGCAGTAGGTCTTCCGCTTGTCAGCGGAGAGGAACGACATCAGCCACCGCACGTCCTCCTCGTCGTTGATCTCATTGATCAGGTGGATGTCCTCGTCGCTGGCGTCGAGCTGTTCTGCGAACTGTCGCTCGATCATGAAGACCGGCATCGTCTTTCCCCTTCCTCTGGTGATGGAGCGTAGGCCTCCGCGGCACCGGTGTGCATGACCAGATCTGACTAGACGCACGCGCCGCCGAACTTGGTTCGTTCTGGTCAGGCGGACCCGCGCCGACCACTCCTAGCGTCAAGGCATGACACGCCATTCGGCGCTCGAGATCGAAGGGGTCTGACCATGCCTGAGTTCACACACGTCGTTCGACGCAACCGCACGATCCCGGGCGGCGTCGCAGGCATGGCGTCCGCCGTGCTCGTCACCATCGCGGCGTCGGTGTGCCTTTCGAGCCCGTCGGCCGCCGACAGCGCTCGATCCGCCGACGGCCTCGCGACCTGCGGTCTGGCGCGGATCGACGACCAACTGGTGTCGTGCGACAACCTCACCGGCGCAGGCACCTCGGCGTTGCCCGCCGTTCCGGAGCAGCTCGGCGCCGGCACGATCAGCCCCGGGTGCCAGCGGATCAGCAGGATCGGCGATCAGCTGCTGTGGTGCGACAACCTGACCGGTGCCGGCGCAGCCGCACCGGCGGCCGTTCCCGAGCAGCTCGGCACAGCGTTCGACGAGATCCCGGACTGACTGCGGTGCCGGGACGGCACACGGCAGCGTCCCGGCACCAACGTTCACGAGGCGGAAGGCTCCACGTCCGCCGTCGTCAGCCACGCCGTGGTGTCCGAACCGAGGCGACCGTCCTCCAGCGGTGCGCTGGTCAGCAAGACCTCACCCGGGGGGAGTTCGACCGGCTCGCGGCCGAAGTTCGTGAAGCAGAGCCAGCCGCCGGACCGGCGAAAGGCCAGGGTGTCGGGAGCCGAGTCCTGCCAGCTGAAGGAGTCTCCGCTCAGCAGGGTGCGGCGCAGACGCAGCGCATCTCGATACAGCGACAGGGTCGAGTCGGGCCGTTCGGACTCGGCGGCAACGGAGCAGTCGGCGAACCAGGCCGGCTGCGGCAGATTGGCCGAGCCGGGCCCGAACCCGTACGACGGGCCGTCGACCGTCCACGGCAGCGGCACCCGGCATCCGTCCCGGCCCTTCTCCACGCCTTTGGATCGGAAGGCCATCGGGTCCTGCAACGCCTCCTGCGGGAGGTCGCCCACCTCGTGGAGACCGAGCTCCTCGCCCTGGTACACGTAGGTGGATCCGGGCAATGCGAGCAAGATCATCGCCGCCGCCCGCGCGCGGCGCTCCCCGGCCGCCCGGTCGAGTTCGGGTGCGGTGCCGTCGGTGAGTAGCCAGTCCCGGGCGACCTGCTGCGCGTTGCGTTCGGGGTTGCGGGGCAGACCGTAGCGGGTGGCGACCCGCGGCGTGTCGTGGCAGCCGAGAAGCCAGGTGGTCGTGTCGCCGCGGGCGAGATCGTGCAGGCCCGAGTCGATCACCCGCCGGTAGTCCGCGACGTCCCAGTCGGCGTCCTGCATCTCGAAGTTGAACGCCATCCCCAGACCGTCGGTGGCCGCATAACGCGCACGCCGGGTCGGGTGCACCGAGGCCTCGGCGACCGCGATCCGGGGTGGGTCGTAGCTGTTGAACACCTCCCGCCACTCCCGGTACACCTCCGGCAGATCCTCCCGATCCCATAGCGGGTGCGAGCCGTCCGGACGGATGACCTCCTGGATCTGGCTCCACGGCAGGTACGGCTCGTTGAGGTCCTTGATCAGCCCGTGGGCCACGTCGACACGGAACCCGTCCACGCCTCGATCGGCCCAGAAGCGGAGCGTCTCGCGGAAATCGGCGCGGACACCGGCATGGTGCCAGTTCAGATCGGGCTGCTCGGCGGCGAACATGTGCAGGTACCACTGCCCGTCGTCGACGCGCTCCCAGGCCGACCCACCGAACAGCGACTGCCAGTCGTTGGGTGGCTGGTCCCCGTTCGGACCGACGCCGTCGCGGAAGATGTAGCGATCGCGAGCCGATGATTCCCGGCCGGCCGCGAGCGCTTCGACGAACCAGGCGTGCCGGTTCGACGTGTGGTTGGGCACGATGTCGATCAGCACCTTGATCGAGGCGGCATGCAGCGCCGCCGCCAGCGCGTCGAAATCGGCGAGGGTGCCGAGCCGGGGGTCCACGTCGCGATAGTCGTCGACGTCGTAGCCGCCGTCGGCCAGGGCGGAGGGATAGAACGGGCAGAGCCAGACCGCATCGACGCCGAGTTCCTGCAGGTACGGCACCCGCGAGGTGATGCCAGGCAGATCGCCGATCCCGTCGCCGTCGGAATCGGCGAAGCTGCGCGGATAGATCTGATAGACCACCGCCGTTCGCCACCACTCGGGCCCGCTCTGAACGGTGGGACTGCTCTGGATCGATGCGTCGCTGGCGGCCACGCGAGAAGGTTAGCGGTCAAAGGGATGGCGGGCGGTCACCTCCCCTGAGTCGACCGGCCGGTGCCTCGGCCCCGCGGACGCTCCCGCTCAGGCACCGGGACGGCAACCGCGGCACCGGCTGGAGACGGTGCCGGAGTCGATCAATCGATGCCTCCGCGGTTCCGCGCCGCCTCGGTGGATGCTTCGTCGTCCAGCATCTCCCGCAGCTTCGCCAACGGAACACCCATCGGCCCGAAGGCGGCCAGGGTGCTCATCGGCATGCTGCCGACCACGTTGACCAGTTCCGCGTCCGCGATCAGGTGACCGACCGGGCTGTGCAGCAGGATCTGGCGGATCACGCCGTGGGCCAGCCACTCATTCAGGGTCGAGTCCAGGCTCAGCGGCGCGGCCAGCGACGGCGCGTCGACGCTGATCCGCTCGCGCAGCGGCAGATCCCGCGAGGACGTACCGGCGGCGATCTCGAACTCGCCGGCCTCCACCGCCCAGCGGTGCCACCGGATCGACCAGAAGGAGAACGCCCGCTGATCGAGCTGGATCGTCACCCGGCGGGTCTCACCGGGCTCCAGGTGCACCTTGGCGAAGCCCTTGAGCTCTCGAATAGGGCGGGCCACCTCGGACTCCACGTCACCGACGTACACCTGGACGACCTCGGCTCCGGCGACGGCACCGGTGTTGCTGATCGACACCGAGACGCTGGCCGCCAAATCCCCGCCCTTGACGCTGCCGCGGACCTCCACGGCCAGTTCGGACAGCGCGAAGGTGGTGTAGGACAATCCGAAGCCGAACGGGTAGCTGACCGCCCGGTCGGTGCGGTCGTACGCCCGGTAGCCGATGAAGATGCCCTCGCCGTACCGGACGACCTGGGTGTCGCCGGGGAAGTTGAGGAACGAGGGGTTGTCCTCCAACCGCACCGGGATGGTCTCGGCGAGTTTGCCGGATGGATTCACGCGCCCGGTGAGTACGTCGGCCATCGCGCCGCCGGCGGCTTGGCCCGACAACCAGAACTCGACGATTGCTCCGACCCTGGACTCCCAGGTGCTGAGCCGGACCACCGA
Organism: Microlunatus sp.; assembly: GCA_035719255.1. Taxonomy (GTDB): domain Bacteria; phylum Actinomycetota; class Actinomycetes; order Propionibacteriales; family Propionibacteriaceae; genus Microlunatus. Next base: position 4,537 of record DASTGF010000174.1, on the reverse strand, counting down.
GCCGTTGGACAGGGTGACAACCACCGGCGTACCCGTCGCGGCCAGCCGCTCCACCAGCGCCAGCTGCGTCCCCGGCAGGTCGATGTGCGAGCGATCGAAGCCCTCCGACTCCGCGGCGGCGGGGAGGCCGAGGAAGAGCACCACGTGGTCGGCGCGCTCGGCCGCCTGCACGGCCTCGTCCGCCAGCCGCGCGTCGTCGTCTCCGCCCTCGATGGTGAAGCCGGCGGCGAACTCGACCTCGACGCCGGGGCCGAAGGCTGCGATCAGCTCGTCCAGCGGTACGTCGAGACGGGTCGGGCTGACCTGCGACGATCCTGCCCCCTGGTAGCGCGCGGTGCGGGCGAACTCGCCGATGACCGCCACCCGGGCACCGGCCGCGGGACGCAGCGGCAGCAGCCCGTCGTTCTTGAGCAGCACGGCCGATTCGGCTGCCGCCCGCCGAGCCAGCGCGTGGTGCGCGGTCTCGTCGACGATGCCACCCTCGGCCCGGGCCGGCAGAGACCGATCGACCAGCTGGAGCACCCTGCTCACGGCCAGATCGACCACCGCTTCGCTGAGCGTGCCGGAGCGGACCGCCTCGACGATCTTCGCGTCGCTGATCCCGAGCTGCGGGGGCATCTCCAGGTCGAGTCCGGCCCGCAGCGCGGCCACCCGGTCATGCACGGCCCCCCAGTCGGAGACCACCAGCCCGAGAAACCCCCACTCATCGCGGAGCACTTTGGTCAGCAGCCAATGGTGCTCGGAGGCGTACACCCCGTTGACTTTGTTGTACGCGCACATCACGGTCCACGGCTGGCTCGCGGTTACCACCCGCTCGAACGCCGGAAGGTAGATCTCGCGCAGGGTGCGCTCGTCCACCTCGGCGCTGACCCGGAGTCGGTCATCCTCCTGGTTGTTGGCCGCGTAGTGCTTGAGCGAGGTGCCGATCCCGCGCCGCTGGGTGCCCTGCACCATGGCCGTCGCCAGCTCACCGGCGAGGTAGGGATCCTCCGACAGATACTCGAAGTTGCGGCCACACAGCGGCGACCGCTTCATGTTGATGCCGGGCCCGAGGACGACCGAGACGCCCCACCTGCGGGCTTCGTCGGCCAGCGCCGCGCCGATCAGCTCGAACAACTCCGGGTCCCAGGACGATCCGAGGGCCGACGCGGTCGGGAAACAGGTGGCCGGCACGCTGCCCGACAGACCCACGTGGTCCGCCTCGTTCAGCTGGGTGCGCAGACCGTGCGGGCCGTCGGACACCATGATCCGCGGGATGCCGAGCCGCTCCACCGGCGCGGTGTGCCAGAAGTCGGAGCCGAGGCACAGCGCGGCCTTCTCCTCCAGCGTCAGGCGGCCCACCAGTTCGGGGATATCGAGCCGATCGGACTCTGCTGCACTCAGATCGGCCACACCAGCCACATCAGCCACATCGGTCAGATCGGTCAGATCGGCCGGATCGGGCGAATCGGTCGTCGTCGAATCGGGTGCGGTCATCCAAAAGCTCCTCGTCGAGTGGTGCGGCGGCCGGGCCCGGCAGAGGGAGCCGAGATGCGGATCACCGAGGTCGGATCGGCACCGGCCGTTCTTGTTCTAGCACCGTCCCGTTGCCCTCACGGGGTGCAGCGCCACTCACCCCTTGGCACTGATCGCGTCATTCGCGTTGCCCAGCGCTCAGTTCCGACGCAGGATGGGTGGCATGACCCAGCTGGCGTCGGATCGAGGCGTGCCCGCGTCCGCTCCCGAACCGACATCGGCCCACGGCCGCGGCTGGGCGTTCGTCAGTGGCGTGCTCGGTGGTCTGAGTGGGGTGGCGGTGGCCGATCTCGCCGCCTGGTTCCTCGCGCCGACCGGCGCACCGGTGACCGCGGTCGGCACCCTGATCATCAACCTGCTGCCCGGCGGCCTCGTCAACTGGGGCAAGGAGACGCTCGGCACGGCGGACAAGCCGGTCCTGCTCGCCACGATCCTGCTCGCGGTGCTGGCGCTGTGCGGTCTGGCCGGGGTGCTGGAACTGCGCCGGTCCACCACCGGTGGTCTGGTCTTCGCCGGACTCGCCGCGATCGGCCTGATCGCGGTGCTCAGCGGCGCACAGCCCTCGATCCGGGCGATCGTGCCGAGCCTGTTGGGACTGCTGGCGGGATATCTGGTGCTCCGCGCACTGATCAGCCTGCTCCGCCGCTGGCTGCCGCGGTACGGGTATCCCGGCGATCTGTCGGCTCTGCCGTCGCGCCGGCGGTTCCTCGGCTGGGCCACGGTCGTCGGTGTAGCCGCTGTCATCGGAACGCTGACCGGGCGCGCGCTCACCGCGGCGGCGGGTGCCGTGGAGGACGCGCGGGCCAAGTTCCGGCTGCCCGATCCCGTCCGTACCGACCCGATCCCGGCGGAGGCCGACCTCGGGATCGCCGGGCTCTCGCCGTACGTCACCCCGAACGCGAGCTTCTACCGGATCGACACCGCGTTGCAGGTGCCGACCATCGACGCCGTCGACTGGACGCTGACCATCACCGGCATGGTCGAGCGCGAGGTCACGATCAGCTACGCGGATCTGATCGCCAAGCCGCTCATCGAGCACGTCGCCACGTTGACCTGCGTGTCCAACGAGGTCGGCGGCAACCTGATCGGCAATGCCCGCTGGCTCGGTTTCCCCATCCGCGAGCTGCTGGCCGAAGCCGGGCCCGCCAAGAGCGCGGACATGGTGCTGTCCACCAGCGAGGACGGCTGGACCGCCGGTACGCCCCTGTCGGCTCTGACCGACCCCAACCGGATGGCGCTGCTCGCGGTCGGCATGAACGGGGAGCCGCTGCCGATCGAGCACGGCTATCCGGTCCGGATGGTGGTTCCGGGTCTGTACGGCTATGTGTCGGCCACCAAGTGGGTCCGCAAGCTCGAGGTGACCACGTTCGCCGCGGACCAGGGCTACTGGACTCCGCTCGGCTGGTCCGCGAAGGGGCCGATCAAGGTCTCCTCGCGGATCGACGTACCGCGCAAGCGCAAGGTGGCGGCCGGTCAGGTGGTGATCGCCGGGGTGGCCTGGGACCAGCACACCGGGATCGAGAAGGTGGAGGTCGGGATCGACGGCGACTGGTTCGACGCCGATCTGGCGGCGGTCACCGGCGCCGACACCTGGCGGCAGTGGCGCTACTCCTGGGACGCCGAACCCGGCACCCACCGGATCGCCGTCCGCGCGACGAACAAGGCCGGCGAGGTGCAGACCGATGCCGTCGCCCCGCCCGCCCCCGACGGGGCCACCGGCTGGCACACGATCACCCTGACCGTCGCGTAGCCCCCGCTCCCCCCGACTCCCGGCCCCCCGACTCCTCGTCCCCGACTCTCCGCCCCCTCCCCCTGGGCTCCCCCTCCCCGCGGAGTGTGCAGGAACGACAGCGACTCGCCGGTGGACCATGTCGTTCGGTCCCACTGGCGATGGACGGGCCGCCGAGAGAGACGGCGAGGTTGTCGTTTTGTCCCAGTCCTTGGGGAAGGCGACCACCACTGCCCGGGTTGACGACCGGCCCACGATAGGTTCGAGGCGTGCGGATCGCGGTCGTCCGGGAGGTCCTGCCCGGGGAGTCCCGGGTCGCTCTCGTGCCCGAGGTGATCGGCGGCCTGATCGCCGCCGGCTGGGAGGTTGCCGTCGAGCCCGGCGCCGGACGCGGGGCCCTGATCCCCGATGATGCGTACGAGGCCGCCGGGGCCGTTGTCGTCGAGAACCCGCTCGCCGACGCAGTCGTCGTGGCGAGTGTGCAACCGCTCGCACCCGACCTGCTCGTCGGCGGCACAGCGACCGTCTCGTTCTTCCCGGCGGGCTCGCTGCTCGCCGACGTTGCGGTCCGCCGCGATCGGCAGATCACGACGTTCGGCATGGAGTTCGTGCCGCGGATCTCCCGTGCCCAGTCGATGGACGCGCTCAGCTCCCAGTCGCTGGTCGCCGGTTATCGCGCCGCGATCGTCGCCGCCGGCCGGCTCCGGCAGTTCTTCCCGCTCAACATGACCGCCGCCGGCACCATCCCGCCCGCCCAGGTCCTGGTCCTCGGCGCAGGGGTGGCCGGCCTGCAGGCCATCGCCACCTGCAAGCGGCTCGGTGCCGTCGTCAAGGGGTATGACGTGCGCGCCGCGGCCGCCGAGGAAATCCGTTCGATGGGCGCCGTCGCGGTCGACCTGGAACTGCCGACGCTCGAGGGCTCGGGCGGCTACGCGCGGGAGATGACCGAGGAACGGGCCGAGCTGCAGCGCGAGCGGCTGACGCCGTACGTCGCCGCGGCCGACGCCTTGATCACCACCGCCGCCATACCTGGCCGGCAGGCGCCGCTGCTGGTCACCCGGTCGATGGTCGAGCAGATGAGGCCCGGCTCGGTCGTGGTCGATCTGGCCGCCGACTCCGGCGGCAACGTCGAGGGCGTCCAGCCGGGTGCCGTGGTCGCCATGGGGGGCGCCATGGTCTGGGGCGGCTCCAACGTGCCCAGCCAGCTACCCGCGCCGGCCAGTCGGCTCTACGCCCACAACATCGCCAACGTGATCATGCTGATGACCCGCGACGGCACGTTCGCCCCCGATT
>DASTGF010000173.1:0-3771 GCA_035719255.1 Microlunatus sp. | reverse complement strand
ACATCGCCATCACCGACCTGGCGGTGTCCCCCGATCCAGGCCCAGCCACCCTGCGCCAGATCGCCGGGTTCCAGCGGCGCCAGGCTCGACGGTTCGACGCCGAGTGGCTTCGTGCCATCCGTGCCGTCGCCCGGATGACGGAGTCGGAACTGCCGCCGATGCACCGGCCCAGCGAGGGTCCACCGCCGCCCCGGATGTGGGCCTCCAAGGATCCCGTGGCCGCCGCCCGCCTGGCCGCTGCCCGGGACGCCCTGACGGCGCGGGCCGCCGAGCTCCAACTTCCGGTGGAGAACCTCCTCACACCCGACCACCTCCGACGGCTGGCCTGGCGTCCTCCGCAGCCGGCCACACCGGAGTCGCTGGACGCGGCGCTGACCGCGTACGGCGCGCGCCGTTGGCAGCGGGCCGAGACGGTTCCGCTCCTGGTCGCCGCGTTCGCCACCTGACCCGCGGTCGCGGCGCCGGGCGCGCCGACCCGGGCACCGACCGAGCGTGCGCGTGCGTCGCTAAGTTACTGGTGAGTAATATTGGCCCGTGCCTCGTGAACTGAGAGACGTCGTCTTCGTCGACGGCGTGCGTACACCCTTCGGAAAGGCGGGCTCGCTCTACGCCGAGACCCGCGCCGACAATCTCGTGGTCAACTGCATCCGCGAGCTGATGCGCCGCCATCCCCAGCTGCCACCGGACCAGGTCGACGAGGTGGCGATCGCCGCCACGACGCAGATCGGCGACCAGGGGCTGACCATCGGTCGCAGCGCCGCCCTCCTGGCAGGACTCCCCCGGAGTGTGCCGGGGTACGCCATCGACCGGATGTGCGCCGGGGCGATGACCGCGGTCACCACCGTCGCCTCCGGCATCGCCTTCGGGGCCTACGACGTCGCGATCGCGGGCGGCGTCGAGCACATGGGCCGGCATCCGATGGGTGAGGGGGTCGATCCCAATCCGCGCTTCATCACCGAGAGGCTCGTGGACCCTTCGGCCCTCGTCATGGGCAGCACGGCGGAGAACCTGCACGACCGCTTCCCCGAGATCACCCGCGAGCGCTCCGATGCGTACGCGGTGCTGAGCCAGAGCCGCGTGCAGCAGGCCTACGCCGACGGGATCATCCAGGAGTCGCTGGTGTCGGTGGCGACGCCGAGTGAGGAACTGGGCTGGGGACTGGCCACCGTCGACGAACCACCGCGGCCGGGGACGACGCTGGAGGCATTGGCCGGTCTGCGGACCCCGTTCCGGGTGCACGGCCGGGTTACCCCCGGCAACGCGGCCGGTCTCAACGACGGCGCCACCGCGTGCCTGGTCGCCGCCGAGTCGGTCGCGGGCGACCTCGGTCTCCCGGTCGCGATGCGGCTGGTGTCGTACGCCTTCGCCGGCGTGGACCCCGCGATGATGGGGGTCGGCCCGATCCCGGCCACCGAGAAGGCGCTGAGCCGCGCCGGACTGACCATCGACGACATCGGTGCGGTCGAGATCAACGAGGCCTTTGCCGTCCAGGTGCTCGCCTTCCTCGATCATTTCGGCATCGCCGCCGAAGACCCTCGGGTCAACCCCTACGGTGGCGCGATCGCACTCGGTCACCCGCTCGCGAGCTCCGGCGTGCGTTTGATGATCCATCTGGCGCGCGCCTTCCGCCAGCACCCCGAAGTCCGTTACGGCATCACGACCATGTGCATCGGTCTGGGCATGGGCGGGACCGTCGTCTGGGAGAACCCCCACTACCGCGAGTCCGAGCTCGGTGAGGAGACCGTGGCGTGAACGCAGCTGCACAGTCCGATGGGATGGCCGACGTGATGGAGCCGACGATGGGCGCGATGAGCAAGGACGAGCTGGCGGCGCTGATCGATGAGCTCTCCCAGCTCTCCGCCGACGAGGTGGTCACCCAATCCCTGAGTCGCGACGTGGCGCTGCCGCACGGCGCCGGCACCGCGGTGCTGATCACGCTCGCCAACGGCTTCGACCACAGCCGGCCGAACACCCTCGGCCCGCGCGGCCTCGGTGCCCTCAACCGGGCGATCGATGCCGCACTCGGCCGGGACGACATCGTGGCGATCATGATCACCGGCAAGCCGTTCATCCTCGCCGCCGGCGCGGATCTGTCCGGGGTGCCCAAGATCACCCACATCGACCAGGCACGGGCTCTGGCCAGGATCGGCCACGCCGTGTTCGACAAGCTGCACACGGCCTCCGTTCCCACCTTCGCCCTGATCAACGGGCTGGCGTTGGGCGGCGGTCTGGAGCTGGCCCTCCACTGCCGGTACCGCACCGTCAGCACGGCCGCCGCCGGCATCGCCCTGCCGGAGTGCTTCCTGGGCATGTTTCCCGGCTGGGGTGGGGCCTATCTGTTGCCGAATCTGATCGGCGCCGATCGTGCGGTCACCGTGATCATCGAGAACCCGCTGAACAACAACACCATGCTCGACGGACGCGCCGCGTTCGCCCTCGGCATCGCCGATGCGCTGTTCGAGGGCGCCGACTTCCTCGAACGCTCCGCGGACTGGGCCGCGCAGGTCATCACCGGCTCGATCACGGTCGACCGGCCGGCGATCGACCGGGGCACCGCCTGGGACGCCGCGGTCCGGCGAGGTCGCGGCATCGCCGATGCCAGGGTGTCGGGAGCCTCACCGGGACCGTACGCGGCACTGGACCTGATCACCGCCGCCCGCACCACCGACCGTCTCAGTGCGTACGCCGCCGAGGATGACGCGCTGGCGCGGGTGCTGATGAGTCCCCAGCTCCGGGCCGGGCTGTACGCCTTCGACCTCGTGCAGAAACGGGCGCGCCGGCCGGCCGGGGCGCCGGACAGGAACCTGGCCCGACCCGTCTCGACCGTGGGCATCGTCGGCGCCGGCCTGATGGCCAGCCAGCTCGCCCTGCTGTTCGCCCGCCGGCTCCAGGTGCCGGTGATGATCACCGACCTCGACCAGCAGCGGGTCGACAAGGGACTGGCGTACGTCCAGGGCGAGGTCGACAAGCTGCTCGCCAAGAAGCGGATCTCGCCGGCTCAGGCGAACCGGCTCCGGGGCCTGGTCACGGGAAGCGTGGAGCTGTCATCGTTCAGCGACTGCGACCTCGTCATCGAGGCCGTCTTCGAGGAACTCGCCGTGAAGAAGCAGGTCTTCGCCGAGTTGGAGAAGCACATCGCCCCCGACTGCGTGCTGGCCACCAACACCTCGTCGCTGTCGATCTCGGCGATGGCGGGCGAGCTCGCCCATCCGGAGCGGGTGATCGGCTTCCACTTCTTCAACCCGGTGGCCGTGCTCCCGTTGGTGGAGGTCATCCGGGGCGAGAACACCGACGACGCGACCACGGCCACCGCGCTGTTCGTCGCCAAGGAGCTGCGGAAGAACGCCGTGCTGGTGAAGGACGCTCCCGCGTTCGTCGTCAACCGGCTGCTCACCCGGCTGATGGGCGAGGTGACCGCCGCTGTGGACGAGGGCACGCCGATCGAGATCGCCGACACCGCACTGCATCCGCTCGGCCTGCCCATGACCCCGTTCACGCTGCTCCAGCTGGTCGGCCCGGCGGTGGCGCTGCACGTCGCCGAGGTGCTGCACGCGGCGTTCGGTGACCGGTTCAGCGTGTCGCCGAATCTGCGAGTCTTGGTGGGCGCGGGCAGGGTCGACGTCTACGACCGGACACCGGATGGCCGGCCGTACGTGTCGGACGAGACGCGCGCGCTGTTCACGGTCGGAACCACACCGAGCACCGCCGACCAGGTCCGCGACCGCGCCACGGCTGCCCTGGCCGAAGAGATCGGGCTCATGCTCGCCGAAG
>DASTGF010000172.1:0-2857 GCA_035719255.1 Microlunatus sp. | reverse complement strand
TGCGAATCGGTCTGTGGGTCGGGTCCGCTGCCCCAACTCACCGCGACCCTCGTGGCGGCGTAGGCGCTGTCGCCGCCCGGCAGCGCCGACAGGCCGAAGGTGTCGCCCGGCCAGACCCTGGGGTCGCCGTACTGTTGGGAGACCTGGACCGCGGGACCCAGCCATCCGCGCTTGATGGAGTACTGCCGCAGGTAGGTGGCGTAGCCCGCGGGCGACGTGTCGGCCTGCCAGGCCACCTCAGCCCTGCCCGGGACGGTGCCCACCACTTCCACATCCTCGACCGCGTCGGCGCCGCCCTGGAGCACTCTGCGCGGAGCCGACCAGGTCTTCCCGTGGTCGGTTGAGTATGAGATCCAGCCGGTGTCGTGCTCGCCGGTCTGGGTCTCCCAGGTGGCGTACAGATGTCCGGCGTGGTCGATGCCCAAGCTCCCGTCGATCCACCACGTCAGAATTGCGATCGACCCGGCATCGGGTCGGACCTCGACCAGCGGCGACCACGTTTTGCCCCCGTCGGAGGATGAGGTGAAGGCTTCGTGGCCTGGGCCGACGGCGAACGTGTCGGGGTCGATGTGGTGGTTCCAGATCAGGGCATCGATGCGGCCGTTCGGCTCGACCACGACCGAGGCGTCATAGCCGCCGCCGGCGGGGAAACCCGGCTGCATGTCGGTGATCGGCCCCCAGGTCTTCCCGTGATCGGTGGACGACTGGACCACCGCGGTGGCGTCGACGTTGCTGTAGGCGCAGCTACCGGTCGGGCTGCAGACGAAGCCCACGTCGCTCGCGCTCGGCCCGTAGTCCCAGGTGACATAGACCCTGCCGTGACGGCCGGCGGCCAGGAAGTCCCGATCGCCCCAGTTGCCCCTGACAGATGGGATCAACGAGCGCACCTGCGGAAAGGTCGCTCCGTGGTCGAACGAGGTGGCCACCACCGGGTAGGCGTAGCCATGGAGGTAGCGCAGGTAGGACACGTACACCGTGCCGTCGGGCGCCACAGCCAGAGCGGGGTCATCGGAGCTGCTGGAGTCGGGCAGGGTGATCGGGTCCTGGAAATGCAAGCCACCGTCGGTCGAGCGGGCGAATCCCTCGCCGCCGCAACCGATCCACGCCTCGTACACGTAGTCCGGCCTACCCGCAGCCTGCACCACCTCGGCGCTCGGCCCGGCGCAACCGGCGCTGACGACGCGCACCGGGCTCATCCGTACGCCCCCGTGGGAGGCGGCGAACCCGGCACCGGCCATCGCCAGGACCAGGCATCCCAACGCCAGAATCAGACCGACCAGCCGCACCGAAGTCGTGCCCGGACGCCGGTTGGACGCGAATCGAGTACCCGAGATCATGCCGACACCGCCTCGTCTTCAAAGCGACCTTGTCGCTGCTCCCTGATCTACGCCTCATCGTCAGCGTCGTCAAGAGGGTCGACAATCCAGATGCCCCAACACGCCGAAGCTCCCCGGATACCCAAGCCAGCAGGCATCCCGCACGCGGCCATTTCCAGGTGCCAACCATGTCGCGGGGCCGCACGGGAGGAGATTGGGGGCGGGCCCTCAAGGACGGGGTCGCCTCGGCGACGTCGTGGAGCGGTGGCCTGGCATCCTGTCCAGGCATGGAGGTCTACCGCACCCCGGACACTGCTTTCGGCAATCTTCCCGACTTCCCCTGGCAGCCGACGTACGCCGAGGTGACCGACCCCGACGGGGGCACGCTGCGGATGGCGTATGTCGACGTCGGACCTGCCGGCGGGCCGGTTGCGTTGCTGCTCCACGGCGAGCCGTCCTGGTCCTTCCTCTACCGCCATGTGATCCGGGTGCTCGCCGACGACGGCATCCGCTGCGTGGCTCCCGACCTGGTCGGCTTCGGCCGTTCCGACAAGCCGGTCCGCCGGGACGACTACACCTTCGCCCGGATGGTGGAGTGGACCCGGGAGCTGGCCTTCGACCATCTCGACCTCGGTGAGGTCACTCTCGTCGGCCAGGACTGGGGAGGCCTGATCGGGCTTCGCCTCGTCGCCGAGCATCCCGAGCGCTTCGCGCGAGTGGTCGCGGCCAACACGGGGCTGCCGACCGGCGACTTCGGCATGCCCGAGATCTGGTGGCAGTTCCGTACCGCGGTCGAGAAGGCCGAGGTCCTCGACGTGGGTCGCCTGGTCGCCGCCGGCTGTGTGCGCCCGATGACCGACGACGTCCGTGCCGCGTACGACGCGCCGTTCCCCGAGGAGCGCGCCAAGGCCGGCGCACGAGCGATGCCCGGTCTGGTGCCCACCCGCCCGGACGACCCGGCGAGCGGCGCCAACCGCGCGGCGTGGGAGGTGCTGAAGGCCGGAGACCGGCCGTTCCTGCTGGCGTTCAGCGACAGCGACCCGATCACCGGCGCCATGGCACCGATTCTGCGCCAGCTCGTCCCCGGCACGCGCGGCCTCGACCATCCGACCATCGCGAACGCCGGGCACTTCCTCCAGGAGGACGCGGGCGACGAGCTGGGTCGTGTCGTGGCCGACTTCATGCGCAGCTGAGACAGCGCCGCGACGGGGTGGCCCACTCCGCCGGTGCCGGCCGGCGGAACTTCACGTGGTGTCAGTCCCGAGTGATCCGCCGGGGTCGGCGGGATCCAACAAGTGTGGCTTCGCCGCGAGCCGGGGCACACCTGAGTCCGGTGCAACAAGCCGGTGGTTCGAGTGAGTGGCGGTGGCGTTGACGGGGCGCCGCTCAGCGAAGCGTGATCCGCCAGGGCAGGGTGAGCGCGCCGTACGCCGGAAGTCCGGCCTCGGCGGCCAGTAGCCGGAGCAGGCGGTCGACCGTGCCGAGGCTCTCGCCGAGCGGCTCGATCTCCGAGATGGTCGTGGCGGCTGCCGGTGCTTCGC
>DASTGF010000171.1:0-9766 GCA_035719255.1 Microlunatus sp. | reverse complement strand
TCTGGTTGCCCCAGCCCATCGGTCTGGAGCCGGGCCGACCGCCGGCGGCCGAACGGGACCTGCAGCTCTCGGTCGAGCTGCGGCTGGTCACCCGGTCGCTGCGCAGCCCGATCGGTACGCGCGGCCTGGCGGCGGGTCTGGCCCGGTTGCTGGCCGGAGACCTGTCCGGTGCCGTGCGTGCGGTGGAGTGGGTGCGCGACGACGCGTCTCGGTGGGAGCAGCTGGCCGCTCGGCTCGTCGGACAGCTGGCGGAGTTGGTCGACCGCCCGGATCAGGACGCCGCCGGCCGGCTCGAGGAGATCGTGCTGGCCGCCGACGTGGACGCCTTCCCCTGGCTGTCCCGCGTCGCGCGAGGCGTGCAGGCGGCACTCTGGCTGGCGCTCCGGCCGAGCGACTGGCGGGTCGCTGCCTGCGCCGATCTGATCGAGGACTGCGTCCGGCACCGGGACGAGTGGGCGACGTGTCTGCTCACCGGCTTGGTCGGGGCCGCTCATGCCGTCGGCGGACGGGGCGAGCTGGCGATGCCGCTGCTGCGCCGGTGCGCCGAGAGCGCCCACCGGCTGAGTGCGCCGGTGCTCCAGCTGTGGGCCGAGGCGCTGCAGATCGCCGTCAGCGCCGGCTCGTCGGAGTTCGGGCCGGCCAGTACCGCCGATACGGCCAGGGTGACCCGGAGCGCCGACCTGCTCGGAGTCGACGCCGTGGTGCGCATCGTCACAGCGCTCAGACCGTCTGAGGACTCGCCGCTGGCTCGCTGGGCCGCAACCCCGCGCGACGCAACCCCACGCGATCCCGGCCCGCACGACGCAGCCCCACGCGATGCCGGCCAGGTCGATGCCAGCCCGGTCGATGCCAGCGGTCCTCGCGAGCACCGTGCCGCCGATGCCGAGCGACCGTCGGATGCCGCAGGCGGTGGCCTCGACTCCTCCCGGCGGGCTGGGCGAGCGGCGACGCAGATCGACCCGTCGAAGCATCCGGCCGCACGGCTCGACTGCCTGGGCGGGTTCGCGCTCACCGTCGACGGTGCTGCCGTCGGCTGGTCGGGCCTGCGGCCGCGGGCCCGGGTTCTGCTGATGCTGCTGGCGTCCCGCAGCGGTCAGGCGATCCATCGCGAAGCGCTGATCGAGGCGATCTGGCCGGAGGCGAGTCTGACCTCGGGAACCCGCAGCCTGCAGGTAGCGGTGTCGAGTGTCCGCCAGTGGCTGGCCGCGGCCGGCCTCGGCGAGGATTCGCTGCGGCGGCACGGTGACGCGTACGGGTTGTTCCTGCCGCAGGTGGTCGTCGACGTCCGGCGGTTCGAGGAACAGGCTCGGCTGGCTGACCAGGCTCCGGCCGGCGCAGAGCGGCTGGCCGCCTTGTCGGCCGCCCTCGATGCCTACGGTGGCGAGCTGTTGCCCGAGGTCGGGCCGGCGGAGTGGGTGCTGGCCGAGCGTGACCGGCTGCGTGCGCTCGCCGCACGGCTCGGGGTCGACGCCGCCCAGACCGCTCTGGAGCTCGAGAACTGGTCGGCCGGCATCGCGGCGGCCCGCCGATCGATCGAGTTGGACCCCTACCACGACTCGGCCTGGCAGCTACTGGCCGAACTCCTCGACCGCGCCGGCGACCACAGCGCCGCCGCCGTCGCTCGCCGCGAGCACGCCCGGGTCTGCGCCGAGCTCGGCGTACCCGTCCCCTGACCCGCCCCCCTCCCCGGAGACTGTGCTCGAACGACGGCGACACGCCGTGAGAACCTGTCGTTCGCTCACAGTTTCCGAGGGTGAGGGGGACCGGGGCAGGTCAGGCGTCGTTGAGCTGGATCCGGTGCAGGACGTGGGCGGGCTTCAGGTGGGTGACGAGCGCGTCGAGGCGCTCGGTGTCGATCGGGTCCTCCTCCGTCGACTCGACGATGACCACGATCGCGGGCCGGTGCTCGCCGGGCAGCGGCGCGGCCGGATCGGTCGACCAGGAGGATCCGCCGGTCTCCAGCACCTGAACGTCGACCCCGAGCGCGGCCTCCAGGGCCAGTTCGATCCCGCGCCGGGTGCCCCGGATGGCGTGCAGCTCACCGGCCGAGGCCAGCAGTTGACGCTGCAGCGCAAGATCCTCGCCCGGATCCACCTCCATGCCGAGCCAGTGCCCGAGCCAGGGCAGCATGTCCGGCGGGGTGGTGCCCAGATCGAGGTACGCCGGGAAAGCGTCCAGACTCATCAGCACCGGTGCGAGCACCTCGTCCAAGCCGGCGCACAGTGCCTGGGCGAAGGGGTCCTCCCGGATCATCGCAGGCAGCGTCGGGGCCAGCGGCACCGCACTGAGCGCTCCGTCGATGGTTCCTCTCATCGCCGCCTCCTCGCTCCTGCCCTCGAGCGCGGGGCGCTGGCCGAGACACTCATTTGCGCACCCGCACCTGGTGCTCGAAGGAGTAGACGAGGGCGGTCGGCGCGATGTCGATCCGCTGCGTGGCGGCGCCGCGCCGGCCGGTGAACGGCTCGGCCGGGAACAATGCGACGCTCACCTCGCGGGCCATGTCGACTCCGGGGATCCGGGCGAGCGCCGCGTGCACCTCGTGGGACTGCACGGACCGCCCGAACGGCCACCCGGTGCCGTCCGGGCCGCCGAACAGCGGGTGATACAGCCCGTACAGGGCCCGCAGCACCTGCGCCCGGACCTCACCGGGATCGAACAGCGGCCGGCAGCTGAGGCTGACCACCGCGGTCAGCCAGGCATAGTCCGGCGGCTGGACGAGCAGCCGGGTGCCGACCAGGCGGCGCGCGTCCAGGCTGCCGGCGATCCGCTCCAGCGTCGCCGCCGGGGGATCGAGGTCGGCACGGTTGATCCGGCCGAGCTCGTCGCTGGCGACCTGTGGTACGACGAGCAGCCGGATCCCCGCGCCACCGTCGGCGGTGTCCGGGACGCAGTGCACCCGGGCAGCGTCCGGCGCGACGTCGCGAGCGAGCTGCTCGAAGTCCTCCGCGGTCACCGCGCGACCGCGGGAGCGCAGCAGCAGCGGCCCCCGCGTCTTGGCGTCGGCGAGACTCTCCGCCTGCGCGCCGCCGATGGCCGGAACCCGGTTCTCCACCCGGCTGACGTACGGGACGGAGGTCTTGAGCACCCGGACGAGCCCGCGGCCCACGTTGCCGGCCTGACCACCCCCGGTCCGGTACGCGTCCAGCCGCACCACCGCGCCCGCCGGCGGCACCGCACCGTAGTGGAGCAGACCGCCGTCGGCAGTGCGGACCGCCGGCCCGAACTGCACCTCGCCCGCGAACCGGTCGATCCGGAAGTGCCGGTCCCGCGGACCGGAGAGGGCGAAGTGCGGCACCTCGGTCCACTGCTCGAACCGGTCGGTCTGGACCACGGTCAGTGTGGCGGGCGACTCCGACGGCAGGACCGGTCGTTGCTGCAGCGCGAAGCGCTGGGCCGGCGTCCCGTCTGAACGACCCACGATCTCCCCCCGCACGACTTCGGCGTGCACTGTCGGTGCCGTGCCACCGATGGTGAAGGCCGACACCGAGAGGATCTGCGGTGACGCCGTGTACGTCGGCTGGTCCGGCTCGGCCTGCACCAGCCGGCAGCGCAGCCAGCCACCGCGCTGCCGCGCGATGATCGACGCCTGGTGCCCTCCCGGCACGTGCAAGATGACGTCGCCCGGCTTGTTCAGGCCGCCGGTGTCGTCGGACCCGACATCACAGGCCACCCACCCGGTCTCGGTCCAGGCCTCCCAGACCACCGGTGGCCGGCGTGGATCGACGCCCCGCCCGGACACCTTGCAGTTCATCCGTACCACCACCGCGCAGTACGGCACCGCTTCCGACAGCCCGATCAGGAGGGCGTCCCCGACCACGGGCGAGGGAGAGAAGCAGCGGAACCCCTCGGGCCCGGCCAGGGCGGCGGTCATGTCGGCGGGTGCCTCGCCGGCCGGATGGGAGCCGGCGTGGGAGAACTCGCAGGGGATGATCTCCAGCTGCCGCGTGGTGCTGAACACGATCGGATCGGCGACGTCGGTCCGGGCCGTGGCGACCTGGGTCTCCTCGCGGACGATCACCGGCTGCGGCTGCGGTGCCGACAACCAGAACGTCACCTCGCCCCGGGCCGCGGCCGGCGGCCGCAGCTCGACCCCGATCAGCTCCAGGAACTTCACGTAGTGCAGATCCGGAACCCGGTTGAGCCGATAGATCAACTGGTCGACCATCTGGGCGAACGCCTCGATCAACGTCACCCCCGGGTCCGACACGTTGTGGTCGGTCCAGGTCGGGCAGCGCTGCTGGACCAGGCGCTTCGCATCGTCGACCAGGTCTTGGAACACACGATCGTCGAGATTCGGTGCGGGCAGCATGATCAACGACCTCCGGTGTACGCGGTACTGGACAGGCCCGGCGCTGCGGGCGGATAGAACAACGAGCCGAGGCCGTTGCCGGCAGGCAGGGCGGCCGGTTGACCCGAGCTCTGCCCCGGACCCAGGGCGAGCAGGGTGGAGTTGCGGTCGTCGGGTATCGCATAGAACGGGAAGACGAGGTTGCGCGGGTCGTTCAGTCCGCGGATCGCGTAGCCGATGTCGACGTACAGCACACCCTCGGAAATCCGGTCGAAGCTGACGTTGACGTGGGTGATGTCGATCCGCGTCTCCCATCGCTCCAGCGCCTCGCGGACGTCGAACGCGATCTGGCCGGCGGTCGCGGAGTTGGCTGGTCCGAACACGTGATCATGGATTCGGCAGCCGAAGTCCGGCCGCATCGGCCGCTCGCCGATCGCGGTGCCGAGGATGAGCCGGATCGACTGCTCGATCTCGCGCTCGCGGGTGACCAGGCTGACCCGGCCGCTGGCGTCGGTGCCCAGCGGATAGGACCAACCGGCCCCGATGAAGTCGACCTCGTCCATCTCCTCAACCTCCGATCATCACGGTCGGACAGCCGGGGGGCAGGATCGGTGCGCCGCAACCGGACATGTCGCCCACCCGCGCTGCGGGCATGCCGCCGATCAGCACCGTGGGACAGCCCGGCGGGACGATTGGTGTGGGTGGGTGCACCGCCGGCGGCGGGAAGGAGCAAGTGTGCAGATCGCCGACCCGGGCGGCCGGCATGCCGCCGATCAGAACGGTCGGGCAACCCGGCGGAGTGATCACGCCCGGATGGCCGGTCATGTCGCCGACCCGTGCTGCTGGTGGCATCGCTGTGTCCTCTGCTCTCGTGGCGGTCTCAGTTGATCCGGACCAAGCCGCCGCTGATCGTCGTGGTGGCGCTGGCCTCGAGCTTCGCCGCCGCCTGGGCCTTCACGTTGACGTTCATGCCTTCCACGCTCACGCTGCCGCTGCTCTTCACCGAGACCGCACCGCTGCCCCCGTCGAGCTTCACACCCTGGGTGGCGTTCATGGCGATGGACTGCGCCTTCAAGGTGAGGTCGGAGCTCTTGGCGTCGATGGTGATGCCCTTGGACCCCTCGATCAGCACCTTCCCGTCGGCCTGCACGGTGATGGTGGTGTTGGTCTTGTCCACGTGGATGAGCAGCTTCTCGTCCTTGGTGCAGATCCGGATGCCTTCCTTGCTTCCGCCCTGGTCCAGCACGTCGACGCGGTGCCCCAGCCGGGAGACCAGCGAGCGTCGGTTCACCGCGCCGGATCCACCGTCGACCAGGTCGTTCGGGCCGGTGGGCACGGTGTCCTTGCCGTTGAACAGGCCGCCGAGCACCACCGGGCGGTCGAAGTCTTGCTGCTCGAACGCCACCAGCACCTCATCGCCCACTTCCGGCAGGACGATCAAGCCGCGGTCCTTTCCAGCGCCGAGGAAGACCACGCGCGCCCAGCCGCTGACGTAGTCGTCGTCCAGCCACGGAAACTTCAGCTTGACCCGACCCTGCTTGTCAGGGTCCTGCAGATCGGTGACGAGCGCGATCGCCACCCCGGACGGGGCCTGGCGGGACCGCGCGCCGCCCGAGGCAAGACCGAGCAGGCTGCGGTCCTGCTTTCCGGTGACGGTGATCATCGTGGTGTATCCGGTGGTCGGATCGAACCGGTGCCGGCTGGAGGTGATCGTGTACTTGCCCTCGAACGGCTCGCCGAGGCCCTCGATCTTGATCTTGGTCCCGGCCCGCAGGCTGGGGTTCCCGCGGGCCACACCTTCGAACTCGGCGAACGCGGAGGCCTTCTCCTCGGCGAGGGCCTTCGCCGCCTGGTCCACCTCGTTCTGGCTGCGATAGGGCACCTCGGTGGAGACGTAGCGGGGACTGCCGAAGACCCCTGCGACCGCGGCCGGGGTCAGCGTGGCCAGCTCGACCGACGTGGTCTGCGCCTTGGCCGTCCCGACCAGCGGGCTCTTCTCGGCCACGTTCCAGCCCCGGACCTGGACCTCGGCCACCTGCTGCGCCGATGTGACCACCGATCGGAAGCGGGTCAGCTCCTCGCCGAACTTCAGCGTTACCGACGGTTCCGCCGACGCGGCCGTCGCGGACGAGACGAAGGAGAACGAGCCGTTGCGGACGGTCAGGTCGGAGCCCGAGTCGCGAGCCAACTGGCTGAGGATCTCCCAATCGGTCTGGCCGGCCTGACTGACGAACGGGAAGACCGTCGAGGTGCTGGTCACCGTCCCGACCGTCAGGCCGGCCCGCTGGGCGACCTTCTTGGCGATGTCGGAGGCCGTCATCTGGACGTAGCTGACGGTGCGGCGGTCGCGGAACAGGCGGTGGGCCGGGTCGTATCCCCTGATCACGGTGAAGGTGCCACCGGTGTCGAACTCGAGTTCCAGCGCGGTGATCTCGCCCTCGATCAGCGTCACCGGCGTGGAGCTCTGGGCGACCAGCACCTTGACCTTGATCTTGCTGCCCACCTTCGCGTTGCTCTTGGACAGCACGATCCGCTCCGGATCGCGGAACCGCAGGGCGAACATGTCCGGCAGCCGCTGGCTGTCCTCGACGTACGCCGAGATCAGCAGCGGTACCAGGTCGTCGGGCAGCGGGGAGCCCTCGATCTCGACCAGGCACATGCTGGAGGTCATCCGGTTACCCCCATCTCCTCCAGCGAGGGCAGCAAGATCGTGCGTCCGGTCGGCAGTCGCAGCGGATCGTCGATCCTGTTGTACGCGGCCAGCGGGCGCCAGTGCGCCGGATCGCCGTACTCCGCGTACGCGATCGAGGCGAGATTGTCACCGACGATGGTGCGATGAACGCGGCGGATGCTGTCGCTGCCCGACGTCGGATTCTGCCGCGGCGGCGATCCCGGCATCTCTTCCATCGAGACACTGCAGATGGCCCGGATCGGTGTGCCGTCGGCGCGGAACAGGGTGTACTTCGCGCTGACCGAGGTGATCACGGCCGGGAAGGTCGAGATGCTGCCCCACTGCAGAACCACCAGCGGAGGCGTCGGCTTCTTCTGCCCGGCGCTCTGTTCGGTCGGGACGCAGCAACCGAAGAGCTTTTCCACCACCTCCAGCACCGAGCCGTTCTTGGTTCCGGTGGCGTCGAAGAACATCTCGACGGTGAGCTTGCACGGGTCGGAGCCGGTGAACTCCGGCGGCGGTGCGCTCTTGGACCCCTTGGCCGGCTTGCGTTCCCACTTGGCCGACTTGGCGATGGTGACTTCCTTGGGGTTGAACTGGAAGTCGATGTCTTCCTTCTTCGACCCGGGCTGGTATCCACCCGGCGCGGGCTTCGGTGCGTAGACCGAAAGCATGGCCTTCTTCATGGTGGGACGGCCGGAGACCTCGACGCCCCCGCCCTCACCGGGGATGCCGACCGGACCGTTGGCGCCGGCGAGCGCGATGGCAGCGGTCATGATCGGGCACCGGTCTCGGGCAGGAAGCCGTGATGGGCCAGTTCCAGGGTCTCCATCGCGACCTTCGGGGAATCGAGGTTGAGGCTGGGGCCCGACCAGCGGACCGGCATCACCCCGTCGAGACTCCAGCTGGCGACGACCTTGCCCTCGCCCGTCATCGCGCTGATGCAGGCGGTCTTGCGGGTCACCTCGTTGGCGAAGCTGACCAGCCAGTCGGTGATCAGGTGACTGTCCTTCCCGACCGCCCGGGAGAGCTTCACGTTGCTGTACTTGATCCGGCTCGGGAGCTGCCAGATGAAGCCGTTGTTGCCGCCTTCCTCGCGCTGCTCCATGACCACCTCGACCCCGAGCCCCTCGCAGGTGCTGAAGTAGCCGAGGTTCTTGCCGTCCACGATGACGGTGAAGCAGACGCTGACCGCCGGGTCGGTGGACGCGTCGGCCGGATCGGAAATGCCCTTGGCAGCAGCCATCGTGATCGTCTCCTTCGTACAGTGATCAAGGTCTGAGGTCGGTCAGCAGGCCGGACCGCTCGCGGTCCTGCCACAGTTCGGCACGGAGCCGGGCCGAGAGCGGCTCGTACAGGCGCCGGGCCATCTCCTCGAGGTCCGCCCCGCTGGCAGGAGCGGCCGGCGCTGACGCCCCTGCTCCCGCTGCTCCAGCCGCCGGAGCCGCGCTGTCGGGGGCCAGCTGGATCGAGCTTTCGGTGACCGGTGCGGCTGGGTCGGCCGACCGTTGCAGCGACGGCTCGTCGGGCGTGCCCGCGGCGATCGCGAACATCTCGGCCAGCCCGACGGTTCGTGTCGAACTGCCTGTCGCCGGCCCGGGCGAGCCGGTGGCCGGGTCGGCCTGCCGCTGCACCCGCAGCGCGGGTTCGTCCGGCACCACAGGCGAGAGCGATGCTGCGAGGGAGTCCTGGACGGCGGCCCGGGAAGCCGGGGTCGGGCTCGCGGCCGAGCCCACGGCCGCTGATCGCTGGACGCCGGGCACCGGGCCGGCCGACCACGTGCCGGTCGGCGACGGTGTGGCCGGAGCGGCGGATCGGGTTCGAGCGACGGCTGTGGCGACGGACGAGGTCGGCGAGACCGGTGAGCTCGGAGGGGGCGCGGACAGGGGATCGACCACCGGATCCAGTGGGTGCGGAACCGGGAGATCACCGCGCGTCAGGTCCTCGTACTGCAGGCGCTGGACCGTCGGTGGGGCCGCCGCGCCTGCCGGTGACGCCTCCGGTGCGGCGAGCTCGACGTTGGGGACGAGCGGGGGAAGGTCCGCGATCAGGCTCCGCTCGACGGCTGCGCGGCCCGCGCCGCGGGCACTACCGTCGTACGCCGTCGACGATCCGGAGACGACGGGCGCCACGCGGGCGGCCGCGGTGGGCAGGTGACCGCTCTCGTCCGGCGATAGCCGCCGGGCGACGACGAGCTGGGGAACCGCCCGGCTCGGTCCGGCGCTGCTCAGCGCGATCGATCCCGGACGGCCGGCCGCCGTGGGGGCGGACGAGACCTGGCGGGCGACCACGAGGTCCTCGGCTGCGGAAGTGGTCGGGGAGACGACAGGGTCACCGGCCCCGTCGTTGCCCCCGCGGAGCGCGGAGATGGCCGCGGCGAACCCGCTGAGAGGTGCCGTCTCCGACGCGCCCGTGGGTCCACCGGCCGGAGCGCCCCAGCTCTCTTCGGCCCGGCGCTGGACCGATCGGACCAGCAGCGGCGGTTCCAGACCATCGCCTGAGGCCGGCCGAGGACCGGCGAACCGTGGTTCGCTGCCGTCCGCGGTCGCCGCGCCCCCGGTGACGGGGAGTGGCACGGCGGCCGAGCTGAGACCGTTGGCCGGCGGATCGCCGAGCGAGCGTGCGACGGTCGGGAGATCGGCGGCTCCGGCCGGGGCAGTCGGCGATCCGATCGGGGTCGGAGATCCGGACGGTGCGCTCCACGTGTGCGGGCTGCCGGATGCCGCGCGCTGCACCGAGGCGAGAGTCTCGGCCGACCGGGAGGGGACCACCAGCGGTGGTTCGGTGGCGCCGGACGGGCCGGAGGG
>DASTGF010000170.1:0-2714 GCA_035719255.1 Microlunatus sp. | reverse complement strand
GAGAGCATCCCCACGACGCGACCGTCCTCTGCGACCAGTGGAGTTGACTGCACCGCGCGCAATCGCGACCGCCGGTACTCGCGCAGGTCCTCGCTGCCGGCCAGCGCCGCCTCTGCCTCTAGGTCCGGGACCACCACCCGCTCCCCCGACACGAGCGCCATCCCGCAGGTCGAAGCCGACTCCGGCACGACCAGGTCCCAGAACCGCGCCGACAGCGGATGGAAGCCGCGCCAGCCTTCCAAGCGGAGGCCGCCTCGCTCGGCGTCATACGCCTGGACACTCGCGGCAGCGGAGTCACAGACCTCCATGGCCGCATCCAGGAAGGACCCCAAAGGCGCCGCTGCCGTGGTCATCTCACCACCCGCTTCCATTCCTTCGCTACGCACCGGGCTTGGAACGAAAGCGTATCCCACCGGGTTACGCAGCTCACCGTATTGCGACTCTTTCCCCATGCTCCAGGTCTGTTTCGGGCTGAGGCACGTGAACTCGCTCAGGTGAGGGATTGACCGCCGAGACCGTCGGCTGGATGATCGCGGCGACCCCAAGGGAAGGCCCCATATGGGCAGGCGGGCAATCCGCTGCGGCTCGCGTACCTCCTTGGGAGAGCACGCCCCGGAAACGCTTGTCGGCGGCCGGCTCGCGGGTCCTGCACGGCGCTGCGCGCGCACGCACGCGCCGAGGGCGGACGACAGGAAGCACTGAAAGGAGGCCATATGGCCGGCTCCTGGCAACCCCTGAAGAGCCAGCCGACGTTCTCGGCTAGCACGATGCTCTTGCTCACGGACGGAACGATCATGTGCCAGGACGGTGGGGGCACCGCCTGGTGGAAGCTCACACCCGACCTCCACGGCGACTACGTCAACGGCACCTGGTCGCCGCTGGCATCGATGCACCACAGCCGCCTGTACTACGCATCCGCGGTCTTGCGCGACGGCCGCGTGTTCATGGCAGGCGGCGAGTACAGCGACGCCGGCTCCGAGACGAACAAGGCCGAGATGTACTACCCGACCATCGACTGGTGGGCTGAGATCCCCTCGCCTGCCTGGAGCGAGGTCGGCGACGCGCCGTGCTGCGTCCTGCCGGACGGACGGATCCTCGTCGGCTCGATCGACTCGACCGAGACGGCGATCTTCGACCCGGTCACGGAGACCTGGACCGACGCGGCTTCCAAGGACGACAGCTCCTCCGAGGAGACCTGGGTGCTGCTGCCGGATGAGACGGTCCTCGCGGTCGAGTGCTCCGCCCACCCGAAAGCAGAGAAGTACGTGATCGCCGCCGACGAGTGGGTCAGCGCCGGCACGCTCCCGATCGAGCTCGTCCAGGCGTCCTCGATCGAGATCGGTCCGGGGATGGCACTGCCCGACGGCCGCGCGTTCTTCGCCGGGGCGACCGGACACACGGCCCTCTACACCCCGCCGCCGATCGCGAACGAAGCCGGCACCTGGACGACTGGGCCGGATTTCCCCGACGGGCTCGAGGCCAAGGACGCTCCCGGTTGCCTGATGCCGAACGGGAAGGTGCTCCTGATCGCCAGCCCGGCCGGCGAGGGTGGCTCGTACCCGGGGCCGACGCACTTCTTCGAGTTCGACCCCGCGGCGAACACCATGACCGCCGTCACGGATCCGGCCAACGCGGGCGGCCCTTGCTTCACCGGCCGCATGATGCTGCTGCCGACGGGCCAGGTGCTGTTCACGTCGGGCTCGAGCCAGGCGTTCGTGTACACGCCCAGCCCGAGCGGAGTTCTGGAGGACGACTGGCGGCCCGAGATCGTCTCGTGCCCGACCCTGCTGCGTGCGAAGCAGACGTTCACGCTGCAGGGGGAGCAGCTGACCGGCCTCTCGCAGGCTGTCAGCTACGGCGACGACGCCGGGCTCGCGACGAACTATCCGCTCGTTCGGATCCGCAACATCAAGACCGGTCACGTCCGGTACTGCCGGACGTTCAACCACTCGACGATGGCCGTCGGGACCGGCGAGACGACACAGCACACGAGCTTCAAGGTGCCCGCCGGGATGGAGCAAGGCGAGGCCGAGCTCGAGGTGGTCGTCAACGGCATCGCCTCGGAGGCGGTCCGGGTCAACGTGGGCCCGTTCCTGCTCCACTTCCACCTCGACGAGGCGGCCGTCAACCAGCTGATCGGCAGCCTGGCCGACGGGCCGCTGTGGGTGCTCGGGCCGCACGGTCCGGTGCCGGTCGACCCGTGGGGGCCGAAGATCGGTAAGCAGGCCGAGGCCGCCCGGGATCAGATCATCACCGCCGTACGCGAGCTGCAGCAGCTCGGCAACGAGGTCGAGAAGCTGCGTGAACAAGCCGACCGCTTCGAGGGCGAGATCGAGCCCTCGCGGGGCGGCATCCGCGCCACCGTGGCCCACTGAGGATCCGCGCCGGGCAGGGCGGGCGTCGCCGCCCGGCCCGGCGCGGTGGCACCACGTCGGCCTGGATTCGGCTCGGGGAGCGGAGGGGGAGGGATTTGAACCCTCGATCCGCCTAACGACGGATAACGGTTTTCGAGCGCATGCTCGTTTGGCTTGGCTTCGCGGTACCGGCGGCCTGCGCGACAAGACGCGCGACAGTCGGCCTCCGGCAGCTCGACGAGTCCGCCGGAAGCCGCAGACGTCCGATTGGATCCGTTCGGTTCCGTGAGGTGACCAAGTCGCCCAAAGACGAACGGGCCGAATGTAGGCTCGTCTCGGCCCTCGGTAAGAGACTGGCCG
>DASTGF010000169.1:0-4207 GCA_035719255.1 Microlunatus sp. | reverse complement strand
CATGACGTGCTCCGAAGCGACCGGGTCATCTGCTCGACCATCACCCTCAGGCACCTGCCACTGGCCGAGGCACTGGCCGAGATCAGCCGGCTGGGTTTCACCGAGATCGATCTCGGCGCGCTGCCGGGCGTGTGTGACCACGTCCCGTACGTCCTCGACGACACCGCGGTAGCCGAGGTAGCCCGGACAGTCGGTGCGTCGGGACTGATGGTGCGATCGGTCAACGCCGACATCGGCGACCTGAACCGCCCGCTCACGGCCGCCGAACAACGGGCCCGTCTTGCGCACGCCGACAAGCTGATCGCACTCAGTCTGGCCATCGGCGCGACCGGGCTGGTGCTGCCGAACGGAGCCCAGCAGCACGATCCGATCGTCGACCTTCCGGCAGACCTCGACCTGGTCGCCGCTCAGCTGATCATGGTCGAAGAGCGCTGCGCAGCGGCCGGCCTGCAGCTGTGGGTAGAGGCACCGCACTTCTTCCGCCTCTGCTACAACCTCGATCGGACGGCCCAACTGCTCCGACGCCTGCCGCAGAACATCGGCATCATCTGCGATGTCAGCCACATCGTGGCGTCTGGCTCCACTCCCCCGGAATTCGTCGAGCTGGTCGGGGACCGCATCACCCACGTGCACATCCGCGACGCCGAACCCGGCTACATCCACCACAGCGTAGGTCGCGGACACGTCGACTTCGCTGCCACCGTCCAGGCACTGACCGCCGCCGACTACGAAGGGCGCTTTGCTCTCGAACTGGAAACGCGCGACATCACCAACGACGAACGCCCCCAGGCCGCCCTCGCCGCCGGCATCTACCTCAGCTCATTGCTCTGACCACGGACGCCATCGAAGCCCCCCCAAGAGTGCCGACCGCTGCCCAACGGTCCTCGGGCCACCCATTGATCACCACGCCTGACAGCTCGCCCTAACCGCGCAACGCCGCTCTTGCGTCAGATGGTCTACCACGGCGGTCTCGCCGACATACTCGGCAACCACCCCTCCGCGGAACCGCCGTCCGGCTGAGGGAGCATTCGCCTCCCTCGGAATAGGTCCTGTTACCAGCAATCTGCACTCCTCGGAAGTGCCCCGTAGTCGGCTCGAATCGCTCTCGGATCGCTTCGTTCGAAGGTCCCGACCCGGTTTGACACGAAACGCGGTTCAGGCCAGGCCGGGCACATCCCGCTTCGGCAGATCGCCCGGTCCGCCAGGTGGCCCGGCTGGTTGAGTCCAGCGTCGGATCCGGCGGCGCCGGATCCGATGAAGTACAGCCACCAAGGCGACGGCGACGAGCAGGCAAAGCCACCGCGGGAGCCGACCGGGGCGATCGTGATTGTTGGGGCAGTTGCTCAGCACGTACCTCGGCGGCCCCGGGTACATCAGGTGGGTGAGGGCCGCGGAGACGTAGGCGCTGGAGGCTGGGACATCCCAATCGGTCGAGTTCAGCAGCTTGTACCAGAGCCCGTTCAGCCGCGGCAAGGTGCAGGTGATGTTGGCTGCCGCCGAGTGGTAGTAGTCGTCCGGACCCAGATGCCCGATGATCGTCCGGTTCCCGTTCCATACCGGCACAACCGCCGTCGGGTCATTGATCCGTACGGCCGGGTAGGAAGCATCCAATCCCATCCCAGTACGCTACCGGCCGAAGCGGCGGACGTCTTCGGCGTCTTCTCACGCCGCCAAACATCGCCAGGATCACTGACGCCGCGATGCTCATGGTCGGCGGGCAGCGCGAAGAGATCAGTTCACCGTCGTCACCGAGTCGGGCGAGCCATTCGGATCGGGATCGGCCAGCACTTCCAGCGCTGCAACGGTCCCGAAAGATGGTGCATAATTCAGGTTCTCTTGATCAGTTTTGCCGTATGCCCTGTCTTTCGAGGGCAATGTTGTTGTGGACATGTCCGTGACGGGATCATGATCGGCTCGTGATGGCGGCGGCACGTTCGGTGCCGAGCCGGCGGGCGAGCTGCTCGCGTAGCGTCTGGTTCTCGGCCCGCAAGCGGTTGATTTCCTCGCGGTAGGTGCGGAGTTGTTGTCGCAGCGAGTCCGCGGTGGCCTGCTCGGCGGTCGGCACGGTGGCGCGGTTGCCGCCGGTGGGCCGGTCGCGTAGCCGGTTGATCTGCGCGCGGAGCTGGGGCTGTTGGTAGAGCCAGGAACGTGATACGCCGGCGGCCTCGGCGACAAGCCGGAAGGTGATTGTCCCGCCTGGTCTCTTGGCGAGCCGCTGCACGGTGTCCTCGGCGCGCTGCAGGGTGGCGTCGTGGCGGGCTTGTGCGGCCTCGCGCAGCCGCTGCACCCGGTCAGTCATGATCGTTGGTGTGGTTCGATCGCAGCATTTCGAGTGATGCGACGATCTTGTCGAGGTTGATCAGGACCTTGCGGTGGTTGTCAGCTTGGCGTTGCCGTCCGGAGGTCTCGGCGGCGGTGAGCAGTTCGCGGGTGAGCTCGGCCTGCTGGCGATGGACGGGCAGGAATTCGGCGGTGGTCTGGAAGTCCGGGCAAGTCAAGCACGCGTTGGGGTGTGGGCAGTCTTGTTGTGGTGGGCGGCCGCAGTAGCCGTTGGGCAGCGTGTCGGCGGTGCGGGTCAGGCGGTGTTTGACCCATTCGGCATCGGCGGTGTCCGCGGTCGGGTCGAAGCCGAGCCGGCGGCCTTCGACATCGACACGGGTCTGGCAGTAGCGCTCGAACTCGGCGCGGATGGTTGCATCGTGCATGTGCGCGTAGACGGCCGTCATTTCCGGGCTGGCGTGGGTGAGCAGGCGTTGGATCACATGCTGTGGCACGCCTGAGTTGATCAATCGGGTGCCGAGCGAGTGCCGGAGCTGGTGGATGGTGACGTGCACGGCGCGGCCGGTCTCGTCGTGGAGGAAGATGCGCTGCTGCCAGACGGTGAACGCGCGGCGCAGGGTGTCGTAGGGCACCGGCAGGTCTGGCGTGAAGCGGGACGGGAACAGCCACGCAGACCCGTCCGGGTGGGTCTGGGCGACGTCGTGCTGCTGGCCACGGATCGCCTCTACTGCCCGGGGTGAAAGCGGTAGCAGGTGTTCGGTGCGCATCTTCGCGGCGGTGAAGCGCAGGCATGGCCAGCCGGCGCTGTCGATCAGCAGTGGGTCGGATGCCAACGTGCAGGCGTCGGTGGCGCGTAGCCCGGTCTCGGTGATCAGGACGATCAGGTTGCGGTAGCTGGCGCCCAGCCTGGCGAGGTTGTCGGTGTTCTCGAGCTGGTTCATCAGGTAATCGGGAATGAACCGCGGCAGGCTGCGGCGTCGGTCGGACAGCTCGTCGGGGTAGATCACCGCGCCGGCAGGGATACCAGGCACCCAGCCGTAGCGGCGGTTCTCCTCGAGGAAGGCGCGCAGGAACACCCGTGATAGTGCCTTGGTCGCGTCGGCCAGCGGCAGCGGCGCGAGCCAGCCCAAGTAGCGTTCCAGCAGCGGCCGATCGATGTCTTCCGGGCGTCCGGCCGGCGAGGCGCAGTCTGCGAGGAAGATCGAGAAGCGCTTGAACGCGCCTGCACCGGCGCGGATCGTGTTGAATGCGTGACCGGCCGCCAGCCGTTGCCGGGCCCAGTGCTTGGCGCCATCGCGCAGCCACGCCGGCCCGATGCCGGTAAAGCGGACAGTGTCCCGCCCGCGCGGGGCGGGCACCCCCAGCTGTTCGGCACGCCAGGCATCGGCGGCGTAACGGTCCTCCAACTCGGCCCCAGTCGAGGGCACCGGGCGCAGCATCCCGGCCGGGCCGGCCGACATGGCCGCGCTCACGGCGGGTCGCCCTTCGCCCATGCGCCGTAGCGGTCCAGTTCCGCGCGGAGATCCTCGACGTCGAGGTGGATGTAGGTCTGCGAGGTGGTCGTCGAGGAGCGGTGGGTGAGCAGCCGGGCCACCACGTCCACCCCGACGCCGTGGCGCAGCAGGTCGGTGGCTCGCGAGTGCCGCAGCATGTGCAGGCTGAACTCGATGCCGGTCCGCGCCCGCAGCTTGCGGACCAACTGGTGCACCGCCTGGTAACGCAACGGGCGGCCGTAGGGTTCGGCGAACAGGTTCACGAACACGTAGTCCGACTGGCACGCGCCGTATTCGTCGAACATGTAGGCGGTGTAGAGCCGGGCCAGCCCGGCGGAGATCGGAATCGTGTGCGTGTCGCGGGTCTTCGCCCGGGCGCCATTGGCGTTGTCTGCGCGGGGAACGATGCGCAGCTCGCGGCGGTGGGAGACGAA
>DASTGF010000168.1:0-16045 GCA_035719255.1 Microlunatus sp. | reverse complement strand
CGGCTCCAGATAGCGATCCGGCCGGAAGGTCGGGATCACCCGGCCGGTCCAGGTCGGGTCGTCGGTGAGCGCGCGGTGGGCGCCGAGGTCGTCGCAGGGATCGTCGGTTGTGGCGAGCACCTCGATCCCGAATCGCCGGTAGAGCGCCCGGGCCCGGAACTCGGGCCGGCTCAGGCAGTCGGCGATCTGGTCGTAGATCGCGTCCGCGGTGGCCGCGGCCGGGCGGACCGCGACTTTGAAGATTTCGGCCAGTTGCGCGTCGAACCAGTAGCGCACCGGGGTCCCGCGATAGACCGACCAGTGCTCGCACAGGATGCGGAACGCCGCCCGGGATGCCTCCGCGGTCAGCGGCACCACGCCCACGCCGAGGGTATCCAGCGACACCCCGCTGGCATGCAGCAGCCGGGTCACGTAGTGGTCGGGTGTGACCAGCAGCGCGGTCGGGTCGGAGAAGGCGATGTCGTCGGCCAGCCAGCTCGCCGGTACGTGACCGTGCGGGGAGATGATCGGCAGGTCTGCGGTGGCGGCGTAGAGGTCGGTTGCGATCGCTCGCACGCCGGGATCGGCGGGAAGCAGACGCTGCGGATGGAGGTCGAGTGCGGCCGTGGACATGCCGACCATCCTCACCGACGTCGCCCCTGCGGCCCTACGAGTTGCCGCTAGTTGCCAGCCGGTCCGGTCGAGCTGCGCAGTACCAGCCGGTCGGGAAGCAGAACGGGAGCCGGCGCCGGGCCGGCCGCACCCTTCTTGAGCAGCAGGTTCACCGCGGCCGACCCCAGACTCACCAGGGGCGAGGCGATCGTGGTCAGCGGGGGCCGGACCAGATCGGCGTCGCGGATGTTGTCGAAGCCGATCACGCTGACGTCGCCCGGGACCTGCAGCCCGCGGTCCTGGACGGCACGGACGAAGCCGATGGCCACCAGGTCGTTGTACGCGATCACGGCGCTGGTCGGCGCCTCGCCCCAGGCCTCTGCTGCAGACTGGCCGCCGGCCAGCGTAGGCAGCTGCGGCCCGATCCTGCGGACCTTCACGCCCAGCTGCTGACCGGCGTCCAGCACCGCCCGCCACCGCATGCCGTCGGCCCAGGAGGCCTCGGGCCCGGACAGATAGGTGAGGGTGCGGTGACCGAGACCGCCGAGGTGCTCCACCGCCCGGCGTACCGCCGGGACACTGTCGCCGCCGACCGACGGCACCTGGTCGACGATCCGGTTGACCACCACCAGCGGTGTCGTCTTGGCCACCGTACGGATCTCGGCGTCGGTCATCCGTGACGCGGACAGCACGACACCCTCGACGACCGGCACGATCCGGTCCAGCAGCTCGCGTTCGGACTCCGCCGACTCCTCACTCTCCAACAGCATCAGCGCGGAGCCGGCGTGCCGTGCGGTCCGCTCAGCCCCACGGATCATGCCGGAGAACACCGGGTTGGTGATGTCGGCGACCATCATCGCCAGCAACCCGGTCGATCTCCCGGCCGGGACTCGCTGGTGGTGCTCGGTCCGGTAGCCGAGCTCGCTCGCCACCCGGCGGACGTGCTCGGCGGTCTTGAAGCTCACCCGGCCCGGTTTGGAGAGCGCCCGGGACACCGTGGAAGCAGCGACCCCGGCGGCGGCGGCCACGTCGTAGATCGTGGGTGGCCGGTCGGTGGGGGCGGAACCGCCAGGACTCATCGGCAACAACTTACGGCAACAACTGGTCGCGGTTCGTCTGCGGGTGAGGCAATGGAGATCCACCACGCCAAGAAGAGGGAACGCACACGATGTGGACGCTGTCTGGATTTGTCGACGAGATCGGTGACGACGTCGCCGAGCAGTGCCGAGTGGCCGCCGGTCTGGGGCTGCACTGGGCCGAGATTCGCAGTGGTTGGGGCACCAACATCCTCGACCTCGACGACGCCCAGCTCAGCGAGCTGGAGCGGCTGCTGGCCGACCACGATCTCGCGGTCTCCAGCATCGGCTCGCCGATCGGCAAGATCTTCATCGATGACGACTTCGCGCCCCACCTGGAGCGGATGCGGCATGCCGCCGACGTGGCGCGGCGGCTGCGGGCTCCGTACGTACGGATCTTTTCCTTCTTCATCCGGCCGGGCGACGATCCGGACCGGCATCGCGACGAGGTGCTGCGCCGGATGCGCGCGCTGGCCGACGTGGCCGAGCAGGCTGATGTGATCTTGTTGCACGAGAACGAGAAGGAGATCTACGGCGACATCCCGCGGCGCTGTCTGGACGTGGTCACGTCGGTGGGGTCCAGCCATCTCAAGCTGGCTTGGGATCCGGCGAACTTCGTGCAGGTCGGGGTGAAGCCGTTCACCGAGGGCTACGCCGATCTGCGGCCGCACCTGGAGTACATCCAGATCAAGGATGCGCTCGCCGGTGATGGCACCGTCGTCGTGGCCGGCGCGGGGGACGGCGAGGTCGTGGAGACCGTCCGCGCCCTGCGTGCCGACGGCTTCGACGGCTTCTTCTCCCTCGAACCGCACCTGTCCACCCAGAACGCGCTCGGGGGGTTCTCCGGACCCGAGCTGTGGACCCAGGCCTGGAAGGCCTTCACCGACATCCTCACTGCAGAAGGGATCTCCTACCGATGAGCACCATTGCCCCCGGCCTACCCGCTCGGACCCGGTTCGCCCTCGTCGGCGCCGGAGTGATCGGCACGCACCATGCCGCCGTGATGACCGAGCTCGCCGACCGGATCGAGCTGGCCGCGGTCGTCGACGTCGATCTCGAACGCGCCGAGGCGCTGAGCAGTCTCCACGGAGGCAAGGCGTTCGTCTCGCTGGGGGATGCGCTGGCCGCGATCGACATCGACGTCGTCACGGTATGCACGCCGACCGGCAACCACGGCACCGTGGCGATCGAGGCGCTCCGGGCCGGCAAGCACGTGATCATCGAGAAGCCGGCGGAGACCACGCTGGCCAAGACCGACGCGATCCTCGCCGCCCAAGAGGTCGCGGGGACGCAGGTCGCGGTGATCTCGCAGCACCGGTTCGATCCAGCGACCGAGATCGCCGTGGACGCCATCGCCCACGGCGAGCTCGGCCGCCTGACCAGTGGCATCGCCTCGATCGACTGGTGGCGCGGTCAGAGTTACTACGACTCCGGTGACTGGCGCGGTACCTGGGAGCTGGACGGCGGCGGAGCACTGATGAACCAGGGTGTGCACACCGTCGACTTGCTGGTGGCCACGCTGGGCCGGCCGGTGGAGGTGTTCGCCTACACCGACACCCTGGCCCACGAGCGGATCGAGGTGGAGGACGTCGCCGTCGGCGTGGTCCGGTTCGAGAACGGGGCGCTGGGCGTGCTGCATGCGACGACGGCGGCCTACCCGGGGCTCAGTGCGCGACTCCAGGTCCACGGAGACCAGGGTTCGGTGATCATCGACAACGACCGGCTGAGCTTCATCCACGTCACCCCGCGCGGTACGTCCGCGGCGGAGAAGGCGATGGGGTCCCCGGACGCGGCGCTCAACCAGGCGGCGCAGTACCAGGCCGATGCCGAGGCCGACACCCAGGCGGGCAGCAACCCGGGCGGTCTGAGCACCACCGCTCACCGGCGCCAGTACGAGAACTTCCTGGCCGCGCTCGCCGGTGAGGAGGACGTGCGGGTCGATCTGGCGACCAATCGCCAGGCGCTCAGCATCATCGCCGGTGCGTACGAGTCGGCGCGGACCGGACGTCCGGTGCGGCTGTGACCGGCGCTGACGCGGTGACCGGTCGACGGATCGCCGCCAATCCGATCCCGTACTGGAGCACGGCCGGCAAGACCAGGGCTGTCTTCGACGAGGCCTTCGCCGACTTCGCCGCGATCGGCTTCACCGCGGTGAAGGCCGATGTGCCCGAGGGCATGGACGTGGCGACGTATGCGGAGTGGATCGGCGGCTACGGCCTGGCGCCCTCGCTGAGCCTGTTCAACTCCGCCTTCGACGAGAGCATCGACATCTCCGAGGAGGTCGAGCGTGCCAAGCGGTTCGCCGCCGACCAGACCGCGCTCGGCCTGGACCGCACGATGGTGTCCTCGGTGGCTCTGCCGGCCCGGATGCGACAGCCGGCCGTCGGCGCCGACTTCAGTGCGGGCCGGCTCGCCCTCGCCATCGAGAACTGCGGCGTCATCTGCGAGGTGCTCGCGGCCGAAGGGCTTCGGCCGCTGCACCACTCACACGTCGGCGGGGTATTTGAAACCGAGGAGGAGATCACCCGGCTGCTCGACGAGCTCGGACCCGGGGTGATCGGGATCGGCCCGGACACCGGCCATCTGCGGTGGGCCGGCATCGACCCGGCCGCGTTCATCACCCGCTACGCGGACCGGATCGGCGGCATCCACCTCAAGGACTGCTTCCCCGATCTGCTCGACGGCCGCGGTGCCGGCAGCTATGCCGAGCAGGTGAAGACCAAACGGCTGTGGGCCGAACCCGGTCTCGGAGTGATCGACTTCGAGGCAGTCGTGGCCGCGCTGCCGGCGGACTACGACGGCGACTTCATGATCGAGATCGACGAGCCCAGTGTGGAGTCGAAGGCCGACTCGCACCGGATGGCCTTCCTCTGGGCCAGCACGGCCCTGGGCTTGCGGGACTGACCCCCCAACGGACCCGCGCGCCGGCCGAATCCGCGACGATGGGCGGCATGGAACACGGACCGTGGTGGGCAGCCCTGACCACGTGGGTCGTGGTGAATCTCGTCAACGTCGCTCAGACGGTCGGGTTCGCTTCTCGCAGCGGTCATGGCATGGCGGTCAACCGGCTGCTCGGCCTCGTCATCGCGGCATTGAGCGTCCCGGCCACCATCGCGCTGGTCGGGTTCGTCCGCGCGGGCAATCTCTGGTGGGTCGGGCCGGCCGTCTTCGACGCATTCACCGTCCTGATGCTCTGCGTCGACTACGTCTGGCCCGTCGAATGGCGTCGACCGGCCCGGCCGTCCATCCTCATCCCGTACGTGTCGCTGTTCTTCGGCAGCATCCTCTTGATGGGCATCCCGATGTACACGCTCAACCGCGGTCTGTGGATGGTCACGGTCGTCACCAGCGCCGCGCTGCTGATCAGCATGACCGTCGCTATCCGGGGAGGAGCGGGGTGACTGGTCGTGCCCGGAGCCTCATGAGAACCGGGATGGGCGGACCGCGCGGGTCAGTCCACGGTGAGGCGCCGCCAGTAGGGCAGCGAGCCGAGACCCACGGTGACGGCGCGGACCGCCGGCCCGTCCACGATCGACCCATCCACCGGTGCGCCATCGATCGCGTCGGCGTCGTCCGACTCACCGGCGTGGCCCGCGGGCGCCGGCAACCCGGCCCTCGCGCCGACGACCCAGCGGCCGGCCGGGAACACCACCGTCCGTGCCGTCGCACCCCGCGCCAGCACCGGCGCGACCAGCAGGTCGGGGCCCACGAGGAACTGGTCGCGGATCCCGCCGTCGCCACCGTCGTACGCGAGCGGGCGCAGGATCGGCTCACCGGTCCTCGCCGCGGTGCCGACCAGGGCCAGCAGCTCCGGGCCCAGTGCCTCCCGCACCGCGACGGCGCCGCGGACCGCCGCCAGGTGCTCGACATCCAGCAGCCGCCACGGCGCCAGCGAGAACTGCATCATGGGGAACAGCGCCGAACATTGCGCGAACCGGACGAACAGCTCCTGATCGATCCCGACCCCCGGCGCGAAGTGGGCCAGATCGCCGCCGCCGATCATGTCGGGACACGTGAACGGGTGGCCGATGAGGCCCTGCGCAATGCCCTCGGGGATGAGCGACAGTAGACCGTCGGTACCCCAGGTCGGCGGCTTGTCGTGCAGCCGCTGAGCCAGCGGGCGGCCGCCCATCTTCCAGCACGCGCGGAGTTCGTTGAAGGAGAACTCCTCGGCCAGCCGAGCCCAGGCCTCGCAGTAGTCGACCGCCGCCCCGCCGGACGCCGAGACGTCACCGAGCCGCCAGTCCCGCAGATCGCCCGCGTCGAACTTGAAACCGTCGATGCGGGCCTCACGCTGCAACCGGTGCAGCCCGTCGCGCAGCCAGCCGACCGCCTCCGGATGGCCCAGATCGAGCATGGTGCTCCAGCCGTTCCACCACTCGCGGACGACCGGCCGCCCGTCGGCGCCGGTGATCAGCCAGCCCCGGTCGCCGAGCATCCGCGACGTAGCGCTGTCCGGGCTGACGAAGGGCACCAGCCAGAGCATCACGCGGAATCCCAGCCCGTGCAACTCGGCGGTCATGGCCGCCGGGTCCTCGAACCGCGTGGCGTCGAACACCCAGGTGCCGTAGTCGTAGGACCAACGGTCGTCGATCATCAACACACCCGGCGGGAAACCGGCCTCGACGACGCCGCGGGCGTAGGCCAGGACGCCGTCCTGGGTGGGCTCGTACGGCAGCTCGATCCAGGTGTTCCACTGGGGACCGCTGAACATCTCGGTAGCCGGGCGCCGGCCCGATGCCGGGAAGTGACGTTCGGACGCCCTGCGGAACGCGTCGCCGAGGCAGCCCGGCGTCTCGTCGATGACGATCTCCGCCTCGCCCTCGATCCGCAGGCCGCCGGCTCCGTCGAACGCGTACCGGAAGGGACGCTCCGACCACACGGATCGGCCGTGGTCCGACAGCAGCAGCGGTGCGGACTGGTTCGCGCCCGCTTCGGGCCGGTCGACGAGGCCCGCCGAGGCGCCGAGATCACGCCGGTGCGGGCTCGCACCGAACGGCATCAGGCCACCGTCGGCGACGGCACCACCCCACCAGCCCTCGCCCGCGCGCAGCCGGAGATCCACCCTGAAAGCAGTCACGAGCGTGGACCTTACGGCGGGCGCTGCCGAGCCGCGCGGCCGCGGCCAGCACAGCGCGGCCGCTCGAGCCGGCAGTCGAGGCGGATCCGGACCGTAGGCGAACGCGCTGGACTAGGATCGCGACGTGTCCACCGAGGCCCCGGAGTCCGAGCCGGAGGTCCTCACCACCGGGTTACAGCCACTCGGCCCGCGCGGCCGGCGACGGCTGGTGATCGCGGCCATCCTGGCCGGTGCCCTGCTCGCCGGCTTCCTGGTCTGGCGCTGGTGGCCACGGCCCGCGGAGCCGTTCTCGCTCGGTGACCTCCAGGGCGTCTACGCCGGCATGGTCCGATCCGACGGCACCAACGACGCCTCCGTGCTGTCCAAGGAGAACTTCGCCGACTCACCGGCCGCCGTCGAACCCGCGCAGTGCGAGCCGCTGTTCGAGGCGACGACGTTCAGCATGTTCCCGTCCGACGCGCTGGACGGGGTGGGCACGTACTGGCCCAACGACCGGGTCGCGATCTCCTTGTTCACGTTCCGGTTCGCCGACGCCGCCGCGGCCCAGGCTCAGTTCGACCGGATCGACGCCGCAGTGACCGCGTGCGCCGACCGGGCGATGACGATCCTGCCGCGCGGTCGGGTCGAGCCACCGACCACCCGGATCTCGCGGCAGTCCGGTCGCCTCACCCGGACCGAACCGTCGGCCCTGGACGGCGTGGAGCACCAGACGGCGTACCTGTTCATCACCGATGACAAGATCAAGTTCGCCGTCCAGGTCTTCGCGTACAACAACCTGGTCAGCTGGCAGTTCCGCTACGACCCCCAGCCCGGGGCGTACGATCCCACCGCCGCCGACCAGCTCGACTACTCCCTGGCCACTCAGATGCGGTCGGTGGAGGAGGCCCGCTCCTGATCGGCGATCAGGCGCGGTCGGCGATCCAGAGTGCGATCAGTCCGCGGAAGTGGGCCGCGAACTCGTCGTGCTCGTGCGGCGGGTAGGTCTTGCGGACCGTCTCGATCAGCAGGTCATCGAACGCGGGGGAGGAGATCCACTCATAGACCATCTCGTCCAGCGAGGCCAGCGAGGTGTCGCAGAACTCGCGATAGCGGTCGGTCTCGAAGTACTCCTCCGCCAGCGCGAGATAGCGCTCCAGCTTGGCCGGGTAGTCGAGCTCGGGATCGTCGGCGATGTCG
Source organism: Microlunatus sp. (assembly GCA_035719255.1). Taxonomy (GTDB): domain Bacteria; phylum Actinomycetota; class Actinomycetes; order Propionibacteriales; family Propionibacteriaceae; genus Microlunatus. The sequence continues at coordinate 8,122 of DASTGF010000168.1, read as the reverse complement.
TACCACTCGCGGGTGGTGGTGTCGACCTGCGGCAGCCTGTTGGTCACCGCGCAGAACACCGACCAGCGCAGCAGGGAGCTGATCGCCCACGGGAAGTAGTAGTGCAGTGAGGTGATGGCGATGTCGGGACACGCGTTGGCGTAGTCGATCGGGCGGACCCGGGAGCCGGTGACCAGCGACTCACACGAGTTGAACTCCCAGCGGAAGAACGCGTTGATCGTCTTGGACAGGGTGAGGATCTCGGTGCCGGCCTCCGGCGGTAGGAAGTCGTGCGCCACCTCGTAGCGCAGGTGCATCGGCAGCTCGGGACGGAACTTCATCACCATCGTGTCCGGGCCGATGGTGAGGGATCGGGCGAAAGCGTCGTAGGGGCTGATGGCCGCCTGGAGGTGCATCAGCATCTGGCCGGACTCGTCGTACGCACGGTGCAGCATGGCCGGGTCGTCGATCCGGCTGACGCCGCGCCAGGCACCGCCGTCGAAGGGCTTCATGAACATCGGGTAGCCGATCCGCCCGGCCACCTCGTCGAGATCGAACGGCAGGTTGTACGTCGATGCTGTGTAGGCCCACTTCTCGTGGTCGATCGGGTTCTTGTACGGAACAAGCACCGTCGGTGGGATGTCGAAGCCGAGCCGCATCATCGCGCAGTACGCGGAGTGCTTCTCCATCGACTGGAAGGTGAACGGGTTGTTGATCAGATAGCAGTCGTCGACGAGCGCGGCCTTCTTCAGCCACTCGCGCGGATGGTAGTACCACCAGGCGAGCCGGTCGATCACCACGTCGTGGCGGACCGGGTCGCGCAGGTCGAACGGCTCGATGGTGATCCGCTCGGTGCTGATCGTGTGGTCCCGGCCCTGGTGGGCGACGGTGCCCAGCCGCTGGACCAGGGTCTCGAAGGCTCGCGGCCAGTCGTCCTCGGTGCCGAGCAGCAGGCCGATCAGGTGGGTCGTCTTGTCGCCGCGAAGGGAGCGCGACGGTCGTACGCCGGTCATGAGGGCGATCCTGTCAGAACCGTCCCGCGGCGGCGAGACCTGGCTGCACCGACGACCAGCGCCTCAGACAGACGAACGAGGCGGAACGGAGGCCGGGCCGCGGAAACGGCAGAGGGCCGCGCCGATGAACGGCGCGACCCTCAGTAGGTAGCTCTCAGGAGACCGCTCGGGGCTCAGGAGAACCGATAGGGGTTGAACCCGGTCGCGGCCATCACGTACCAGGAGGTCGCCGCGGTGTGCAGATGCGGGTTGTAGGCGAAGCCGAAGCCGGTGTCGATCGCCGACGACGCAGCCTGGATGCCGCCCTCGATCCGCTTGCCGCCGAAGGTCTGACCCGCGCCCAGCTTCTCCTGCGACGACTTCAAGGTGGCCAGCAGCGCGTCGGACGCGGCCAGGTCGCCGTTGCGGTCCCGCTTGCGCAAGGCGAGCGCAAGCTGTCCGGTGCCCTCGAACCACACCCCGCCGTCGTCGGGGAACGGCCGCCATTCCTCGGTGCCGCCGACCCGAGCCTTGGGGTCGGTCCGCAGGGTGCCGCTGCCGAAGGCCGCACCGGTGAAGGTGTCGTTGCCGGTCAGGTTGGAATTGACCCGTAACGCGGTGTCGGTCGTGCGCAGATTGGTGGACGCCCAGTCAAGGCACTCCGCGTATGCGCCCTTGCCGACCGAGAGCCAGAACCAGGTCTGGACGTCGAGGGGGAGTTGCAGCGGGTTCTTGTTGATCGCGGCGCCGTCGTCGGAGCCAGTCCAGAAGAAGCCGTCGTCTTCGTTCCAGACGGCCTCGATGAACTCGAGGGCGTGCCGGGCGCGCCCGTTCCAGCGCTGATCACCGGTCAGCCGGGCCAGCAGCCGGAAGAACCCGTAGACGTCGATGTTGTGCTCGGTCGACTTGTGATCCACCAGGCCCTCGGTCTCGCCGAACGTGTAGCCGCCCAGACCCGTGGTCGAGCGGGTGTTGTCGACGATCCAGTGGCCGATCCGCAGCGCACCGTCGAGGTAGTCCGACCGCGGGACGCGGCGGGCCAGCTGGGCCAGCGCGATGCCGGACCAGGACATGTCGCCCACCGCGGTGCCCACCAGACCGAACTCGTACCCGAAGTGTGCGGTTCCGTCCGCGTTGACGAATCGTTCGGGGTCGGCGTGGTAGGCCTGACGCAGCCTGCCGTCGGTGAAGTCCGCATCATGGCTCTGCGCATAGAGCAGCGCGTCGCCGATCGCTCGAGCCCGGCGCAGGTCGCCGCCAGCGATCAATGCGTTGATGGTCAGCGCGTTGTCGTAGATGAAGCCGATGTCTTGCAGCCCGGAGTTGTCCATATAGCTCTGGACCAACCGCGCCCCGGAGTCGCGGTAGGCGTCGGTCACGCCTTGCAGGAAGCTGATCGCCTTGCGCACGGAGCCCCGTTGGGCTGCCGTGCTGATCTTCTCCCCGGCCGGCGCCGCGGCCGCTTGACCCACCGTCGCACCTGCCAGCCCCACGCCGATCGCCGCTGCGCTCCCGCCGAGCAACAACCGCCGGCTGAAATTCGTCTCGCTTGTCCGTCCCACCACGAAGCCCCTTCGCTATCGATGCCCCCGCCTCCCCGAGTTGTGAGGCTGAGAGCGCTCCCATGCCTGAGAGCGCTCTCACCGTAATCACCCTGTCAAGGGGAGTCAACGGCCGGAAGACCCCCTTCGGCGTGGCGGCGGCGCGGGAGGCCGCCCGGTCGCTGCCGGCCCCGCTCGTTCGCTCGAGATCGCGCTGCGGAGCTGGGGGATAATCGACCATGAGCTACGACACGGGTCGCTCCACCGGCGATGCCGGCCGGATCCTCTCCTGGGTGGGCGGTTGGCTTGCCATGACCGCGATGTTGGTGCTCGCCCCCTTGTTCCTCGCCTCCGGTCTGATGGCCCCGGCCTGGGGAGTCGTCGTCATTGTGGGGGTCTGGGTGGCCCTGTTCGTGCTCGGCATCCTGCTCATGGTCAAGCGGCGGCCAGTCTGGGTGGTGCCGATCCCGATTGCGGCGGCGCTGTTGTGGTGGCTCCTGCTGTCCCTCGGTGAGCACTTCCTCGGCTGGAGCGCCTGAGCTGCGTCGCGAAGCGCGCGGGCGCCGTCGCGGTGTGCTCCCGGCTGGCCCGTTCTCCGTCGCTCGCCCGCTGAGCGTCGGCCGCAATCCGCGCCCAGCGGTTACTGCTCCGACGCGCCGTTCTCACCGAGTACGAGGCGCACCACCCGATGCAACTCAGGAGTGAGGTCGTGCTCCGGCACGGTGACCCGCACCGAGCCGTACTCCAGGGTGTAGGTGAACCGGTCGGCACCGGAACGGTCCGTGGTCACCAGCTGTCGCAGGTCGGTGCTCATCAGCAGCTGTCGCACCTCCGGGCCGGACGGATCGGCATCCAGATCGAGCTCGGCCATCCGGGTCACGTTGGCGAACCCGCCGGTCCGCCGCACCGCGACCGTGGTGAGGCCGGTCGGTGCCTCCGGGGCCCCGGAGTCTCCGCGACCGGACCGTCTCGGACCGGACCCGCCCGTCGCGGAACCGCCCGTTACGGACCCGCCGGAGCCTGTTGCGTCCACCGGGACGTCCGGGGCGGTCGGCGTCAGCACCTTGACCTGTGCCCACGCCTCGCGCACCGTCTCGGCAACGGTCACGTCGTCCGGATACAGCCGGCCCGCCGCCGCCACGGTGGCCTGGGCGAAGCCGGCGAAGTCGGTGCCGGCCCCCACGTCACCGCCGGTCAGCGTGGCGTACCAGATCTGCCCCGCGCGCTCCCAGCTGTGGCCGCCCAGCGCGATCGCCGCCAATGCGAAGGCGCGGTTGGGGATCCCGGAGTTGATGTGCACCCCGCCGTTGTCCTCCTGGGTGTCGACGTAGTCGTCCATCGAGCCCACCTGGGGGTCCTTGCCGATCTGCGGGTCGTCGTACGCCGTCCCGGGATCCTTCATCGACCGCAGCGCCGTGGCGTTGATCGACGGCAGGAACAGCCCCTCGCCGATCAGCCAATCGGCGCCGGCTGCGGTCTCACCGTCGGCCCGTTGCTTAGCCATCGAGGCGAACACGTCCGAGACGCTCTCGTTGAGTGCTCCGGACTGTCCCTGGTAGGTGAGACCCGCCGTGTATTGCGTGACGCCGTGGGTGAACTCGTGCGCCATCACGTCCATCGGCTTGGTGAACCGGCCGAAGACGACCCCGTCCCCATCGCCGAAAACGAGTCGGCTGCCGTCCCAGAAGGCGTTGTCGTATGTGTCCCCGTAGTGCACCGTGATCGAGACGGTGCCGCCCCGACCGTCGATGGAGTCGCGCTGGAACTGCTCGGCGAACAGCGCGAGGGTCTGCCCGCTGGAGTCCCACGCCTCGTCCACCGCGGCATCGCCGGAGGGCGGATCGCCATCCGCGCGCACCTGCCGACCCGGCAGGGTCTCGGTGTTGCCGGCCGTGGAGACCACGCGGTTGTCGGCACCGGCTTCGGCCGGACGGGGGACGAGCAACGGCTGGTGGGGGGTGGCGCGCTGCGCCCGGAGCGCCGCGTCCGTTGCGAGCGTGCTTCGACCGCTGGCCTGAGCGGTCTCGTCGTCTGAGGTGCTGAGATGGCGAAGCAGATAGGGCGGCACGAACGCGCAGCCGGTCCAGGCGCCGCGATCAGACCTCGGGGACGCATCAGTCTTCATGGGGGAGTCCTCTCGGGTGGGGCGCAGCGAGCGCCCGCGAGGACTCCAGTGTGTGCCCCACCACTGACAGTCCGTCCCGCCCTCACCCCATCTCGCGGACGCAGAAACAGCCAGAATGTGGTGGGCGTGCGGCATCCTAACGCGTGTCAGGCGTGTCAACTTTATGACATCGCCTAAAGTGGACGCAGCGAGGGATGACTTTTTTGCTCTGCCTTGCGTAGATTAATCCATGTCGTCAGGTGGCACAGAAGAGCAGCGCGTGGGAACGCTGTTCGGAGTGCCAAGGAGAAAGGGAACCCTCACATCATGAACAAGTCAAAACTCACCCGCAGAATCGTCGCCGCGACGGCGTCAGCTGCGCTGGCAGTCGGCATCTTTGCAGCCGCTCCGCTCAGTGCCGACGCCGCCAAGAAGACGAACTACTCGTTCAGCAAGATCTCGACGGTCAGGCCGACGCTCCACAGTATGGGGTCCACGGTCAACGGGGTCTAGCGATCGACGGTCTGGTCAGGCGGGCCGCTCCACACCACAACAGTCTTCCGCAAGGAAGCCGGGATACCTGACGATCCCGGAGGTTTGACCGGCGATGTGAGCGCCTGTCAAACCGACAACCCCACAAGTCGGGAGGGATTTTTCCCCGAGGTCCTTCCCGATCTCCTCCCCCTGGGCTACGTCCGCGGTTCTCCGAACCGCGGACGTAGCTTGTTGTGGGCCCAGAAGCGCTCGGGACCAGGCTCCGTGATCGCCACTCCCGCACAGGTCGGGTGTGCCCGCCCCGGGGCCGCGATGGGTCAGCTGGCGCGGCGGTTGCGCTCCGCGTCCGAAGCCGCGACAGACCGCGAGACGCCCGGCGCGGGCGAGCCGCCCGCCGATGCGCCGTCACCGGGGCGTTCACCACCGGCGGCAGCCCCATCGCCCGAACGAACTCCATCGCCCGAACGAACTCCGTCACCGGCGCGAGCCCCGTCCGGCGCCGTGACCCCACGTAGCGCGTCGGCCCGGACCAGGGCCGCGCCCAGCTGCAGGCGGGTGGTCACCCCCAGCTCGTCCATCAGCTCGGCGATCCAGCGCCGCACCGAGCGGACGTTGATGCCCAGCTGGGTGGCGATTGCACTGTCGGTGGATCCGGTCATCAGCAGCGAGATGAGCATCTGCCGGCGCGGGTCGTTCTCGTTGAAACCGGTGGTGACGATCGGGACCGACGAGTCCCATACCGTTTCGAACAACCACTGCAAGGCCTCGACGAGCATCGGGTGCCGGGTGACCGAGGCCCGCAGCTCCTGGCCGGGATAGTACGAACGCATCGACGGGATCAGTGCGACCTGGGCGTCGACGATGATGAGTTTCATCGGGACCGGCGCGGTCCGCGACTGCTCGCCCTTCTCCGCGAACAGCGCCAGCTCGGCGAGGCGATCGCTGTCGAAGCCGGGGTGGTAGATGCCGCGCAGCCTCACCCCGCGTTCCAGTGCCTGCCACTCGGGGGAGACCTCGTCGAGAGCAACCGCCGTGGCGTTGGGCCGTGGCTGGACGTAGGGCGGCTTGTCGAACGCGCAGATCTCCTTCTTGGCGCCGTTGCAGATCTCCCGCCGTGCGGCCAGGATCCCTTCGCGACCCACCACGATCTGGATGTCGGTGTCGGCCGCGTTGTGGCTGGCCGCGAGAAGGTGACTGTGCAGCGACTCGGCGGCCACGGTCGCCATCTCCAGCTCGGAGATCCGTTGGGCACGCAGGGCGTTGGCCACTTCGAGCAGCGGCAGCGCCTGCCACAGACCCGGCGACAACTCGGCGGCCAGACCCAGGTTGCGTAGCTGCTGGAGCGCGCGCTCCGTGGTCTCGGGATCGGTCGTGGTCAGCTGGGCGATCTCGGGCACCGTGCCCGAGGCCATCGGTGCCAAGCCGACGTACACCGCCTCTGCATCCGCGCTGATGCCCAGCGGTTGCAGCATGTGGTGTCCCCCTCCCCGTGTCGTCGGAGCTTCCCGAAATTCGGGGATCGTCTTGATCCGACGCGGCCCATTATCCGCCTCAAGCGCCGTCACGCGCGCACACTACGATTCTGCCCGTCGATCGACCCGCTCCGAGCCCTCGGAGCGGACACGAGGGGAGCGGTGCGTCCATGGCTGAACTGGCCGAGATCGGAGTCACAGGGCTTGCGGTGATGGGTCGCAACCTGGCTCGCAACTTCGCCCGCCACGGGCACCGTGTGGCGATCCACAACCGGACGTACGCGAAGACGGAGTCCCTGGTCGCCGAGCACGGCGACGAGGGCGTGTTCGTACCCTCGGAGTCGATGGCCGACTTCGTCGCGTCGCTGGAGCGGCCGCGACGGGTGCTGATCATGGTGAAGGCCGGTCCAGGGACCGATGCGGTGATCGAGGAGCTGATCCCGCTGCTGGAACAGGGCGACATCGTCATCGACGCCGGCAATGCGCACTTCCCAGACACGATCCGTCGCGAGAAGTACCTGAAATCGAAGGGTCTGCACTTCGTCGGCACCGGTGTCTCCGGCGGCGAGGAGGGTGCGCTGAACGGCCCGTCGATCATGCCGGGTGGGTCCCGGGAGTCGTACGAGTCGCTCGGCCCGCTGCTGGAGAACATCGCCGCGCGGGTCGACGACGTGCCGTGTTGTGCCTATGTCGGGTCCGACGGTGCGGGTCATTTCGTGAAGATGGTGCACAACGGCATCGAGTACGCCGACATGCAGTTGATCGGGGAGGCGTACGACCTGATCCGGCAGGGCACGGGGAAGTCGGCTGCGGAGATCGCCGGCATCTTCCGGTCCTGGAACGAGGGTGATCTGGAGTCGTTCCTGATCGAGATCACCGCCGAGGTGCTGGCCCACACCGACGCGGAGACCGGGCGGGCGTTGGTCGATGTGATCGTGGACCAGGCCGAACAGAAGGGCACCGGCCGGTGGACGGTGCAGAATGCGTTGGATCTGGGTGTGCCGATCACCGGTATCGCCGAGGCGACGTTTGCTCGTGCCTTGTCGGGGTCGGTGCCGCAGCGTGAGGCGGCCCGAGGCGTGTTGCCGGCCCACACCGCGGAGTGGTCCATCGCCGACGCCGACGCGTTCGTCGAGGGTGTCCGGCAGGCTTTGTATGCGTCGAAGGTGGTGGCGTACTCGCAGGGCTTCGACCAGATCGCGGCGGCCAGTGCCGAGTTCGGCTGGGATATCGACCGTGGGGCGATGGCTCGGATCTGGCGGGGTGGGTGCATCATCCGGGCCCGGTTCTTGAACCGGATCACCGAGGCCTACGAGCGGACCCCGGACCTGGCGTTGCTGATCGCGGATCCGTACTTCACCGACGCCATCTCCTCGGCGCTGCCGGCGTGGCGCCGGGTGGTGGCGGGCGCGGCACAGAACGGGATCCCGACGCCGGCGTTCTCGTCCTCGCTGGCCTATTACGACGGGATCCGGGCCGAGCGGTTGCCGGCGGCGCTGATCCAGGCCCAGCGGGACTTCTTCGGGGCGCACACCTATC
>DASTGF010000167.1:0-10201 GCA_035719255.1 Microlunatus sp. | reverse complement strand
CTCCGCGGTGATCACGTCGGAGGATCCGCCGGCCAGCGTGAGGCCGGAACCGATCGGCGTCGTACGACCGACGACGGCGACGGCCACCCCTGGCGGTGCGCCTGGCGTGGCGAGGTAGTCGTCGATGGCGGATCGGAGCAGCTCGATCAGTGATGACTCCATCCGGGTGCCGGGGTCAGATCTCGGGTTCGCGCTGGCGGTGGGGGATCAGACCGAGTCCCTCGAACTCGGCCGCGAACGCGGCGCCGTCGGGCGCATGCACCCACGGCACGGGCACCTCGGCCTCCGGCGTACGTCCGCGGTTGCCGGCGCCGGCCAGCACAGCCTCACCGGGGGTGAGCTGCCGGATCCCGACCGCGGCCACGTGGTCGGGGTGCTCGGTGGCGAAGTCGGCGTACAGCTGCGGATCGTGCTGGCCGTCGTCGCCGATCAGCAACCACCGGATGTCCGGGAACTCCTCGGCCAGTTGACGCAATGACGAGCGCTTGTGCTCCTGACCGCTGCGGAACCAGCGGTCCGTCGTCGGTCCCCAGTCGGTCAGCAGCAAAGCACCCGCCGGATACAGGTTGCGGGACAGGAACCGGGTCAGGGTCGGGGCCACGTTCCACGCCCCGGTGGAGAGGTAGACGAACGGCGCATCGGGATGCTGCTCGCGAATCCGCTCGTACAGCACCGGCATCCCCGGCGTCGTCGCCCGCGCGTGCTCGTTGACCACGAACGTGTGCCACGCTGCCAGCATGGGCCGGGGGAGCGAGGTCACCATCACCGTGTCGTCGATGTCGGACACCACACCGAAGCGGGTGCCGTCGGCGATGACGTACACCTTCGCCGCTGCGGGCTCGGAGCCCTCGCTGCTGAAGGTGACCGTATGCCAGCCAGGATCGAGCTCGATCGGTACGCGGGTGTCCACGATCCCGTTGCGATCGGCGACGACGTCCAGCCGCTGGCCCTCGATCCGGACATGGACGGCCGCATTTTCCACGGGGACGAGGGTGAAACTGCGCCAGCCCCGCGCGCCGGCAGGCTCTGCGGTCCCCAGTCGGCCGAGAGGCTCGCGGGTCAGCAGCACCCGGCCGAGCAGCCGGACCCAGCCGGTGGTGCCGTAGCCGGTATAAGGGATGACCGCGGCACGAGCGCCGTGGGACCGCGCTCGCCGCGCCCGCCATCGTGAGATCGCGTAGTCGATCCGTGCCGCGCGGTGCACGGCCGGCTCGGAGGTCTTCTCTGCAGGCGGGAGGGACGAAGCCATCGGCTCATTCTGCTCCGGTGCGGCGCAGCACCTCACTCAGCCGCTCCGCGGCGGCGACCACGGCGGGCGCGTGCAGCCGACCCGGTTGGCGCGACAGCCGCTCGATCGGACCGGAGACGCTGACCGCCGCGATCACCTTGCCCGACGGCGACCTGACCGGGGCGGACACCGAGGCGACACCGGCCTCGCGTTCGCCGACTGAATGAGCCCAGCCGCGGCGCCGGACGGCAGCCAGGGCGACCGCGGAGTAGCGGCTGCCGCGCAGGCCGCGCTGCATCCGCTCCGGCTCCTCCCAGGCCAGCAGGACCTGGGCCGCCGAGCCGGCGCTCATGGTGAGCTGGGTGCCGACCGGCACCGAATCGCGCAGACCCGACATCCGCTCGGCGGTGGCCACGCAGACCCGGAAGTCACCTTGCCGCCGGAACATCTGGGCCGACTCGCCGGTGATGTCCCGCAGACGCGCCAGCACCGGCCCGGCGGTCGCCAGCAGCCGATCCTCGCCCGCGGCCGAGGCGAGCTCGCCGAGCCGGGGGCCGAGCACGAAACGGCCCTGCAGGTCCCGGCTGACCAGACGGTGGTGTTCGAGCGCCACCGCGAGGCGGTGCGCGGTCGGTCGCGCCAGTCCGGTCGCGGAGACCAGGCCGGCCAGGGTCGTGGGTCCGGTCTCCAACGCACTCAGGACGAGGGCGGCTTTGTCGAGGACGCCGACACCGCTAGAGTTGTCCATGCCTTGATACTGCCGTCTCGCATGCTGGAATGCAAATCTCAGCGGGGACCGCGCAGCGGGGTTCCGACATCGACAGGAAGGCACGCCGAGCCATGGGTAAGACACTGAGCGAGAAGGTCTGGGACGCACACGTCGTCCGTTCCGCCGAGGGCGAGCCGGACCTGCTCTTCATTGATCTTCATCTCGTGCACGAGGTCACCAGCCCGCAGGCGTTCGACGGCCTGCGTCAGGCCGGACGCCCGGTGCGCCGACCCGATCTGACGATGGCCACCGAGGACCACAACACTCCGACACTGGACATCGACAAGCCGATCGCCGATCCGGTCTCGCGGACCCAGGTGGACACGCTGCGCAAGAACGCCCAGGAGTTCGGCGTACGCATCCACAGTCTCGGCGATCTCGATCAGGGCATCGTGCACATCATCGGACCGCAGCTCGGTTTGACCCAGCCGGGTCTGACCGTGGTCTGCGGCGACTCGCACACCGCGACCCACGGCGCCTTTGGTGCCATCGCCTTCGGCATCGGAACGTCGGAGGTCGAGCACGTGCTGGCCACCCAGACCCTGCCGCAGGCTCGCCCCAAGACGATGGCGGTCAATGTCGACGGAGAACTGCCCGATGGTGTGACCGCGAAGGACGTTGTGCTGGCGCTGATCGCCAAGGTCGGCACCGGAGGCGGCCAGGGCCACATCGTCGAATACCGCGGCTCGGCCATCGAGGCGCTCTCCATGGAGGGCCGGATGACCATCTGCAACATGAGCATCGAGTGGGGAGCGAAGGCCGGCATGATCGCGCCGGACGAGACCACGTTCGCCTACGTGCAAGGTCGTCCGCACGCCCCGACCGGTGAGGACTGGGATGCCGCGGTCGAGTACTGGAGGACGCTGAAGACCGATCCGGACGCCACCTTCGATGCCGAGGTGTTCCTCGACGCCACCCAGCTGACTCCCTTCGTCACCTGGGGAACCAACCCCGGGCAGGGAGTCCCGCTCAGCGCTCGGGTACCCGATCCGGAGGAGTTCGCCGAGGAAGCGGACCGGACCGCGGCCACCAAGGCGTTGGAGTACATGGCCCTGACACCGGGCACGCCGATGCGCGACATCGCTGTGGACACGGTGTTCCTCGGGTCCTGCACCAACGGCCGGATCGAGGACCTGCGGGCGGCAGCCGGCATCATCAGGGGTCACCACATCGCCGATTCCGTGCGGATGTTGGTGGTTCCCGGATCGGCAAGGGTCCGGCTCCAGGCGGAGTCGGAGGGGCTGGACGTGATCTTCAAGGAGGCCGGGGCCGAGTGGCGGGCTGCCGGTTGCTCGATGTGTCTGGGCATGAACCCCGACCAGCTGGCGCCCGGTGAGCGCGCGGCGTCCACCTCGAACCGCAACTTCGAAGGACGGCAGGGCAAGGGTGGTCGGACCCACCTCGTCTCGCCGCAGGTGGCCGCGGCCACCGCGGTGATCGGACGGTTGAGCTCGCCCGCCGACCTGTCCCGTTCGACCACCGTCGTCGGTTCCTGACCCGACTGCTCTGAGGAGACAGAGATGGACAAGTTCACGACCCACACCGGCACCGCGGTTCCGTTGCGGCGCAGCAATGTCGACACCGATCAGATCATCCCGGCCGTCTATCTGAAGCGGGTCACCAAGACCGGCTTCGAGGACGGGCTGTTCGCGGCGTGGCGCAGCGATCCGAACTTCGTGCTCAACCAGCCGCAGTACCAGGGCGCGACGATCTTGATCCCGGGGCCGGACTTCGGCACCGGCTCGTCGCGTGAGCACGCGGTCTGGGCGCTGCAGAACTACGGCTTCAAGGTCGTCATCGGCTCCCGGTTCGGCGACATCTTCCGGGGCAACTCCGGCAAGGCCGGCCTGCTGATCGCGGTGGTGGACCAAAAGATCATCGAGGAGTTGTGGGACTACGTCGAGGAGAATCCGCAGGCTCCGATTACTGTTGATCTTGGCCAGCGGACCATCACCGCACCCGGGTTCGAAGCGACGTTCGAGATCGACGACTACACGAGGTGGCGGCTGATGGAGGGCCTGGACGACATCGGACTCACCCTGCGGCACGTGACCGATATCGACGCCTTCGAGGTCGGCCGGCCGTCGTTCCTGCCGAAAACCCTGCCGGCGAAGGTCGAATCCGCGTCCTGATCATCGTTTTTTCCCGTAATCGGGGCGACACGGGGAGATTGTTCCGTCAGGTGATTGTCTCTGCTGACGTCATTCCCTAGCGTTGGTTGCGCAGGCGTACAGTGCGGCTGCCCCGACGACAACCCGTAAGGGTTGGCAAGCGTTCAAGAAGGGTCTGGCGTGAACAAGGCAGAATTCATCGAGGCGCTCTCGTCGCACTACGACGGCAACAAGTCCGAGGCCGCCAAGGCGCTCAACGCTGTGGTGCAGACGATCACCTATCAGGTCGCAGGCGGCGAGAAGGTATCGATCACCGGCTTCGGTGTCTTCGAGAAGATCCCGCGGCCGGCCCGCATGGTGCGCAACCCGCGGACCGGTGAGCGCAAGCGGGCCAAGGCCACGGCCGTTCCGCGGTTCCGCGCGGGCTCGGACCTGAAGGCATTCACCTCCGGGGAGAAGAAGGTCCCGCGGGCTGCCAAGAAGGCGGCCACCGCCAAGACCGCTGCGCCGGCCAAGGCAGCTGCCACCAAAGCCCCCGCCACCAAGGCGACCGCGAAGTCCGCGGCCAGCAAGGCGACCGCGGCGAAGTCCACAGCCACGAAGACCCCCGCCATCAAAAGCCCCGCCACCAAGACCCCCGCCACCAAGGCGCCTGCCCGCAGGAGCGCCGCCCAGGCCGCCCCCGTGAGCAAGGCGACGGCCAACCGGGTGTCGGCGGCCAAGGCCACGGCGAAGAAGGCGCCGGTGGCCACGTCGACCGCCGCCAAGACCGCGGCCGCAAAGACCCCGGCGGCCAAGGCCCCGGCGGTCAAGACCACGGCGACCAAGAAGACCACGGCCAAGGCGCCCGCCAAGACCACACGGGTCGCCTCCACGGCCAAGAAGGCGACGCCGGCCAAGAGTGCGGCCACCAAGAAGACCGCGGCGAAGCGTACGGCGAAGAGCTGATCGGCTCCACGCACCCGGTGATCACCGTCGTGGTGATCACCGGCTCGGAGGTCGGCTGATCACAGCCAGATCGAGAGAACCCGATCGTCCACCAGGGCAGCGTGCAGACGCTGCCCTGGTGCCATGTGTGGGTGCTGATCGGCCAGCATCCTCGCCTCCACCCGGTACGGCACACCGTCGGGCGTCCGCACCACGAGCTCATCCTCGCCGGCCGGATCGTCGATCACGACCGGCGCGAACCGGCCCATCCGATGGGTGCGTTGATCGAACAACGCGGCGGTGGCCTCACCCAGTCCGATACGTTCGGCGTCGAGGAGATCGGCAACGGTGTCCACGTCACGGCGAGCGTCGGCCAGGGGCCCCACGTCGCTCTCGGTCAACGCGGTCGCGCCCGAACCGCGGTGCGCCGCGGCCGACGGGCCCTGGAACCTCGGATCGAGACTGCCCCCCCGGGCGAACAGCATCGTGGAGCCCGTGCCCGAGGTGTCCGCCACGAACGAGCGTGGATGGTGCGCGGCTGCCGCCACGAGGTGACGGACCGTCACCGGCCGAAGGCAGGGCAGGTCGCCGACACAGGCCACCACCATGGACATCCCACCGTCGGCCAGCTGCCGGGCGCCGGCCGCCAGTGCCGCGTTCATGCCGAGTGAGGGGCCTTCGGGCACGACCCGCACCCGCGTTCCCCAGCGGTGCAGCCGGGTGGCCAGTGACGGCTCGTTGCTGACCACGACGACGCGATCCAACGCTGCCGCCAGAGCTCCGATGGTGTCGGAGGCCAGACACCAGGCGATGTGCTGGCGGTAGGCCACCGGCACACCCTGCAGCCGGGTCTTCGCCGCCCGAAGGGGTTTCAATGCCACCACGGCACCACTGCGCATCGCCGGCTCCGCCTCCATGATCACCTGATGCTGTCACGATCCTCTAGATTGTCGCCATGCCGCCGTCGGCGATGAGACGGCGTCCCGACCGGCGAGGAGAAGGCATGGGCGATCCGTCCCGGACCCACGAGACGGTGCTCCGACCGCTGTCCCAGGCCAACCACGAGCCCGTCGAACCGGCGTACCGTGCGGCCGTGCTCGTCGTGCATACGGTGATCCGGGGACTGATCCGCCGCGACTGGCGTGCTCAGGACAAGCTGCCGCAGTCCGGCGGTCTGGTGGTGGTCGCCAATCACATCTCCAACGTGGACCCGATCGCTGTCGCGCAGTACCTCGCGTTCTCCGGACGCTGGGGTCGCTTCCTGGCCAAGGACTCGCTGTTCGGCGTACCGGTGATCGGACGGCTGCTGAGCGCGTGCGGCCAGATTCCGGTCCAGCGCAACACCCGCTCGGCCGCAGACGCCCTCAGCGCGGCGATCGAGGCCGTACGCCAGGGCAAGTGTGTCGTAGTCTATCCCGAGGGGACGATCACCACCGACCCCGACCTGTGGCCGATGGAGGGCAAGACCGGAGCGGCGCGGATCGCGTACGCCACTGGTTGCCCGATCATCCCGGTCGCGCAGTGGGGCGCCCAGGACATCATGTACGGCAAGCGGATCGAGTTCCCACGCCTGCTGCCCCGCAAGACCTTCCGGCTGATCGCCGGCGACCCGGTGCCGCTCGAACCCGGTGGTGGCGACGCGGTGACATCGGCCATGCTGGTCCGGACCACCCGGCGCATCATGGACACGCTGACCGAGTTGACGTCGCAGCTGCGCCACGAGCCTCCGCCGGACCGCTCGGACGGGGTCGACGCCGCCGACGCTGGAGGAACCGCATGAGCGAGTCGCAAACCACCCGAGTCGCGGTGATGGGTGCCGGGTCGTGGGGCACCGCGTTCTCCATGGTGCTGGCCGATGCCGGCTGTTCCGTCGCGTTGTGGTCCCATCACCCAGAGCAGGCCGAGGCCATCAACCGCGACCGGGTCAACGCGGCGTTCTTCCCCGATCTTCGGCTGTCGGACGCGGTCACTGCCTACGCCGATGCGCAGGCGGCGATGCAGGGCGCGCGCTTCGTCGTCTTGGCGATCCCGTCCCAGGCGCTGCGGGAGAATCTCGCCCGTTGGTCCATCCCGACCGGCGCCGCGGTGGTCAGTCTGGCCAAGGGCATCGAACTCGGCACCGGCCTGCGGATGAGTCAGCTGATCCAGCAGGTGACCGGCATCCGCGACGAACGGATCGCCGTGGTGTCCGGACCCAACCTGGCCCGCGAGATCGCCGAGCGGCAGCCGGCGGCCACCGTCGTCGCGAGCACGTCGATGACCACGGCCGAGGCTCTGCAGGCGGCCTGCCACACCGCCCGGTTCCGGGCGTACACGAACACCGACGTGATCGGCGTCGAGCTCGGGGGTGCGACCAAGAACGTGATCGCGCTGGCGGTCGGGATGGCCGTCGGTTTCGGCCTCGGCGACAACTCCACGGCGTCGGTGATCACTCGCGGATTGGCCGAGACCACTCGGTTGGGCATGGCTCTGGGTGCCGATCCCTACACGTTCTCAGGGCTCGCCGGGCTGGGAGACCTCGTCGCCACCTGTTCCTCGCCACTGTCGCGTAACCGCACCTTCGGCGAGGCGCTCGGCCGCGGCCGGACGGTCGCCCAGATCGCCGCGTCGACGCGCCAGGTGGCCGAAGGAGTCAAGTCGTGCTCATCGATCCGCCAGCTGGCTCGTGAGCACGGTGTGGAGATGCCGATCGTGGAGGCCGTCGACGCCGTGATCGGCGGGACCCTGTCGCCGCGGGACATGATCGACGCCCTGATGTCCCGCTCGGCAAAGCCCGAGCGCTACTGAGCGCCCGAGCTCACCGGCACCAGTCATCGGCGGGCGACCCCGCACGCCTCGGCGGAGCACCCGCGCGTCAGCGCGTGCGCAACCGACGGCTGAAGTGCGCTGCCGTGTGATCGGCGCTCACCGCCGAGCCGCCGGCTCCGGGACGAGAACCGGCGGGACGGGGTGCTCCCGTGCTCTGCCGGCGCGACCTCGAGCCACCGCTGCCGCCTGTTCTCGACGATGACGTTCCCGACGATGACGTTCCCGCCGATCCCGGGCGCGGCGATCCCGGCCGTGCGGACCCCCGGCGAGCAGACGTCGACCGGTTACGGTCCCGACCGGGACCCTCGCCGCGCTGCGTCGGGGCGGCGTCGCTGGTCACGGCGGTCCCGTAGTGGCGCTCGCCACTGGCGATGGTGCGCAGGATCGGATCGGTCACCGAATCGATCACAGTGACCGTCGGCTTGATCCCCGCTGCGCGAACGAGCGTCCGTACCGCAGAGGTCTGATCATCGGTCATCAACGTGACGACGGTGCCGGCCTTGCCGGCGCGCGCGGTCCGTCCGGAGCGGTGCACGTAGGCCTTGTGCTCCACCGGCGGATCGGCGTGCACGACGAGCTCGATGTCGTCCACGTGGATCCCACGGGCGGCGATGTCGGTCGCCACCAGCGTCGTGGCCCTCCCGGCATGGAAGGCTTCCAGATTGCGTGTCCGGGCGTTCTGCGCGAGGTCGCCATGCAGCTCCACCGCGCTGACGCCCCGGGCGTTCAGCTGGCGAGCCAGCCCCTTCGCCCGGTGCTTCGTTCGGGTGAAGATCACGGTCCGTCCTCGGGCTGCGGCGAGGTCGGCCAGCACATCCAGCCGAACCGCGGTTCCGACCTGGAGGACGTGATGGGACATCGCACCCACCGGAGCCTGCGGCGAGTCAGCGTGGTGAATCGACGGATGGTGGAGGAATCTCCGGACCAGGCCGTCGATGCCGTGGTCGAGGGTGGCGGAGAAGAACAGTCGCTGTCCACCGGACGGGGTGGCGGTGAGCAGGCGGGTGACCGCAGGCAGGAAACCGAGGTCGGCCATGTGATCGGCTTCGTCCAGCACGCTGACCTCGACCGCGTCGAGACGGCAGTGGCCCTGACGGACGAGATCCTCCAGGCGGCCGGGGCAGGCGATGACGACGTCGATTCCCGATTGGAGTGCGCGGACCTGGGGCAGCTGACCGACACCCCCGAAGATGGTGTGGCTGCGCAGACCGGCCGCCTCAGCCAGGGGCTGCAGGACAGCATGGATCTGGAGGGCGAGTTCGCGGGTGGGCGCCAAGACCAGCGCTCGCGGACGGCCCGGGCGACGGGTACCTGCCGTCTGGCGCAGCCGGGTGACCAACGGCACCAGGAAGGCGTACGTCTTGCCGGAACCGGTCCGTCCTCGGCCGAGGACGTCGCGGCCGTCGATCGAGTCGGCCATAGTGGCCGCCTGGATCGGAGTCGGGATGGTGATGCCCCGGTCGGTCAGCACGCGGACGAGGTCCGCGGGCACGCCGAGGTCGATGAAGGTGTTGCTGGAAGTCAAGGTCAATGCTCTCGGTGATGTCTCACCCGGGCGAAGCCGTGTGGCGCGGCGACTGCGACGCACCGGATCGGTCAGGGAGGGGAGGAGCAGGAAGCTCGACATCACCGGCAGCTCATGGTGAGACAGGAAGAGCTGCTGTCGACAGTCTACGGCACGGTCGAGCAGGTATAGCTCACCGCGCGCCGAGACGTCGCGATCTGTCGTGATCTGTCGCGATCTGTCGTGATTGGGGCCGACGTGCTACGTTGATGGTGATTCATGCCCGATCCCGGCTCGACCCCGAACCTCTCGGCGACCTCGATCGGGCTACGTCAGAGCTGTCGCATCGTGACGCGTGACCCTGCTCCGACCAGTCCTGCGCGATGACACGCCCCGGACCGTTCGTGACCCGACCTCGTGAAGCCTCGCCCAGCTGGAGACTCCCATCGTCTCCGAGCCCATCGTGTCCACGGCACAGCTCGAGCGGTGCCGACCGGCCCGGCGGACGAGGACGAATGCCGAACCCGCCCGGACGCCGGAGACGTCGCGCGGATGTTCCATCGCAACGGTCGGGCGGCTTAGCCGTAGCTGCTTGTCCACCAAGGATCGTCGGGCACGTACCTGCCCGTGGAAAGGAAGTGTGGCATGGCCACAGTCAGTTTCAAGGACGCGACTCGCGTCTACCCGGGTGCGGATCACCCCTCCGTCGACAGGTTGAACCTCGACATCGGCGACGGTGAGTTCATGGTCCTGGTCGGGCCGTCCGGTTGCGGCAAGTCGACCTCGCTCCGCATGCTCGCGGGCCTGGAGGAAGTCAACTCGGGCGCCATCATGATCGGGGACCGGGACGTCAC
>DASTGF010000166.1:0-8004 GCA_035719255.1 Microlunatus sp. | reverse complement strand
TCACTCCACGGGATGGCCCAGTCGTAGATGTCGCCGTCGGCCGGGGACAGCTGGACGCTGGTTCCGGTGACCTCGACGGGATCGCCGTAGATGGCGGTCTGGAAGTACGCCTGGGCGTCCTGGGCGGACAGGTTGATGCAGCCGTGGCTGACGTTGTCCACGCCTTGGGCGGCCACGGTGTCCTGGTTCTGGTGGATGAACTCGCCGTTGTCGCTGATCCGCACCGCCCAGTGCTCGGTGACGTCGGTGTAGCCGTAGGCAGGGTTGCTCATCGTGGTGGTCTCCTTCTTGTCCATCACGATGTGCGTCCCGGAGCGGGTCACCCGGTTCGGGTCGCCGATGACGTCGCCACTGCCGTAGGAGGCGTCGTAGGTCGCCACGGTGACCCCGTTCTGCTGGACCACCATGGTGTGGGCGTTCGCATCGGCCTTGACCACCTGATTGCGGCCGATGGTGAAGTCGCTGGTCACGGTGTCACCGCCGAACGTGCCGCCGCCCAGGTCAAGGCCGTAGAGGTCGGAGCTGACGTGCACGGTGGTGCCGGCCGGCCAGTAGTCCTTGGGGCGCCAGTCCAGCGAGGGCCACTTGTCGCCGTCGTGGGTGATCCACGCCCACGCACCCTCGACCTTCGGGGTGGTGGTGATGCTGACGTGCTTCTCGATCAGCGAGCGGTCCACGGGCGCGGAGCCGAACCGGATGATGACCGGGGCCGCGACGCCGACCACCGCGTTGTCCCCGGGGGAGATCTTGCTGGTGATCTTCTCGGCGGGGTTCACGGTGGTGTAGTTGCCCTCGATCGCGACCGCCTTGCCGTCGGAGCCCATGGCCGTCCCGGTGACGCTGTATGTCTTGGCGTAGCCCAGCGGCTCGGCGAGCGTCCACGTGGTCCGGTCCGGCGACAGCGTTCCCTTGACCTCGGCCCCGGTGGGGCTGGTCACCGCCAGCGTGGTGATGGTGCCCCGGCCGACAGCGATGGTGACCGGTTGCACCGGCGACACGTCGGTCGTTCCCAGCGCGGGTGAAGCCGTCACCGCCGCGACCGGTGTGGCCTGCGCGGCCGGGGCGGCCTGACCGCTCAGCGGGCCGGCGCAGGCGCCGGTCATCGCCAGGACAGCCGCCGTGACCAGTGCGGCCGCGACCTGGACCGGGCGCCTCGGGTGCATCATTCGCTGGGACCTCCACATCGTCGAATTCGGCGGACCCGGCAAAACGAGGGATCACACCGACCGTCAGACGCAGCCGCGCGGAATCCGTTGGCCACCGCCACGGTGACCAAGCCCACTGCGAGCCGCGGTCAGGATGGGCGCGGTCGGCTGTCCGGGGCACCGAACCGACCCGTCCGAGTGCCGGAGACCCGGGACCTTGGACCTATGTCCAGACGCTGGTCATCTGTATAGCGTATTGGGCGTGCGTACAGTGTCCGGCCCGCACGACCGTCCGGCATCGGACCTCACAGCTCGGGCCAAGGTTCGGGATGCCGCGATCACCTGCTTCGCGGAGCAGGGCTTCGGTGCCTCGTTCCGCGCGATCGCTGCCCGCGCGGGAGTCTCGCCCGGTCTGATCACGCATCACTTCGGCTCGAAGGAACAACTGCGGGCCGAATGTGACGCCGAGGTGCTGCGCCGATACCAAGGGCTGAAGTCCGGCAGTATCGCCGACCCGAGCGGCTCCCTGTTCAAACACCTTGCCGAGCCCGGCCCGGCGGCGCAGCTCACGGTCTACATGTTGCGGGCCATCCACGCCGGTGGGCGTTCCGCGCAGAAGTTCCTGGAGCACCTGATCGACAGCGCCAGCGAGATCATGGCGAACAGCGTGGCCACCGGGCTGGTCCGCCCGTCGCGGGACGAGGAGGCTCGAACCCGCTACCTCGCCTACCAGACGATGGGCGCGCTGCTCATCCAGTTCCTCACCGCGCCCGACCCCTCGCCCGAGACGTTCGTGGAGTCGATGCGCGACGGTCGGCAGAACCAGATTCTGCCCACGCTGGAACTGTTCACCGAAGGCCTGCTCACTGATCGCAGCATGCTCGAGGACTACCTGCTCTACCTCGAACGTGCGCCGGACGCCGCCACCGATCCCGACTCCCGGACCGCCTGACCGCACAGGCTCCCCGCCTGCGTCGCCCCAACTCTCTCAAGGAACCAACATGATCAATCAGATGGCGGTCGAGATCGAAGGATTGACCAAGTCTTTCGGCCACGTTCAGGCGTTGCGCGGCCTGGACCTGCAGGTCCCCACCGGTCAGGTCACCGGCTTCCTGGGGCCCAATGGCTCAGGAAAGACGACGACGATCCGCATCCTGCTCGGCCTGCTCAAGGCGGACGGCGGTCGCGCCCGCATGCTCGGGGGTGACCCGTGGTCCGATGCGGTGCGACTGCACCACCACATCGCGTACGTGCCCGGCGACGTCACGCTCTGGCCCAATCTGACCGGCGGTGAGGCGATCGACATCCTCTGCCGGCTGTCCAGCCCGCTCGACCCCCGCCGCAAACGGGTCATGCTCGAGCGTTTCGAACTCGACCCGACGAAAAAGGCCCGCACGTACTCGAAGGGCAACCGCCAGAAGGTCGCCCTCGTCGCCGCGCTGGCTTCGGATGCGGAGTTGCTGCTACTCGACGAGCCCACGAGCGGCCTTGACCCGATCATGGAGACCGCCTTCACCGAGTCGATCCGCGAGGTGAAGGCGCAGGGCCGGTCGGTCCTGCTGTCCAGTCACATCTTTGCCGAGGTCGAAAAGCTCGCCGATCGGGTGGCGATCATCCGCGAGGGCGTGACCGTCGAGACGGGCACCATGGCGCAGCTGCGACACCTGACCCGCACGCAGGTGACGGTGGTGCTCGACCAGGGTGCGGCCGATCTGGCCACCCTTCCCGGCGTCCACGACTTCGAGACCTCCGCCGGGCGTACCACATTCGCGGTCGACGAGGCGGAGCTGCCCGGCGTGCTCGCTGCGCTGGCCGCGCGCCGGCCCCGCTCACTCGTCGCGAACCCGCCCTCGCTCGAGGAGTTGTTCCTTCGCCACTACGGCGACGAGCTGGCCGGGCTGGCCGCGGGGAGCGAGAAATGACTGCCGCCGGACAAGCGCCCACCGCGGTGCCGCGAGGCGCGTCGGGCGAGTCGTCCACCACCCGGCAACGGACGCCCGTCGACGGTTACCGGGGCCTCGGCGCGATGGTTCGCCTGGTCCTGCGCCGCAACCGAGTGCGGCTGGTCGTCTGGGTGGTCGCGCTGGTCGGGATGTTCCAGTACATCGTCAGCTACTACAAGTCGGTGTTCCCGAACCAGCAGTCACTCGACGACTTCGCCGCGCTGTCCAACACCCCCGGTATCAAGGCGCTCACCGGGCTGTCGACGGCGGCGAGCACCATGGGTGGCGCGGTCTGGACGAAGGGTTGGATGACCATCGTGCTGGCCCTGGCGATCGGCGCGGTGTTCCTCGTCACGCGAAGCGGTCGGGCCGACGAGGAAGCCGGTCGCACCGAGTTGCTGCGCTCGCGGGTCCTGGGAGTCCACGCCTACTCGATGGCGTCATGGCTGGTCACCGGTGCCCTGTGCGTGGTGGTCGGCGTGCTCCTCGCGATGGTGTCGATCGGCGGGTCTCTCGACCCCGAAGGAACGGGTCTCACCGGGTCCTTGATCCTCGGCGCGTCGGTCGCCGGCATCGGACTCGTCGGCGTCGGCGTCGGCGCGGTCTCCGGGCAGGTGTCGTCGACCTCGCGCGGCGCCAACTCGCTCGGTTCCACCGTCATCATCGTGCTCTACGTGCTACGCATGATCGGAGACATGGGCAGCGGTGCGTTGTCGTGGCTGTCACCGATCGGGTGGGGTCAGCAGATGCAGCCCTACGGGGGCAACCGGTGGTGGCCGTTACTGCTGCTTCTCGCGCTCACCACGATATTGCTGGTCGTGGCGACCCAACTGGAGGCCCGGCGCGACTTCGCCGCGGGACTCCTGCCGCAGCGCCCCGGAAGGGCCGAGGCGCTGGCCCGCTACGCGACGCCGCTCGGGCTGGCGCTGCGGCTGCAGCGCAATCCGATCATCGGTTGGACTGTCGCGATCGTGCTCGGTGGCGCACTGATGGGCTCGGTGGTCCAGGCGATGACCGACCTGCTGGCCGACGCCGGCCCGGGCGCCGAGAACCTGCTGCGCGGAACCGGTGTCGCCGCCCTCCTGGCCCTCCTGGTCAGCATGATGGCCCTGATCACCCTGATCTTCGCGCTGCAGACCACCGTGTCCCTGCGGTCCGACGAGGCATCCGGGATCATCGAGCCGCAACTGGCCGGCGCGGTGTCCCGCCAGCGGTGGGCCCTCGAGCGGCTGGCCATTCCGGTGGTGTGGTCGGCGGTGTTGCTCACCCTTGGCGGATTCCTGATCGGCGAGGTGTACGGCGCCTCCATCCACGATGCCTCGCAGGGCGGGCGGCTCGCGCTGGCCGCGTTGGCGTACTGGCCCGCGGTCATGGTCTTCGTCGGCCTCGCCGTCCTGCTGTGGGGCTATCTCCCGCGGCTGGCGATTCCGATCGCGTGGGGTGTCATGGCGGCGATGTGGTTCATCACCATGTTCGGTGAGGTGTTCCGCCTGCCGCAATGGTTCCTGGACCTGTTGCCGTTGTCCGCGACACCGTATGCGCCGCTCGAGCCGATGTCCTGGGCTCCATTGGGAATCATGACGCTCATCGCGGTCGCGCTGACCTGGATCGGCATCGACCGGTTCGCCCGCCGGGACGTGCAGCCTGCCTGACGAATGTCGCGACGCCCGCCTCCGGCCGGCCGGAGCGACCCCGAGCGTCCTCACCCGGCTGCTCAAAGTGGCCGGGACGGGCTACCGTGAACTCGTTGCAGCGGTCCCTACGAAGGAAGTCCCCTTTTGACCAGCAGCTCCGCGGGCGGCCCGGGGGACGATTCCCTGCCTTTTTCGGGCGTGGAGCCCAGCTTCGACCCCGATGCATCCGACCCCGCGGCCCAGGCGCAACGCGAGGCGGAAGACCGCGACCTCGCGAGCAGCGTCACGGACCTGTCGCACCTGTCGTCCGCCACACTCGACTTGGCGGAGTTGCTCACCAGGGTTGCCACCTACAGCGTGCGAGCGATCCCCGGAGCAGATGGAGCCGGGCTGACCCTGCTCGAGCGCAACCGGCCGCACGTCATCGTGCAGACCGCACCGTTCGTCCGCGACGTGGACGATATCCAGTACGGCCTCGGTGAGGGCCCTTGCGTGAGCGCGGCCGCGACCGGCCGCACCATGCGGTCCGGTTCCGTCGGCGCCGACCACCGCTGGCCGCGGTTCGGGGCACGGGTGGGTCGCCTGGGCGTGCACAGCGTGCTGTCCCTGCCGTTGCGCACGCCCGACGGCGTGGTCGGTGCGATGAACATCTACGCGCACGTGATGGATGCCTTCGACGAACGCGCCGAGCAGCTCGGCGAGCAGTTCGCGAGGCCGGCCGCGATCACCGTGCAGAACGCGCAGATCCTCTCCCAGACCAAGCGTTTGGCCTCGAACCTGCAGGCTGCGTTGACCAACCGCGCGGTGATCGACCAGGCCATCGGCATCGTCATGAGTCGCAGCGGCGTCACCGCGGAGCATGCGTTCGACCGGCTTCGCGCGATCAGCCAACGCGATCACGTCAAGCTCCAGGAAGTGGCCGCCCGGGTGGTGCAGTCCGCCGTCCAGCGGGCCTTGGATCGCCATCATCAGCCCTGAACAGGGCCGAGCCTTGATCGCGCGGTAGCGTGAGACCTGCATCATTGTGAGCAGGGCGGTCCCGACCGGGCTACGCGATGGGGCATCGGGCGAGGCAAACCTGCGTTCTCCCGCTTTCGCTGAGTACTTGATCGCGGTCGGGACGCCGGAGTCCGGCATGGACGTATCACGGTCGTTGAGTGAACAACTGAGCGCCCTCACCGACGCCTTGGACGATCCAGGGACCGACCTTTCGGGGATCCTCGGCGTTCTGGTGGACGACTTGACCGAGGCGGTCCCCAGCTTCCTCGGCCTGCAAATGACCCTGGATCTGAACGGCCGACCATTCACCCTCAACACGATCGCCGATGGCGACACGGACGCCGCCCGAACGACGCTGCAACTGCCGTTGGATCCACTGGCCGGAACCGGCCCCGGCAGCGCGGTCATCTTCTACGCCGCGGCTCCTGGCGCATTCCTGGACCTCGCCGCCGACGCGCACCAGGCCTGGGGTCTGGACGGCCAGGTCCACCTCGACCAGCATCTGCCCGCCCGGGACACCCCCACCGGTCACGATGCGCCCGGCCCGGCATCCGACGACCTGCACCGATGGAGCATCGTCAACCGGGCCGTCGGCATCCTGATCGCGCGGGGCCACACCCCGGAGCAGGCCCGCAACGAGATCCGGCGTGCTGCTGGGCATCGGCGCATCACCGAGCCCGAGGTCGCGGAGGGAATCGTCCGTTCACTGCTCGGCGCCGACGATGCCCAAACCGAACCCGACCGTTAAGGAAGGTCGTGCCGCGGGCGGCCGCTGAAGCGCGCGACGAATTCCTTGTCGCCCGAGCTGCCAGCACCCGACGCAGCCGCGGTTCTGCCCCTCTACCAGCAGCTCTCGCGCCCATCCTGCTCGCTACCCGACCGGATCCCGGTCCTCGTTCTCTGCCGCTCGTTCGACACCGGTGGCGTGCTCCCGCCTCCCGGTCACCGGGTCCGGCTCTGCGCGCGGTTCAGCTCGATCGGTCCCAGCCTCGGCCGGGGCGGCACGCTCGGCCGCAAGATCGGCGGTACTGGCTCCGTCGCCGTCGATCCCGACGCCGGAGTTCTCGGCTGCACCCGCGGCGGAGGCATCCTTCCTGGCCTGCACCGAGTCTTGATCGACCATTTCCTGCTCCCGATTCTTCGTTTCTTCGATACGGCCGGCCAACGGCCGGGACTGAAAACTCCCTGGCCTGGAACGGTGTTCCGTCGGCGGACCCCGACGACCACGGCGCGCTCAGGGAGTGATGACGACTTTGACGCAACCGTCGGTCTTCTCTTGGAAAGCTTTGTACATCGCCGGCGCCTCGCCGATCGGCACGGTGTGCGTGACCAGGTCGAGAACCCCAAGCGGATCCGTAGCATCCTCGACAAGGGGCAGAAGCACATCCGTCCAGCGGCGGACGTTGCACTGACCCATCCGCAACTGGATCTGCTTGTCGAACATCGTCATCATCGGCATCGGGTCGACCGCCCCGCCATACACCCCGGCGACCGAAACGGTCCCACCCCGCCGGACGGCATCGATCGCGGCATGCAGCACCGTCAGACCGTCAACCCCGACCGTTTCGAATACCTTGCGGGCGGCCATGTCGGGCAGGAATCCGGCGAGATTCTGCGCGGTCCGGGCGACCCGAGACGGGTGTGCCTCCATCCCGACCGCGTCCACCACCGCATCCGGGCCGCGCCCACCGGTAAGGTCCCGAAGCACATCAGCCACGTCGGAGCCGGACTGCAACCCGCTCGGGTCGATCACCTCGACGCCGTGCCGGGCGGCCATCTCTCGACGCTCCGGGACCGGGTCGACGCCGATCACCCTGCGGTTCCAGTGCTTGCCGATGCGGGCGGCGAACTGGCCCACCGGGCCCAACCCGAAGACCGCCAGGGTGCCCCCCTCGGGGGGATCCGCATACATGACCGCCTGCCAAGCCGTGGGCAGGATGTCGGACAGAAACAGGTACCGTTGGTCCGGGCCGTCCGGTGCAACCTTGATCGGTCCGTAGTGGGCCTGCGGGACGCGCAGATATTCGGCCTGGCCGCCGGGCACCGACCCGTACATTGACGAGAATCCGAACAGCGCGGCGCCCTTGCGCTGCTCCTGCACCTGCGTGGTCTCGCACTGGGACTGCAACCCCGCCCGGCACATCACACAGTGCCCGCAGGAAATGTTGAACGGGATGACGACCCGATCTCCCACTGCGATGTGGGTGACCTCCGAACCGACCTCCTGCACGATGCCCATCGGCTCGTGACCCAGGACGTCGCCGGGTTTCATGTACGGGCCGA
>DASTGF010000165.1:0-3487 GCA_035719255.1 Microlunatus sp. | reverse complement strand
GGCCATGATGGCTGTGGTGATGACCTGGCCGAGTTCGAGGTTGGCGGCGTAGTTGCTGCCGTCGGCGAACTGTGACTTCTCGACCGCTTGGGCGGCCTGGGGGACGGGCATCTGTTCCCAGCCGGGGATGTCCATGAGCCCGGATTGGCCGGCCTGCCCGCCGGCGTAGAACATGGTCGCCGCCTTGACCGGGTCGAGCCGATCCACCAGCGGTCCCCAGGCGTCGAGCTGTTGGAAGAGGCCGCGGCTGGAGGACATCTGGCCGTTAGACATGGTGTCGCCGTAGTCGACGTTGATCAGTGTGGACTCGGTCAGCGCGGTCGTGATCCCGATCAGCACGCCGCGTTCACCCAGGCCCAGCCCGAGGGCGACGCCAGCGATCGCCTGCGCGTTGGCGTTCTGTTCGTCGCTGATGGAGCTGCTCGATCCGCTGACCGACGCCGGACCGCAGCCCGGGGTGCTGGTCGAGTTGGTGCTGTTCCCGGCGATCGCCGCAGCCGCGACGACCAGGGCGAGCAGGACGACGATCCAGAAGGCGGCCTTAATGCCGACGACCGCGAGAGCCTTCTTGATCAAACCCGTGGACGCCTGCTTCGCGGCGACCTTCGCCGCGGTGGGGGTGGCCGGGCAGTCCTGGACGTCCGTCACGTCGGTCCGAGGTTGGACAGTTCAGATCCGTCGAACTGACGCAGCACAAGCATCCGTTCACTCTAACTAGAGTTTATTCCCGTTGGATCCCGGACCGGTCCGCGTGTCGATCGGCGGATGCAGGCTTAGACGCGCAGCGGGGTAGAGGCCTACGCCGATGCAGCCCGGGGCATGTGTGGCGCGGTATAGGTGTTGTCGGTGACGGGCTATGTCAGCTGACCTCCGCACTCCTTGGGGACATGACGCACTCGGTGTAGGCGGCGGCCAGGTCAAGCAGCGTTGTGGTCTCGTCGGCGCGCGTCGCCGGCACCGGCAGAAGGCTGGCCGCGGTGACGCCGAAGGTGGACGTCCCCTGGCCCTGAGCCTGCACCAACTCTCGGGCCAGTGCCGTGACCGGATCCGCCGCGGCTGCGACCCGGTCGGCGGCCGACCCCGGCAGCCGGACCAGTCACAGGCATTCGCTGATCTCCACCATTCGGCGGTCGAAGGCGAATTCGGTTCGTCGGCCCAAGGCTCCGCCGGAGGGTAGGACGACGCCGCGGTGGGCGGCGGTCAGGTCGGTCCACAGCGGCTGCAGGCAGCGCAGGCCGCGGTGGGCGGAGTGCCAGCCGGCGAGCCAGGGCATCAGGGAGTCGGCGAGTCGAACGATCGGGTCACCGTCTTGTAGTGGTCGGTGCCGGCGGGCGTTCTCCAGCAGTCGGGTGCCGAACTCCTCGGCGGCTACCTCAACCCGGTTGTCGTAGGCCGTGCGGGCCAGGAACCGCTGCACCAGAGCCGGACTGATCTCGGCGGTCAGCCGCGACTTAGCCATCGGCGACTCGGCCATAGGTGTCGCGCTGTCACTCTCGGCGAGCTGATGGCCCATCAGCATGTGGCCTAGCTCGTGCCCGACGATCTGCTCCTTGATCGTTGGCGATGCGGCGAGGTCGTAGAAGATCAGGTCCTCTCGTTCGGTCGACAAGTACAGACCCGACATCTCGCCCGACGGAAACGTGGCGGTCAGCAGCCGGATGGGCCGTTGCCGGCGTCGCGCGAGCCGCTGGATCAGCAGGGGCAGGTCCCAGGGCACCGGGATCAGATCGTCGACGGCGGCCAGTGCCGCCCTGACCTGCCTGCCGAATGGTGCCCTCAGTGGAGAGAACATCCGGAAGCAGACCGCGCCGTGTACGCCTCTGGCGAGCGTGAGAGGTACTCCAATCGGACCCTAGAACCGGTCTCGCCGTCAGGCTCGCCAACTACGTCTATCCGATCTTGGTCCGGCTTCTTGATTCCGCCGGCACGTTTGTCGCGTGCAGTCGTTCTCGGCATAAGCCCGTTGGTCCGCCGACGGTTCGCCCACATCACCCTCCCCGGTGACTCATGTCAAGATGCCCGGGTAGCTGGGGTCGTTGACTCATCGGTGGATGCCCGCCTGGTACGGGGTTGTGTCGGGGGCTTCGGCCGGGGTCCGGTCTTGCCGGTGGTGATGGCCAGGAGCTGCTCGGTGAGCGCCTGGATCTGCCGCTGAATGGCCGCCGGGTTCAGGTCGCGGTAGGTGTCGGCGAGGATGTTCTTGTCCTCGACCGCGACGACCTCATGCCGGTCGGCGCGTCGGTGCGGGGTCGTCGCCTTGTCGTACTTCTTGGTCACCTTCGCGCCGTTGCGGATCTTGGAGATCAGCTTCTGTTGCGGGCAGAAGTAGTTCGTCATCAACGACTGCAGCGACCAGATCTCGTTGAGCAGCAACAACTCTGCCGCCGTGTCATACCGGTGGTAGCCGACCACGGTTCGCACCACCGCCCAGTTCTTCTGCTCCACGTGCGCCCCGTCGTTGCTGTTCCCGGACCGGGACCGAGTGAAGGTGATCTGGTGTTGCTCACACCAGCGCAGCAGGTGCCAGTTGATGAACTCCGAGCCGTTGTCCGAATCGATGCCGATGATCGGGAACGGGAACGCCGCCCTGATCTGCATCAATGCCTCGAACACCCATTTCTCGGCCTTGTTGCGGACCGACCGGTTCTCGGTCCACCCGGTTGCGATGTCGGTCACCGTGAGCGTGTAGCTGTGTTCACCAGAGGTGTTGCCGCCCTCGTGTCCGACCAGGTCGATCTCGACGAACCCGGGCACCGCGTCGTCCCATTCCGCCCAGGTCCGGATCGGTATCGAGTCCTTCAACAGCGATCCCGGCTTGGTGTGCGAACGCCCCCTGGCCAGCATCCTCGCGCGGTCCGGCGCGAGCCGACGATCGATCGTGGCCGGCGACATCGCCACCAAGGCCATCGCCGTTTCGTCGCTGATCAGCAGCTCCTCGAAGCGTCGCAACCGCGGCACCAACTCATCCATCATCGGGGCCAACCGCTTGCCCGTAGGTGCCCCCAGCACGGCCCAACAGAACGCCAACGCGACAATGACTTCCGCCCCATACCGGGGCTGCCGGGGGCGCCGAGGCCGCACGATCCGCGGCGTGAGCGCGACCCGCAACGCCTTGCGGGCATGGTCCCGATGCCAGCCCGTCGTCGCGCACAGCTCGTCCAGGATCACCCTCTTCCCGGCCCGGTCCGCGCGCCTGTAACGGGTCGCGATCGCCTTGGTGACCGCTTGTCGCTGCACCATCGTCAGTCCCATCAGCCGGGCCTACCCGGCCCCGGCATCGGCACCCCACCGACGCGCCGCTACGCGGGCATCCCTACGTGAGTCAACGACCAGGCCCAAGCGGGCATTCGTGATGAGTCAACGCGGGTCATTGACCGGCGAGTCGGAAGGTCCTAGTCTCTTGGTTAGACCACATATGGTCTGACCATATGAACCCACCGTCCGTTTCACCGTCGAAAAGGAATCCCTGCATGGTCAAGCGCCAGCT
>DASTGF010000164.1:0-13291 GCA_035719255.1 Microlunatus sp. | reverse complement strand
GGCCCATAGCTACACAGGAAGCGTCCCGGTCGACCAAGCGCACCAGATCGCACTCCTCTCCGACGGCGCTGCCCGCCTGGTCGACAAGTTCCAGCTGGCCGACTGGGAAACCGTCATGCGGAAACTCAGCGCTGGGGGACCGGGCTGGCTTCTCAGCCAGATACGCAACGCTGAGGACGCGGACCCCTACGCCATCCGCTGGCCCAGATCGAAACTGCACGATGACGCCACGGTCGCGATCATCGATCTTTGAGACCTCCAAGACTCCAAGACAAAGACTCCAAGACAAAGACTCCAAGATCAATACTGCGGAATCTGGCTCTAATCCATCAAGGCGGCGGCTTCGCCGCCGCGCGAGGATCCGTGTCCTCGCTCGCTCCGCTCGCTGCGGGCCGGTCCTCGCCGGAGATGAGCGGTTGCTAGCGCCAGAACCCACGCCTCTTGGCCTCGGCAACGGCGTAGAGGAACAGTGCGCCGAGCGCGAAATAGATGGCGCAGGCGTACTTAGCCTCCATCGTGAGGCCAAACATCGTGACCGTGCCACTCGACGCCGTCCCAAAACCTCCAATGCCTATCAGGAACAGCACGGTCCCCAAGATCGTGAAGATCCAGCCGGTCCTGCGAACGGATTGGGTCGTGGGTTGGCTCATAGTGTTCCCTCGTGATCGAGATGATGCGGCCACAACTGTCTGGGCTGGCGTCCCCACCCCGATCGACGACGGCCCAGGGGAACAGCCTGGGCGAGCCCCTACACGGGTCGTTCTGCAGCAGCAAGAGACTGGCACAGCAGCGAAGATTACGGGTGCGGGCGTAAGTCCCCGACCACACAGGTCTTTCGCCCTAAGCCTCAAGTGGTGCTGGCCATCATCCTGATTTGACTCACCTGCCCGGTAGTCGACTTGGCGCATGCTCGACCTTCTGCTGTGTGATCGGCTGCGGAGGGTATCTCGCTAGTGCACTTGCGCTCCGCGCCCACGACTCCACGAGGCAGGGACTGGAGAACGCGCCAGAATCGAACGGTAAGCGCGCGAGCAGCCAATGGAGCAGCCGAGAGCGTGGACGGTCGCGCACCGTCATGCACTGAGGCGGATCCCGTCGAGCGTGTCAGTGACCAGCCTGGACGCCTCGGGCGCGACTCGCTATGCGGCGCTCGCTGGCCGCCAGCCGCGACAGAGGGCTGCCAGCTACAACATTGGCCGATCTCTCCATCCGGCTACGAGCCGGGTAGGTATACCGCGGTCGCTCCATAATCTGATCACGGTCGGGTTGTCGTCCACCGCGAGCACGACATCGTACTGCTGCTGGATCGTGGCCAGGGCCGCCTGCTTGAACTCCACTTCGGGACGATCGTCGGTGTCGGCTCGCATGATCAGCGCATCGAACGGGACACGCCGCATCACTAGCCACTCCTTGCTGCGCGCACGCCAACGTTCCCTTCGCGAGGTGAGGACAATGACCGCGATTCCAGCGCGTCGTTGCTCGTCCGCAAGCTCGACCACCCAGTCGTGCGCCGGGACGACCCGGGGATGATCCGGGCGCGACTCCAGCTCCTCCAACCGCGGATCGCCGGGATGAATCACTGGGATGAGTGAGATGTCGGCCAATGCGCCATCGAGGTCGAACAAGGCCGCCTTCGGCAACCGTTCCCTACCGGCAGCGAGCCGATCCCTATTGTCCGCGTCACTCTCATGCATACCACTCACCATTCAGGAGACCGAGACAAACAACACCGCTGCAGGCCCAAGCCTGGCGCGCAGGTAGTGGTCAGGTTTCCACGCCCAGCAAGAATCGAATAGGGGGATCTCTTCACAGCCCCCGGCCGTCCCCGTCCCGTTACCTTCCTGGTAGCTCTCCTGGTGGGGAGCTGCGGTCTCTGGACCCGGTATGACTTACTGCCCCTGTTGTCGATGATCCGGGCGGTGTTGTCGCCGGGTCTGGTGGCGTTGGCCGACCGCTGATAGGGACCTGGCCGCGCACATGTCGCGGTCTCTTCGTAACGTGGCTGCGACGCCGTAGCCGGCTTGGAAGGCGATTCGGCGCGGCAGCGATGCAGCCGACCGATTGGTACGGTCGGAGGTGTTCGATTACGCCACGGCACACCCGGAAACGCGGACCCCCGGCGGACCCCGGAATCAGATGGACCACCCACGGGACGCACCCGATGCACTCGGTTTGAGTCTTGCGAACGTCGCCGGACTATCACTCCAAGCCTTCGCAACGAGAAGGTCAGGGGTTCGAATCCCCTTAGCTCCACCCAGACGAACCGCTCGCTGACCAGGCGCGGTCCTCCCGGCCCGGGTGAACAACACAACTGCCATTCCCATTCCGCCCCGCCGCGTGCCGCCGGCGCGCACGGTCGTTCGCGATGGCCGGCGACGGTGAGCAGCAGGGGGTCCGACTCCGTCCGTCGTCACCGGACGACAGGCCGGGCCGCAGCACGGGGTCATGCTCACGGCACCTCAGAGACACCGCGTCCGGAGCGGTGGGAAGCTGGTCGAATGCCCGATGAGACTCCAGACGTAACGCTCTCCGACAGCGTCATCACCCTACGGCCTTGGTCGAGAGACGACGCCTGGTTCATGGCGGAAGCTCACAGCGATCCGTCGATCCAGCGCTACAACGGTGGCCACGACCGGCTTGGACACCCGGTTTCCGCGCTGTCGATCACGGATGCTGAGGCCGTCATCGAGCAACTTATGTTGAACTGGCGTGCATTCGCTGCGACTGGGACACCGACTGTTGCGTTCGCAATCCAGGACACTAGATCTGGCGAACTGTTGGGCGCCTGCGGCGTGGACGACTGGACCGCAGAGGACGTAGCACAGATCGGCTACTGGATCGCGCCAAGTGCGAGAGGACGCGGCTACGCGACTCGTGCCGCGATCCTCGTTACGCGCTGGCTGTTCGATCGGGGTGCAGCTCGCGTCTTCTTGACGGTCGTCGCCGGCAATGATGGTTCGGTGGCTGTGGCTCGCCGAGCCGGCTTTGTATATGAGGGAACGATGCGCGCACAGAGCGTTTGGCAGGGGGAACGGTACGACGTGATGTGGTTCGCTGCGCTGCCGAACGAGTGGGCAATGCGCTCGGCGGATGAGGGGGCGGCGCGATAGGGACACCCAACAGGGTGGCTGCACCACTCGAAGCCTTCCCAACCAGACTGTCACCTGGTCGAATCCATCGGCTCCGCCAGAACACCCGAGAGCCCCGACCAGGGAAACGCCCACGGGGACGCCGCCTCGGGCAAAGGTTGTCAACCTTGAGGCCACGACCCGGGCGCAGATGGGTGCCAGCGCAACGGCCTGTCCGTTGACCTGGGCGAGGCACTTCGTCCGATCGGCCGGTGTGAGGCGGCCCGGGTCCTTCCGCACCGATGACGCGGGCCCTAGATGAACAGCAGTTGCGCTCCCGCGGTCTTCTCGATGAAGTCGGAGGCGCTGATGATCCCCTCGACTTCGTCGTAGAGATCCTCGGCCTCAAGGTGCTGCATATCGGCTGACATCCGGCAGGCCCACAGGTGGCCGCCGGAGTCGACGATCTGCTGGAGGAACTCTGGCACCTCGGGGACGCCGATCGCCTCGATCGACTTCTTCATCTGGTGTGTTGCCATCGTGGTCATGCCGGGGAGGCCGCCGAGCCCCTGTGGCATGTGTATGGCGGTGTTGCCGAGCATCGTGAACTTCAGATCGCCCATCGTCTTCTTGTTGATCATGTCGAAGCCCCAGAAGGTGAAGAACAGGTGCGTCTCGACGCCCTCGCCGAGGGCGGCATTGGCCAGGATGAGACCCGGGTAGGCCATGTCCAGGTTTCCCTTGGAGCAGATGATCGCGAGCTTGCGGCCGCTCTCCTCCTCACCGAAGGAGGGGATGATCGGGACGGTCTCGGTGGTGGTCATGACGTTCTCCTGTCCGGTTCACACGCAGCCGCGGGGCTTCGGCAGCCCGGCGATGTAGGCCATCTTCTTGGCCGGCTTCTTGGGAAAGAGCGCGAACAGCTGCTTGGTGGGGATCCCCCCGATCGTGGCCACCCTGCGCAGCGTCGCGGTCTCCCCGTGCTCGGGGAAGTCGCTTCGCAGGAAGCGGATCGCCTTCCAGTGCTCTTCACTCATGTCGATGCCGATCTGAGCCGCAAGTGCGGTGCCCAGCTCCTCGGTCCACTCCTCGTAGTGGGTCATGAAGCCCTCGTCGTCGACGTGGATCTCGCGGCTGTCGATGATGGTGGTGGGCATCTCAGGTCTCCTGCCTTTCAGGTTCGGTATCGGGTAGGTGCTTGCCGGCCATCGACATCAGGGCCGGGAGCGGGATCGGACGCCCGGGGAGCAGGACGTGCCAGTAGATCCAGCGGAATGCGAGCTTGCCGAGGTGGTTGGTGCGGGTCTCCTTCAGCAGGTCCATCGGGCCGACGACGGGAAGCGGGTACTTCCCCGTCAAGGGCTCGGTGTCGTAGTTGAAGTCGATCAGGAGCGCCTTTTTGTCACCGGACTCCACGAAGCAGTTGGCGTGCCCGTCGAAGGCTCCGGTCATCGGTCGGCCCGCGACGTGTTGCAGGAAGTTCTCGACGAAGATCTCGACCGAGAAGTGCGCGACCGATCCGGCCTTGGAAGCGGGAATGTCGCTGGCGTCGCCGAGGGCGAAGATGTTGTCGAACTTCGTCGAGAGCTGGGTGTGCTTGTCCACAGGCACGTAGTTCAACTCGTCGCCGAGCCCGGAACGTGCAATGAAGTCTGCGCCCATGTTCAGCGGGATCGTCACCAGCAGGTCGAACGCGACCTCGCGCTCGTCAAAGGAGACGAGCATCTTCCGCTCGGGGTCGATCCGCTCCACCATGAAGTCGGTCTCGACGCGCACTTTGCGTTCATCGAGCATGCCGCCGAGGTGGGCCGAGGCCACCGGCTTGGTGAACGCGCCGTCCAGCGGGGTGACATAGACCAATTCGACCCGGTCGCGGATCCCCCGTTCACGCAGCCAGGCATCGGCGAGGAAGGTGAACTCCAGCGGGGCCACCGGGCACTTGATCGGCATCTCGGTGATGTGCACGACGAGCCGGCCACGCTCGAACCGGTTGAGCGCCCCGGCGAGCGCCTCAGCGCCTTCGAGTGTGTAGAAGTCGAAAATGCTCCGACGCCACTCCGGACCCAGCATGCCGGGCGTCTGGTCCGGGCGCGGAGTCGTGCCGGTGGCGATGACCAGTTGGTCGTAGGGCAACCGGCGCCCTCCATCCATGAGTACGACGCTCTCCTGCGGCACGACCTCTTCGACTGAGCCCACAATGAAGTCCACGCCGTCGGGAAGGAACGTGTGCCGGGATCGGACCACCTGCTCGTGGGAGTACCCCCCGAAGGGCAGGAACAGGTAGCCCGGCTGGTAGTGGTGCTCGTCATCGCGATCGACGATCGAGATGTTCCACTCCTTGCGGTCAAGGCGATGCCGGAGCTTGTTGGCGATCATGGTCCCGGCCGTCCCGCCGCCCAGGATGACTAGTTGCCTCATGGCTCTCTCTTCCGTGGTTGGGTCCACGCATCGAAGCTAACCCCGGGGGGTATTGGGAGCCAGTGGCCAAGGTCCCCCTCCGATGTGACCAATGCAGGCGAGCCGCACGCTCGTCGCGCGGTCCCCCATGAGGTGATCGGCCGTCCCCGACCGCGTCAGGTGAGACTCACCGTGACGTCGAGGATGTTGCGCCCGGCTGGGCTGGCCCGGAACTCTCCGAGTCGCCGCAACATCGCCAGCGCAGCAGGGTTGTCTCTGGCCACCGGGGTGGCGATCGTGGTGACACCGTCGGGGCGATGCTGCACCAGGGCACCCAAAAGGGCGGTGGCGGCACCTCGGCCTTGCCACTCGTCCCGGATGGTGACGGCGATGTCGGCACACGTCGGATCGTGCGGGTAGCGGATGATCCTGCCGATTCCGACGACGGATTCGGGCCCCCGCTCGGGTAGCCGGACCATGACCAGCGCGACGTGATTCACACCGTCGATCTCGTCGATGAGGTGATGCAGCATCGCCTCGGTGAGACGGGGAACAACGGCGAGGAACCGGTGATATCGAGACGTCGGGGAGAGCTCGGCATACGCCTTCTCGATGTCCCCGCGAGGGATCGTCTGGCACGGACGGATGACGACGTCGGTGCCGTCGCGCAGCCTCGCCTGCTGACTCCATGGATGCGCGTCCTCAGCTGTCATCACCGAGCTCACGCACTGTCGTACATGGAGTCCAGCAACGACTTGTAGCGTTTCTCGATGATCTTGCGGCGGGGCTTCAGGCTGGGCGTCAGCTCCTCACCTTCGACCGTGAGGTCGTGATCGAGAATCCGGAAGTCCTTGATCGTCTCCCACCGGTTCAAGCGCTGGTTGAGCTGATCGACACAGGTGTGCACGTACCGTTCGACTGCGGGGTCGGTGATCAAGGTCTGGTAGGTGTGGCCGGCCAGTCCCTGGGCCCGGCTCCATTGGGTCAGGGCGTCCGGGTCCAGCGCGATCAGGGCCGTAGCGTAGCTGCGTTGGTCTGCATGGACGAGGATCTGGCTGGCCAGCGGGCACAGGGCCTTGAACTGTGTCTCGATCGGCTGCGGCGCGATGTACTTGCCGCCGGAGGTCTTGACCAGGTCCTTCTTGCGGTCTGTGATCTTCAACCTGCCCGACGCGTCGAGTTCGCCGATGTCACCCGTGGCGAACCAACCGTCGGGGGAGAGCACGCTGGCGGTCTCCTCCGGCGCGTTGTGGTAGCCACGCATCACGCCCGGCCCGCGAATCAGGATCTCCCCGTCGGCCGCGATCCGGACCTCGGAGCCGACCACGGGAGGACCGATGACACCGAGTATCGGGTGGTCGGGATCCCCGACGCAGGTGCCGCCGCTGGTCTCGGTGAGCCCGTAACCCTCGATCAGTGTCATCCCGACGGCGTTGAACCAGGTGGCGATGTCTCGAGACAGGGCGGCGCTGCCGGAGAGCAGGAAACGAATCCGCCCACCGAGTCGGGCACGCACTCTCGACAGGACGAGCCGATCGGCCAACGCAGCCTGCATCCGCAGCGCCACGCCCGACCGCGTCCCCTCCTGACGGGCCCGGGCTGCCCGGCCGCCGACCTCGAAGGCCCAGTTCATCAGTCCGGCCCTGACGCCTCCTGGCCCGTGCTGGCTGGACACGACCGCGCCGTAGATCTTCTCGAAGATCCGAGGCGGGCCGGCCATGAAGGTGGGATGAATGGTTCCGAGGTTCTCCACGATCTTGTCGATCCGCCCGTCGACAACCGTGGGGAAGCCGATCTGCAACTGCACGGATGCAAGCATCTTCCCGAACGAGTGGGACAGCGGTAGCCACAGGTAGTGCAGGTCGTCGGCCCGCAGGATCTTGATGGCCTGGGCACCTGCGGCAAGATAGGTCCAGCAGCGATGAGGCAGCTCGACTCCCTTCGGCCTGCCGGTGGTCCCCGAGGTGTAGATCAGGGTCGCCAGGTCCTCGGGCCCGACCGCGGCGACGGCGTCGTCGACCGAGCTTTTATGGTCGACCAGATGTCGCGCACCCAGCGCCTCCAGGTCGGCCAGACTCAACACCCGGTCACCGTCCGATTCGCCGTCGAAGGTGATCACGTGGGTCAGGTCGGGGAGCCGGTCCTGCAACTGCCGCAGCTTGGCGATCTGCCCGTCGTCCTCGGCGAAGATGATGCGCGCGCCGCTGTCGGAGAGGATGTAACCGAGGTCCTCGACCGCGGTCGACGGGTAGACGGCGGTCGTCGCTGCGCCCGCGCACATGATCGCGAGGTCAGCCTGCAGCCACTCGAATCGGGTGCTGGAGGCGATGGCTACTCGCTGCTCGGGCTGGATCCCCAACGACAGCAGACCGGCCGCGAGGGTCTTCACCGACTCCGCGGTCTGGGCCCAGCTCACCGACACCCATCCGCCGTCCGCCGGATAGCGGTACGCCTCGGCGCGTGGGGTGGCTGCCACTCGATCGAAGAAGAGCCGGGGCAGGGACGCTGCCGGCTCGGGGTACGCGGTGGGATCGGTCGATCCACTCGTCGTGCGGGTCATGACAGGCTCACTCTCGATTCCGCAGCCGTGAACTCGCGATATGCCGACTCCTGCTCAGATTCCGGCCCAAGGCGACCGAGGTCTCGGCTGCCGCTTCCATGCTCCCACCTCATCGCCCACCCCTATCCATCATCGAGGCAGCCGTTGCCCGTGAACTCGGTCGGAGGTCTCGCAGCGTGGGGACCTTGTGCCCGATGAGCCGTGCGATCCATCGACACGCTGAGCAGGCGATATTCCACGGCGACCGAGGGCCTCCACCCCCAGGCTTCACCACAGCCGGGACGAGAGCCGCGGTATCTGTGTGGCACCCGACTCGTTCGACGGTTGACCTCGCAGTGCCTCTGGACATGTTCAGTTCCTCGGAGTAAGCGCCGCCGGGCCGTTGGCCTCTGGCCCGCCGGGCCGCCGACCGCAAGAGTCACCATTACCGGTCTCGCAGGGACAGCAAGGTGCTCAGCGAGCGGCCGAGCAAGGAGAAGCAAATGCCCAAGGTGTCAATGGCCTCCACCCCGCATCAGTTCGTGCCGGGGTATGTGGACATGTGCGAGGAGTACGTCGGGAACTGGAACGTCTCGATCCAGACGTATCTCACCGAGATGGACCAGGCGCCCTTCTTCAAGGGTGCAGCTGACGACCTGTGCCAGGCCCATCACCTCGGATACGTGGTGAAGGGGACGTTCGGGGTGCGGCACGGAGACGGAACCGAGGAGATCTTCGAAGCCGGCGACGCCTTCGTGATCGAACCCGGACACACGCCGTTCGCGTCTGAAGGGTGCGAAATGGTTGCCTTTACGCCCGCCGAGGAAGCGAGGCAGCAAGCCGCGGTGGTGATGCCCAACGTGATGAAGTATGCACAGGAGCAGGGCGTCGCGCTCCCCGCGGAGATGGTAGCGGCGAAGTAGCATCCCCTCGCCACCCCTTCCAGGCTGGCGGAGACGTGAAGGACCGGTTGCTGATCACCGGGGAGGTCTAGCGGACCACCGACGTCGATACCGGTATGCCGAATGACCAGGCGTATCGCGACGGAGGCTGGCTCCCGATCGGCTGATCCATGAGGACCCACCGGTCATCCTGCACGTGCGAGGCAAGGGCTGGTGGTGCTCACCGGATGCGGTTAGGCCGGATGCGGTCAGTCGATCGCACGCCCACTGAGGGCGAGCAGGAGTTCGGCCGCCGATCGATCGACGAGCTGACCGGTCCCGTACGACCAGTCGAGGTCGGTGGCGCGGATCGCCAGGCCGCTTGTGTCGACACCGAATACGTTGGGAGTGGTTGCCACCAAGCTGTCGAGCACCGTCCGCGCTGCCTCGTCGCTGCAACTGCGTTCCAGCCCCAGCGGTTGGGTCGCGTCGAGCCCGTGGATCACGACGTGGCTCAGCGACCCGGCGAACCCTCCTCCCGGTTGGGGGAACGACGCCATCGTCTCGCCGCGCAGGTCGGCGAGCAGTGCCTCGGGCGGCAGTTCACCGTCGCGGAGCGCAATCCGGTCGGAGGTGGTCTGGAAGTCGAAGCCGTTCGCGGTCAGCTCGGCCGTGAACGCTGCCTCGTCGTGCCGCGCTGCCATGGTGAGATGGGCGATGACGTGGCGTACGGCCCATCCCTCGCACATCGAGGGTTCGTTCCATCGCTGGTCGGGAACGGGCGCCAACGCATCGGCGAGCGCCGCGAGTGAGACCGCCACGAGCGGCTGCAGACGGGAGTCGAAGTCGGGAGCGGTCACCGTGCACCATCCAGCGTGATCTGCGCCAGCCGGATCATGTTGCCGGACGGGTCCCGAAAGCCGCAGTCGATACCGAAGGGTCGTCGCTCCGGTGCCTCGTAGAATTCCACGCCCACGGCGGACAGCTGTTCGAAGTCCCGGCGTACGTCGTCGGTCACGAGGAAGATCGCTCCGATGAGACCGCTGCTCATCGCGGTCTCGACGAGATCGTGCTGTTCGCGGGTGAAAACCGGCTCACCGGGGATCGCCATCAGCACGATCTCGATATCGGGCTGGTCCTTGGGACCCACGGTGAGCCAGCGAAAGCCGGGCATCTCAGGGAAGGACCAGTCGGAGCGGAGCTCGAAGCCGACCTTGCCGACCCAGAAGTCGAGAGCGACCTGTTGATCATGGACCCAGAGGTTCACCGTTGAGATGGTGATGCTCATGCCAGGGCCGTCCTCATCGACCGCGTGCGAGCAACCGACGCGGGATTCCAGGACGGATGGCGAGCTGAACAGGTGATCATGGGCTTCCTCCGATGGCACGGTCCGATGGTCTCGACGGTACCGACGGTGGCGTCGCGGGGTCTTCTCGAAAGCTGCGCAGTTGCGGGCGAGACTCCCGACGTACGACGCACCCGGGGATCCCGTACGCCCGCGGCACGGCATACGTCGTGCGGTAATCGGTGGGGGTGAGCCCGAACATCCGCTTGAAACTCGTGGTGAAGCTGCCCAACGACGTCAGCCCGACCTCGTTACACACCCGGGCAACGTCGTGGTCGGTGTTGCGCAGCAGTGCCGCCGCCCGCTCCAGGCGCCGGGTGAGCAGATAACCGTGTGGAGTCACGCCGAACATCTCGCGGAAGGCGCGCGCGAAGTGCGCCTGGCTCAAGCCGGCCGCGGCGGCGAGATCGGACACGCCGATCGGCGCTTCGAACGAGCGGTCGGCGAGGTCCCGCGCCCGCAGCAGGTGACGTTGGATCGGCAGCCCCGCCATGACGAGCAGTCTGCCACCGGACCCGGTCGACGGGCTCATCGATCCGGGCGCCACCGGCAGTGCGGCGGGTGCACCGGGCCGCATCCCCACGCCTTGCGGCGGTGGATGTTCGCCAGCTCCTCGATCTGTCCGAACTCGGCCAGGCGACCGCCTCCTCGCCGTCGAAGACCAGCGCCGCGTACGCGCGCCCGGGCTCCCCGTTGTGACGTCGTGCTGATGGCGCCGGTCGATGCTGGGGCAGGTCGAGCACACCCGGTGCCGATCAAGGCCGGCGGCCGATCCGCAGACCGCCACGACGAAAGGAGCGGGCCCCATGCCCACACTGTCGATCACCAAGCTCGAGTGCATCAAGAAGCGCGATCCGATCGGCAAGGACGAGATCGACATCTACGTCTCCGCCGACGACGGTACTGAAGTGTTCCTGTCCGGACCCCACTTCCTCGACAAGTCCAACAACGACGACGAGGTCCAGCTCAGCGCGGTGAAGCCGTTCAGCGACAAGATCAGGATCCGGCTCAAGGAGCGCAACGGCGATCGCGGCGGCAACAACGACCTGGACCTCGGCACCAAGACGGTGTACGCCGACGAGAAACAGAACGTGACCTACGAGCACAACTTCAGCGCGCACGACGGCGGCGTCCTGTACACGATGGACTACAAGATCACGCCGTAGGTCCCGGCGCCGGCGGTGACCTCTGGC
This sequence comes from Microlunatus sp., assembly GCA_035719255.1. Taxonomy (GTDB): domain Bacteria; phylum Actinomycetota; class Actinomycetes; order Propionibacteriales; family Propionibacteriaceae; genus Microlunatus. The sequence goes on along the minus strand of DASTGF010000164.1, from coordinate 1,868 downwards.
ACTCGGTGCCCGGGTACCGTGCGTCGGATCACGTCCTGCGCCAAGCGGGCCGGGACCGCGTCGGCGGTGCCCCCGGTTCGGTGACCGGCCTGCGGTGGGGGCCGGGGGGCTCGGGGTCGAAGGCTGGGCGCCTCCGGCTAGAGCCGCACGGTCGGGCTGTCAGCCACCTCGGTCCCGCTCTCCGCCTCGAGCGCCGGCGGTGCGGACGGCGGGCGCTCGACCAAGCTGAGCACGATCAGCGCGAGCACCGAGACCAGCAGCGTGAGGAGGATGTCGGAGACGGACAGCGGCCGCAGCAGCAGAAGCGCGATCGTGGCGCCCACCGCCACCAGGGCGTGCAGGAGCCGGCGCTGCGCATAGAACCAGGTGCCCACCCGTCCCGTGGTGACCCCATGGCCCGCCGCGGCGTTGCGCAGCGAACCGACACCGTCGGAGTAGAACCCGCGGAGCCTGGTCGGGAGGCTGAACGGGCCGGCCGCCCAACCGACCACCGCGAGGACGACACCGAGCACCAGGGCGATCGTCGCCGTGTCGTGCATCGGCGTTGTGGCGGTGTCGTAGAGCAGCGTGCTGACGTTGCTCGGCACCAGACTTGGCGGCAGGGCAGTCACCAGGATCGCGCGCCCGGTGGTCAAGGCGACCAGCAGCACCACCATGCTGAGGGAGAAGCCGAGCGAGGCCCAGATCAGGGTGCGGGCGCGATGCTTGGCCACCACCACCCCGACCGCGATCAGGATCAACGCCAGCCAGGGCAGCCAGCCGCCCGTCGCGACCACGAGCTGGTAGCCGAGCTGCGCGGTCGGCAGGTTGGCCGCCTGAGCGACCGGGATGGTCTTGTTGACCGCCGGGATGCGCGAGGCGATGGCGACCCCGCGGTCCACCAGCGACTGCTTGATATCGGCCACGATCGGGCCGAGCTGGATCCCGATGGTGCCGTCCTGCTGGGCCGCGATGATCGCGTTCGGGTCGTTGCCCAGGGTGGCCATCAGCTGGGTGTGGCTGATCCGCAGCGCTCGCTCCCAGGCCTGCGCGAACGCGTCGGAGCCGACGAACTCGGTGACGCCGCGCCGCAGCGTGCTCTCCAGTCCCGAGGCGGCCGGCCCCTTCAGCAGGTCGAGCGCCGAGCTGACCCGAGGCGGCAGGCCCAGGCCTTTGATGCCGTCGATGGCCTCCGAGGTGAGCTGGTTGACGTCGATGTTCTGGTTGACGACCGCCATCGTCTGGTCGACGACGTAGGCCTGGACCGCCGGGTCGTGCGCCAGCGGTGCGTACGTCGCCACGAACCGGTCGGTGTCGGTCAGCGTCGCCTTCGCCCAGGCATTCACCACCGACAGCGGCGCCAGCAGGCAGCCGAACAGGATGAGCAGCACCGCGACGAGCGGTCGCCAGCGTCCGCGGTGCTTCGGTGGCGGCGGGGTCGGTGACACCGCCACCGTGGTCCCCGTACGTAGCCGATCGTTCTCGGCCTCGAGCTGAGCGATCCGTGCGCGGAGCTCATCGGCGTTCAGCGGCTGGTCAGTCATCTCGGTCGATCCCTTCCGGCAGGGCACAGCGCGTCCCGTTGTCGCTCAGATTCGCACTGGTCCGCGCGTTCGGCATCCTCCACACTGGGTGATCCGCTCGGCCCGCGTCCCAACCTCCGTCATCCACGCCGAGGCACCCCTTGATCGACTCGGGCACCGTCTGGAGACGATGCCGCGGTTGTCGTCCCGGTGCCTGAGCGGGAGTGGGGGAGGGCGGATGTGGGCGTGCCCGGGCCAAGGTGGCGCACCCCCGAGCCCGCGATGCGGTCCGAGGCACCAGCCGGGGGATGTGGAAGGGCCGGCAGCCCGAAGGCTGCCGGCCCCTGTGGTTCCCGCGTACGGAAG
>DASTGF010000163.1:0-4420 GCA_035719255.1 Microlunatus sp. | reverse complement strand
GGCGTCCCAGACGGCGACGCTGCCGCCGCGCACCCGGGCCAGTGTCCCGCCCAGTAGCAGCGTGGTCGGGGTCTTGCCTACCCCGCCCTTGGGGTTGGCCACGGCAATACGTACCGACCGTGGCCAGGCGGCCGACCGGATCAGTCGTTCGTTGCGGCGATGCTCGAGTTCCTCACGGCCGGGCTTGGGCTTGGCCAGGCCGAAACTGAGCATCTTGAACACCGTCCGCCGGCGACCCCAGGTGGCCGGAGCCTCGACCGGCGCGGGAGGCGTCCAAGACACCGCCGGCAAGGAGCTGGACGGGGCGGCCCAGGCCGTCGCTGTGTCACCGGGCGCGGCGAGCAGCTCATCAACCGGATCCGAAGGCGCCCGGACCGCGGCTTCGGGTGAGAACGGTGGCGGCGGTGTGCGGGGTGATCGAGCCGCTGGCGCGGATTCGGCGGCTGGTTCCGCGAAGGCGCGCGCTCGAGCTGCGCCAGGAAGTCGGCGTGTGCCGACGTTCTCCTCGGTGGTGGTCATGAGGTGTGGCTCCCTTTCCCCCGATCCGCTCCCACCCAGAACCCCTACGTCTGGGTGGGACGGTGAACCGGCTAGCTTCGGCACCGGATCGTGCCCGGCTCGTCACCGTGCGTTGGCGAAATAACCGTAGCTAGTTTTTTACAAGAAGCAAGCTAGCCGTAGCTGTGACACGCCGTTGAGGGCCATCGGTGGCCAGCCACTGTCCCTACTACGCTGCTTACCGACGGTGCTCGGGAGGGTTAGTGGTTGACGCGGATGGTGGAGTGCCAGGGCTGGCCGAGCGTCTGAACCACCTGTTTTCGACAATCCCGCGCCCGGGCGGGCGGGGCTACTTTACAAACGATCAGGCGGCGGCGGCCCTGAGCGAGGCCGGAACGTACATGTCGTCCGCGTACATAAGCCAGCTGCGAAGCGGGAAGCGGAACAACCCTTCGGCCCGCCATCTGGCGGCCATTGCCGAACTTTTCGCCGTCCCTGTGGACTACTTCTTCAGTCGGGAGACGGCGGCCAAGATCGACGCCGATCTGCGTCTGTTAGCGGCGGTCCGGGACAGCGGAGTCAAGGGTGTCGCCCTTCGTGCGCAGGGTCTTTCCGAGGAAAGCCTGGCCAGTTTGGCGGGCATAATCGAGCAAGTTCGTAAATGGGAGCGTCTTCCAGAGCAGGGGGGCAACGAGGGTGAGGCTGGTGAGCCGCCGCCGGCGCCGTGAGGTCGCCGACACCCTCCGTTCGCTGCTTCCCCTGATCCCGGCTCCGTGGTCGGTCGACGTGTTTGTTCGGCGGGTCGCCGACCTACGGAACCGGCCGATTCGGCTCGTCGATCAGCCGCTGCCGGGCGACATCACCGGCTTGTGGATCCCCACCGATCAGGTCGACTACGTCGTCGTCGCCGAGCGCGCAACGCGCGCGGCTGGCTCCTGGCGAGACGCCATCATCGGCCATGAGATCGCGCACATGGTGCTTGGCCACGATCCGCTGCCGGTCACCAGCACCAGCGGCCTGTCGGTGTTGGAATCCACCGTGTCCCCGCAGCTGGTGCAGCGGTTCTTGCCGCGGCACGGCTACGAGGCCCGCATCGAGCGTGAGGCCGAAACCTTCGCGACCCGTCTCATCGCCCATATCGAATCGCGAACCACGGGCTCCGCGGGCGCCGGCGGGGGCACCGAACACGACCGCCTGTCTGACCGAATTCGCTGATGGCACTACTGCTTGGAACGATAGTCCTGTGGCTGGCTGCCCTCAGTAGGGTCATCGCCTCCATCCGGCGACCCGATTCTGCGCGCATCAGCATGACTGTGGCCGCCGTGTGCATCGCGCTCGCGTTCACCACGTCGTACCAGCTGACCGGCCGCAGTATCGACGCGGTCCTGCGCTGGCCTTACGCCGCCGAACTGATCCAGCATCTGCTGTTCGCGGCTGCCGTCTACGCGACCCTGAGATTCCTCACCGTGCTGCGACTCGGAGCGCTCACACCGCGGGCCGAACGCTGGCAGGCGGCGGTCTTCGCGGTTGTCTGCGTCACCCTCATCGCGCTGTTCGCTGCCATCCCCATGTCCGACACCCCCACACCGGACTTCCTGACCGACTACGCGACCAGCCTGCCGGCCGTGGGCTACCGAACGCTGTTCTACGCGTACCTGGTCTTCTGCCTCGTCGGGATCGCGCTGATCTGCCGACGGAGCCTGCGCGCGGCGCTCCGCGGTGACCGACTCAAACCGCAACCGGCCGCGACCGCGGTCAGCGTCATCGGGATTGGGCTCGGCTCGGCCGCCGCTACCGTCGCCGCGGCCGCCGGTGCGGTCACCATGATCAGCACCTACGCGGGTATGAACCTCCAGTGGTTGGCCGGGGTCAACCTGGCTGCCATCTCGGTGGCCGCGATTCTGGCCGGCCTGGGCATCCTTGCCCCGTACCCCGTCGAAGTCCTCGTGCGGTGGATCCTCGCTCGACGCACCGCCGCGCACCTGGCGGGGCTCTGGTCCGCGCTCACCGATGCGGTCCCCGAGGTCGTCCTTCCGCTTCCGTCCACTCGTTCGCTGGTCGCCCGGGCGGAGTTGATCTCGGCCCGCCGCCGGATCGAGATCGCCGATGCACTCCACCGCATCCGCATCACCCCGACTGCCGCGGCGACCATCCGCAGCAGCGCCGACCCCGCTGTCGCCCTCGGTCACACGCTGCGCGACCCCACTGCCTGGGCCCAGGCCGGCGGGACTGGGGTGCCCGCGGTCGACCTGCTGCCCGAGCCCACCTGCGGCGAGTCAGAACTGCCGCGGTTTTGGGCGATTGCCGACGCCTACGGCCGGGCGTGAGAACGTTCATGAGTCGCGCGTTCGCGAACCGCGACCGGATCGCTGAGCTGCCCGACGCCGACTATCTGCGGATCTACCAGCTCACGATCCTCTACGACTTTCCCAAGGACGCCCGGCTCGGCCTGAACCTTGCCTTCTACAGGGTGTTTGCGATCCCGCGCATCGCCGAGCTGCTGTCCAGCACCGGCGAAATGACCGCGCATACCGCCAAGCGCGGCTTCGACACCGGGCTGGTGATGTACGAGTTGATCTCACACGGCTTCCAGCACCCGCGGGGCCGCGAGATGGTGCGGCTGCTCAACCGTGTCCACCGGCGCTGGCCCATCCTCGACGAGGACTACCGGTATGTCCTGGCCGCATTCATCGTGGTCCCGATCCGCTGGATCGAACGCCACGGGTGGCGGCAGCTCCTGCCGGCCGAGCGCGAAGCGAGCGCTACCTTCTACCGCGAACTCGGCCGACGCATGCGCATCTCCGATCCGCCCGCCGACTACCGCGCGGCCGCCGAACTGCTCGACGACTACGAGCGCCGACACCGCGCACCGAGCCCGGCCGGCCGTGAACTCATGGACGCCACTCAGCGGATCATCGTCCGCAAGTTTCCCAAGCGGCTCCAATGGCTCGGGCCGCCATTCACCACCGCTCTCTTGGACGAGCGCCCGCTCACGGACGCCCTCGGTCTTCCCCGACCACTTCCGGGGGCTCGGGTCCTGGTCAGGGCCATCTACATCATGCGCAACGTCATCACCCGGCTCCGGAAACCCTCGACTACTCCCTGGTTCGTCCCTGGGCGGCCGGTCAGCTCCGTCTACCCCACTGGTTACGAACTCGCCGACCTCGGACCGGACATCCCGGAGTAGCTGTAGCTAGTATCACGATCGTCGCAGGAACGCTACAGCTGGTCACCAGAGGGTGACAGGGAGCCGCGGGGGACGCATCACCTCATGACCGATGTACAGGAGCGCCCGTCGGAGACGGCCGGGGCAGTCGGACGGGCGGCCGCCCGTCAGGCGTCGGCCGGTCTGGTCAAGAAGCTGCTGGCGGCCATCGGAGTCAAGGCCGGCTTCTGGATCGTCGTCCTGCTCGCTCTGGTCGTTGCGGCCGCGACAATCGCCCACCACCCCGCGTCGACAAGCTCGCCGGGCTGTGGGTCGGCGACGGTCAGCGGGTCGAGCAGCTCTCTCAGCGACGAGCAGAACGCCAACGCGCAGGCGATCGCTGGCGTCGCGATCGGCCTGGGCCTGGACGAACGCGGAGTCCTGGTCGGCGTCACGACAGCACTGACCGAGTCCACACTGGTCAACGTCAGATACGGCGACACCATGTCCAACGGGCAGATGTCCTCCAGCCGCGGACTCTTCCAGCAGCTTGACGCCTGGGGACCGCTCGAAGACCGACTTGATCCGGTCAAGGCTGCGACCATGTTCTACACCGGCGGGCAGGCCGGCCAATCAGGGCTCATGGACATCCCCGGCTGGGAACAGATGCCCGTCCCCCAGGCCGCCCAAGCGGTCGAGAAGTCACAGTTCGCCGACGGCAGCAACTACGCCGCCAACCTCGAACTCGGCCAGGTCATCACCACAGCCATCATGGCC